>NZ_JASLFG010000036.1:0-199360 GCF_030150775.1 Aquitalea sp.
GTCCAGCAGGTGGCCCATTTGCAGGGTGTCCGCCACGCGCGCCACGATCTTGTCCTGTTCCGCCTGCGGCACCTTGCGGATGCCCAGGCCGAACGAAATGTTTTCACGCACCGTCATGGTCGGATACAGCGCATACGACTGGAACACCATCGCGATGTCGCGCTCTTTCGGCGGCACCTTGTTGACCACCCGTTCGCCGATCGCGATTTCACCGTGCGTCACCGATTCCAGGCCCGCGATCATGTTCAGCAGGGTGGACTTGCCGCAGCCGGAACCGCCCACCAGGATCAGGAACTGGCCATCCTCGATGTCGAGGTCGATGCCCTTGAGGATTTCCGCGCCGTTGGGATAGACCTTGCGCACATTACGGATCGATAAGCTTGCCATGTTTGTCTCCTGTTTAACCTTTGACGGCGCCGGCGGTCAGGCCGCGCACGAAGTATTTACCCGCGACCATGTAGATCACCAGGGTCGGCAAGGCGGCAATGATGGCCGCCGCCATGTTGACGTTGTATTCGGTCACGCCGGTCGATGTGTTGACCAGGTTGTTCAGCGCCACCGTGATCGGTTGCGCATCGGCGCCGCCGAACACCACGCCGAACAGGAAGTCGTTCCAGATCTGCGTGAACTGCCAGATCACGCACACCATGAAGATGGGGCCGGAAATGGGCAGCAGGATGCGGAAAAAGATGGTCCAGAAACCGGCGCCGTCAATGCGCGCGGCCTTTACCAGCTCGTCCGGGATGGTGACGAAGAAGTTGCGGAAGAACAGCGTGGTGAAGGCCAGGCCGTAAATCACGTGTACCAGCACCAGCCCGCTGGTGGTATTGGCAATGCCCAGCTCGCCCAGCAGGCGCGCCATCGGCAGCAGCACCACCTGGAAGGGAATGAAGCAGCCCACCAGCAGCAGGGTGAACAGCACGTCCGAACCACGGAAGCGCCACATCGACACCACATAGCCGTTGACCGCGCCGATCAGGGTGGAAATCAGCACCGAGGGCACCGCCATCTTCACCGAGTTCCAGAAAAAGCCCTTCATGCCGCCACATTCCACCCCGGTGCAGGCGCTGGACCAGGCCTTGCTCCAGGCATCCAGGGTGATGGATTGCGGCAGGGCAATCAGGTTGCCGCCACGGATGTCGTCCAGGGTTTTCACCGAGGTGGACAGCATCACGTACAAGGGCAGCAGGTAGTAAATGGCCATCAGCACCAGTGCGGCATACAGCACGATGCGGCCGGGAGTCAGGTGTTTAGCCACGTTTGGCGCTCCTTGTTTCCATATACATCAGCGGCACCAGTACGGCGACAATGGTCATCAGCATCATCATGGCCGAGGCTGCCCCCAGGCCCAGTTGGCCACGGGTAAAGGCAAACTGGTACATGAAGATGGCCGGTACGTCGGATGCCGTGCCGGGGCCGCCGCCGGTCAGCGCCATCACCAGGTCGAAGCTCTTGATGGCGATGTGCGACAGGATCAGCAGCACGCTGAAAAACACCGGGCGCAGGCTGGGGATGATGATGCGCCAGTAGATCACCGGCAGGCTGGCACCATCCACCTGGGCGGCCTTGATGATGGAGTCGTCGATGCCGCGCAAACCGGCCAGGAACAGCGCCATCACGAAACCCGACGACTGCCACACCCCGGCAATCACCACGGTGTAAATGGCCTTGTCCGGGTCCACCAGCCAGTCGAAGGTGAAGTCAGGAAAGCCCCAGTCATTGATGACCTTCTGCAGGCCCATGTCGGGGTTGAGCATCCATTTCCAGGCGGTGCCGGTAACGATGAAGGACAGCGCCATCGGGTACAGGTAAATGGTACGCAGCGTGCCTTCGGCGCGGATTTTCTGATCCAGCAGCACGGCGAGGAACAGGCCGACGGCCAGCGTGCAGCCGATGAACAGGCCGCCGAAAATGCCCAGATTGGCCACGGCAGTCCACCAGCGGTCATTCTCGAACAGCGCCTGGTACTGGATCAGGCCGGCCAGGTCCATCTGCGGCAGCAGGCGTGACTCGGTCAGCGACAGCCAGCCGGTCCAGGCAATGAAGCCGTAGACGAACACCAGGCTGATCAGCAAGGTGGGCGACAGCACCAGCTTGGGCAACCAGCGGTCTGCCAGCGCCGACAGGCTGGCGTGTGATTGGGATGAGGACATGAATCAATCCTTGCATGCAGCCGTGGCGTGCTGGCGCAGGCGCGCAGCAGGCCGCGTCCCGACCGTGGTCACGGTGCGGAAGGGCAGACGACGTACATGTTTTGCTTCGGTGTGGGACAGACAGCTACCGGGCCGGCTTGGCTGGCAGCTGTCCACGGCATAGCGCGCCCGGGCAGCAGGCCCGGGGCCATATTGCTGCTTGCTTAATGCACCTTGCCAGCCTTGGCCAGACGCTCGGTGGCGGTTTTCGGGCTCATGGAGGAGTTCATGAACTGCGAAATCACGTCATCCATTGCGCCTTCGGTGGCAGACGGCATGGCCATCTTGTGGGCGAAGCTGGGCACCAGGCCGCCGCTCTTGGAGGCAGCGGTCAGGTCGGCCTTGGACTTCTTGGCGCAATCGTCAAACTTGTCCATCGGCGTATCCAGACGGGCCGGGATGGAACCCTTGTTCAGGTTGAACACTTCCTGGAAGTTCTTGCTCATCACGGTTTCGGCCAGATCAGCCTGCGCCTTCTGCGCAGCGGCGTCCTTCTGCTTGAACATGGCCAGGCTGTCGATGTTGAAGGTGAAGCTGCCAGCAGTGCCCGGTGCGGCTACGCACAGGAAGTCCTTGCCCGGCTTCTTGCCGGCGGCGGTGAATTCGCCCTTGGCCCAGTCGCCCATGAACTGCATACCGGCCTTGCCGTTGATTACCATGGCGGTGGCCAGGTTCCAGTCACGGCCTGCTGCGCCCTTGTCGATATAGGTTTTCACCTTTTGCAGGGTTTCAAACACCTTCAGCGTGGTGGGGCCGGCCAGGGTGGCCTGGTCCAGCTGTACGAAAGCCTTCTTATAGTAGGCCGGGCCACCTACGCCGAGCGCCACCGATTCAAACAGGGTGGCGTCCTGCCACGGCTGGCCACCGTGGGCAATCGGCTGGATGCCGGCTTTTTGCAGCTTGTCGGCGGCTTCGAAGAATTCCGGCCAGGTGGTCGGCACCTTGGCACCGGCCTTCTTGAAGGCGTCAGGGTTCACCCACAGCCAGTTCACGCGATGCACGTTCACCGGAGCGGCCACGTACTGGCCCTTGTATTTCATCACCTGGCTGACCACCGGCGGCAGCTGCTTGTCCCAGCCTTCGGCCTTGGCCACGGCATCGATATTGGCCAGCACGCCTTCGGCACCCCATTCCTGGATGGCCGGACCCTTGATCTGGGCGGCGGTCGGCGGGTTGCCGGATACCACGCGGGTTTTCAACGCAGTCATGGCATTGTCGCCACCACCACCGGCCACGGCGAAGTCTTTCCAGTTATCGCCCTTGGCGGTCATCATTTTTTTGAGTTCGGCCACGGATTTGGCCTCGCCACCGGAAGTCCACCAGTGCAGCACTTCCACTTCACCGGCAAATACCGTGGCCGGCAGCAGGGTGGCGGCCAGCAGGGCGGCGCTCAGTTGCTTGCGTTTCATTCTCTTGTCTCCATCTTGTAGCGTTGCATTTCGGTTTTTATGTTTCATCCCTTTGTGGCCGGAGAATGGCCGGATATGGGATGTGCAAGAACTATAGCGGCAGATTGTAAGTTTTGTGTAAGGTTTGATCGGAATTGCTGTAAGAAAATGACAAAAACCAGATGCAATGCATCATGACATTTGGAATTTATCAAGTCTGACAAGGCACTGCGCTGGTGCTGCTATGCAGCAAAGTGGTGCAGCGTAGTGTGTCAACTACACTACTTATCTGATTTTTCCGTGCTGTTTTCTGGTTTGAACAACAGGCTGGCGCACAGGCCATGGGGGATGTTGTCGCTCAGTTCCACCCGGGTGTGATGGCGGCGGGCGATCTCCTGTACGATGGCCAGCCCCAGCCCGCAGCCCTTGCCGCCCGGCTGGTGGTTGACCCGGTAAAAGCGTTGGAACACTTTGTCGCGCTCGGCAGCGGCAATGCCGGGGCCGTTATCGCGCACCGCCAGGCGTAGCTGCTTGTGCTGGCGATGCAGCTCTACGGTAATTTCCCCGCCGGCCGGGGTGTACTGGATGGCATTGTCTAGCAGATTGGCCAGCAGCTCGCGCAGCAGACCGGCATGGCCCAGCACCGGCATCTTCTCGTCGCCACTGTCCAGGCCCAGATCCAGTCCGCGGGCTAGCGCTCGCGGCACGGCTTCGGCGGTGACTTCGCGGGTGAGCTGGTTGAGGTCCAGCAGGCTGCGTTGCAGGCCGGTTTCCGGTTCGGCACGGGCCAGCGCCAGCAGCTGATTAACCAGATGGATGGAGCGCGCCACGCTGGTTTCCACTTGCTCCAGCTGGCGGCAGGCACGCGGAATGTCAGGTGTGTGGCCTTGCAGTTCGGCCTTGACCAGTTCGGTCTGTGATTTCAGCCCGGCCAACGGGGTACGCAACTGGTGGGCGGCATCGCCGATAAAACGCCGCTGCTGTTCGACCTGACGATTGACCTCTTCCAGCAGGCTGTTGATGGCGGCGGTGAGGGTGCGTACTTCTGCCGGGGCATTGTTGACTTCGATAGGCGCCATATCGCGTGGCGAGCGGTTTTCCACCACCCGGCGCAGGCGGCGCAGTGGCGACAGGCCACGGCTGATGCCGGCCCATACCAGCAGGCTGGTCAGCAGCATCAGCCCCAGCAGTGGCAGGCCCATGTCCAGCAGGATCTTGCGGGTGAGTTCGGCACTCAGGGCGCGGCTTTTGGCCACTTGCACCAGCATCAGTTGCGGTTGTTCCGGCGTGCCGGCCAGCAGGTACAGGGCCGCCACCCGCACATCCTGGCCCTTCATGCTGGCGTTGTAGAAATAGCTGTTGCCCGCCTTGGCCACCAGCTCATGCGGTGGCGGTGGCATGGTCGGTTCGCCCAGCAGGAAGGCGGAAGGCGGCGAGCTGACCATGTAATACACCCGGTCGCTGGGGTCTTCTTCCAGGATTTCCCGCGCGGCACGGGGGAAGTCGACATAAAAGCCGTTGCCGAAAGGCTTTACCTGCCGTGCCAGCGCGCGCGATGTCTGCGCCAGGGTCTGGTCGATGACCTCATTGGTGTAGCGCACCGCCATGGCATGCGCCAGCATGGCGGCGGCCAGCCACAATACAAGCTGCGGCAGCAGCAACCACAGCAGCAACTGGCGGCGCAGTGACAGCTGGCGTGGACGGGAGGTTTCAGCCATCGGCAGCCTGCATCAGCAGATAGCCAAGGCCACGTACTGCGCGGATACCTACGCCGCTGCCATCCAGCTTCTTGCGCAGGCGGTGCACATACACTTCCACTGCATTGCTGCCGATTTCCTCGCCCTGACCGGAGAGTTCGCTGGAAATCTGCTCCTTGGTCAGTACTTTCTCTGCCTGGCTCATCAGGATGAACAGCAGTTCCAGTTCGCGGGCGGACAGGTCCAGCGGCTGCGTTCCTGCCCAGGCGCGCTGGGCGCTGCGATCCAGCCGCAAGGGGCCAAAGTGCAATTCTTCCCGTTGCAGCTCGTCGCGTTGCGGGTCGATGGCGCGATGACGGCGCAGCAGGGCGCGGATACGGGCTTCCAGCTCGGGGAATTCAAACGGCTTGACCAGATAATCATCAGCACCGGCATCCAGCCCGGCCACCCGGTCCTCCATGCTGTCCAGTGCGGTCAGCAGCAGAATGGGCAGGGCAGGCCGGTGTACGCGGACATTGCGCAACACTTTCAGCCCGTCCTGACCGGGCAGGCCGATATCCAGGATCACCGCATCAAAGTGCTCGGCCAGCAATAGCTGTTGTGCAGCCAAGCCATCGTCACAGTGGCTGACGGCAAAACCCAGCTGGCCCAAGCGGGTGAGCAGGGCATCGGCCAGTACGGCATCATCTTCGGCCAGAAACAGTTTCATGAGTGGGGATGGGCGGGAATGAAGGCTTGATGGTAGTGCAGATTAGCCGGGCTGTGCCATCACCCTGCAGTGTGCGGCGCAGCAAAAAGCCCGCACATGGCGGGCTTTGACGGAGTGGGGTGGGTTTACTGCGCCAGCGCGCTGGCTTGCTTGGCCAGTTCGGTAATGCGGGCCCAGTCGCGGTTGGCAATCGCGTCTTCCGGGGTCAGCCAGCTGCCGCCAACGGCCAGGACATTTTGCAGGGCCAGGTAGTCCTTGGCCTTGGCCAGATCAATGCCGCCGGTGGGGCAGAAACGCAGGTCCGGCAGCGGGCCTGCCAGCGATTTGAGCAGCTTGATGCCACCCACGGCTTCGGCCGGGAACAGCTTGAGGATGTCAAAGCCTTCGTCCTGGGCACGCATGGCTTCCGAGGCGGTGGCCACGCCAGGCAGCAGGGTGAGGTTGGCATTGCGCGCAGCGGAGGCCAGCTCCGGGGTCAGGCCGGGGCTGACGCCAAACTGGGCGCCAGCGTCCAGCGCAGCTTCCAGCTGGGCGCGGTTGCGCAGCGTACCGGCGCCGACAATGGCACCGGGTACTTCGTCGCGCATGCGGCGCATGGCAGCCAGGGCCGCCTTGGTGCGCAGGGTGACTTCCAGCACACGGATGCCACCATCCACCAGCGCACGCGCCAGGTCTACCGCCACAGCGGCGTCATTTACCACGATGACCGGTACTACCGGTCCCTGGCGCAACAGGGTCAAAGCGTCCATATCAGTTTCTCCACAGCGGGTGATGGAAGCTCATGGCACCAGCTTCCGCGGCGTCGGCGGATTCGCGGAATACCGCAAACAGTTCACGTCCCACGCCAAATTGATTGTGTGCAAGGTCGGCGCTGGCCTGCTCGCGCGCCGCCCATTCTGCTGCTGGCACTTTTACTTCCAGCGTGCCGGCCACAGCGTCCAGTCTCACGATGTCGCCAGCGCGAACCTTGCCGATACTACCGCCCAAGACCGCTTCCGGCGAGACGTGGATGGCAGCCGGCACTTTGCCCGACGCACCGGACATGCGGCCATCGGTCACCAGTGCCACGGCAAAGCCGCGTTCCTGCAGGATGGACAATGCCGGGGTCAGCTTGTGCAGTTCCGGCATGCCGTTGGCGCGCGGGCCCTGGAAGCGGATCACGGCGACAAAGTCGCGTTCCAGCTCGCCGCGCTTGAACGCCGCCAGCATGTCGTTCTGATCGTCGAACACCAGAGCAGGTGCTTCTACAATGCGGTGTTCCGGCTTGACGGCGGATACCTTGATCACGGCACGGCCCAGATTGCCAGCCACCACGCGCAGGCCACCATCCGGGCTGAACGGATCGGCCACGGTGCGCAGCACGCTGTCGTCGCCGCTCACCGCCGGTGCCGGACGCCACTTGAGCGTGCCATTGTCCAGCCATGGCTCATTGGCATAGGCTGACAGGCCGTGGCCGACGATGGTGTCCACGTCTTCGTGCAGCAGGCCAGCAGAGAGCAGCTCGCGAATGACAAAGCCCATGCCGCCAGCGGCGTGGAAGTGGTTTACGTCGGCCTTGCCATTGGGGTAAACGCGGGTCAGCGACGGGATGATGGCCGACAGTTCGTCAAAGTCGTCCCAGTTGATGTCGATGCCGGCAGCACGGGCAATGGCTACCAGATGCAGGGTGTGGTTGGTGGAGCCGCCGGTGGCCAGCAGGCCGACAATGGCGTTGACGATGGATTTTTCATCAATCATGCGGCCAACCGGGGTGAAGTTGTCCCCCTGGGCGGCAATGTGGGCAGCCTGACGGGCGGCGGCACGGGTCAGTGCCTCGCGCAGCGGTGTGCCCGGATTGACGAAAGCGGTGCCCGGCAGATGCAGGCCCATGATTTCCATCATCATCTGGTTGGAGTTGGCGGTGCCGTAGAAGGTACAGGTGCCCGGACCGTGGTAGGACTGGCACTCGGAATCCAGCAGCACATCCCGTCCCACCTTGCCTTCGGCGAACAACTGGCGCACCTTCGCCTTGTCGTCGTTGGCAATGCCGGTGGTCATCGGGCCGGCCGGCACAAATACCGCGGGCAGATGGCCAAAGGTCAGCGCACCAATCATCAGGCCGGGAACAATCTTGTCACACACGCCCAGATACAGGCTGGCGTCGAACATCTGGTGCGACAGGGCCACGGCGGTGCTCATGGCAATCACGTCACGCGAGAACAAGGACAGCTCCATGCCCGGCTGGCCTTGGGTCACGCCGTCGCACATGGCGGGCACGCCGCCGGCAAACTGGGCGGTGGCACCGGCCTTGAGCGCTTCTTCCTTGATCCAGGCCGGGTAGGCTTCCAGCGGCTGGTGGGCGGACAACATGTCGTTGTAGGCGGAGACGATGGCCAGATTGGGGCGGTGGGCTTCTTTCAGATGAATCTTGATATTGTCCGGCATCGCCGCAAAGGCGTGGGCCTGATTGGTGCAGGACAGCTGGGCGCGTTCCACCTTGCCCTGCTGGGCTGCGGCATGAAGGTGATCCAGATAAGCTGCGCGGCGTGCGCGGCTGCGATCTATGATGCGCTGGGTAACGGTGTGTAGTACCGGGTGCAGGGCCATGGCAATTCCCGTGATGAATATGGGTAAATGGTAGTTTTACTACACTTAAATTGCAAGAATTCAGCTGCTGGCTGATAGTGCCGTATTGGGGGTGATTGGCATGAAAGTCACTCCAGTAAAGGGTTTTATAGTTTTATACTCGATTGGGTAGGTGTTGCTTTCTGCGGATTGTCCTGGCTGCACGCATGGACATGACCAAATCGGGTGGTAATATAACTACATTGCAAATGCACAAGACGGAAGATCACTATGGATAACCGTAGCACGCCCACCCCGGCCTTCGATATGGTGCTGTTCGGCGGCACCGGCGATCTGGTAATGCGCAAGCTGTTGCCTTCCCTGTATCAGGCCCATGCCGCCAGCCTGCTCAACCAGCAAGGCCGCCTGCTGGCGCTGGGTCGCAAGGCGATGAGCCGCGACGATTACCTGGCACTGGTGGAAAAAAGCGCCCGCCAGCATATCAAGGAACATTTCGATGCGGCGGCGTGGGAATCCTTCCGTAGCCGCATTGATTACCTGCAGGTGGATGCCGGCGAGGCCGCCCACTACCCGGCCCTGGCCGAAGCGGTGGGCCAGCATCCGGAACGGGTGGTGGTCTGTTATCTGGCCACCGCGCCCAATCTGTTTGCCGGCATTTGCGAAAATCTGGCCGCCGTTGGCCTTAACCGCCCCAATGTGCGCGTGGTGTTGGAAAAGCCGCTGGGTATCGATCTGGATTCGTCCAACGAAATCAACGATGCCGTGGCCCACTTTTTCAAGGAAGAACAGCTGTACCGTATCGACCACTACCTGGGCAAGGAGTCGGTGCAGAACCTGATGGCCATCCGCTTTGCCAATGCCCTGTTCGAACCGCTGTGGCGGCGCGAGTGGATTCACGATGTACAGATCACCATTGCCGAAGACCTGGGTGTCGGCACCCGTGGCGATTTCTACGATGGCACCGGCGCGCTGCGCGACATGGTGCAGAACCACCTGCTGCAACTGCTGTGTATCGTCGCCATGGAGCCGCCGGCCAATATGGAAGCCGATGCGGTGCGTGACGAAAAACTCAAGGTGCTGAAGGCACTGCGCCCGTTCAGCGAGCAGGATGTGGCCAACAAGACCGTGCGCGGCCAGTACAAGGCCGGTGCGGTGGCCGGTCAGCCGGTGGTGGGTTATCTGCAGGAGCAAGGCATTCCGGCCGACAGCCAGACCGAAACCTTTGTTGCCCTCAAGGCGGAAATCGACAACTGGCGCTGGGCGGGCGTGCCCTTCTTCCTGCGTACCGGCAAGCGCATGCAGGAGCGGCTGGCGGAAATCGTCATCAACTTCCGCGACGTGCCGCACCAGTTGTTCTCCGGCCCGCTCAGCGGCAGCCATACCGCCAACCGGCTGGTAATCCAGCTGCAGCCGGAAGAAAGCATCCGCCTGTACTTCCTGGCCAAGGAGCCGGGCGACACCATGCGCCTGCAACCGGCCTATCTGGATCTGGACTTCTACAAGGCCTTCAAGGTGCGCCGTGCCGATGCCTACGAGCGCCTGCTGCTGGATGTGATCCGCGGCAAGCTGGCGCTGTTCATGCGCCGTGACGAGCTGGTGGAAGCCTGGCGCTGGGTGATGCCCATCATGGAATGCTGGCAGAACAGCAGCAACACCCCGCCCAAGCAATATACCGCAGGCACCTGGGGCCCGGCGGCTTCCAGCGCCCTGCTCAGCCGCGACGGCATCAGCTGGCACGAAGAAAGCTGACCGACCTGACCCGTCCGGGCCGCCGCACTGGCCTGCCCGGGCAGGACAATTCATAACAAGCCGGCCAGCAAGAGCGGCAATCACCCGGTGTCATGGATATCAGGGGCCGGGTGCAAGGTGAGGATGACATGCATGCAATGGTTTGAATTTCCCGATGCACCGGCCAGCGCCGCCGCCCTGGCCGCTACCGTGGCACAACGCTTGTCGGCCGCTCTGGCGCGCGATGGTCGCGCCGTGCTGGCTGTTTCCGGTGGCAAATCGCCGGTTCCCTTCTTTCACGCGCTGCGCAGCCAGCCGCTGGACTGGTCGCGCGTGCTGATCACCTTGGTGGACGAACGCTTTGTCCCGGCAGATCACCCGGACAGCAATGCCGCGCTGGTACGCGAACATCTGTTGCAGGATGCCGCCGCCGCAGCCCGTTTCCTGCCGCTGGTGGGCGCTGCAAGTGATGAGGTGGCCGAACTGGCTGCCGCCAACGCTGCCTATCTGCGTCCCACCGTTGCCGTGCTGGGCATGGGTGAGGACGGCCATACCGCTTCGCTATTTCCCGGTGCTGCGGCGCTGGCGGAGGGGCTGGACATGGCCCGCAGCCTGCCCTTGCTCGCCGTACAGCCGCTCACCGCGCCGCACCTGCGCTTCAGCATGAGCAAGGCCGCCTTGCTCGCGTGTGACAGCCTGATCCTGTCGATTCAGAGGGCGGGCAAACGCCAGGTGTTCGATCAGGCTGCACAAGGCATCAACGACAGCCTGCCCATCAGCCATTTCCTGTTGCAGACGGAGTGCCCCATTGATGTCTACTGGACTGCCTAATACCTGGCCGCGGCTGCTGGCCGATATCGGCGGCACCAATGCCCGCTTTGCACTGGAAACCGCCCCCGGCGTGCTGGAAGACATCATCGTGCTGCCCTGTGCCAGCCATCCCACGCTGGAAGCGGCCATGCGCAGCTATCTGGCCGAGGTGGACACCCGCGCGGTGGCCCATGCCGCCATCGGCATTGCCAATCCGGTGACCGGCGACTGGGTGCAGATGACTAACCATCACTGGGCCTTTTCCATCGAAGCCACCCGACAGGCGCTGGAGCTGACTTCGCTGATTGTCATCAACGATTTCACCGCGCTGGCCTTGTCGCTGCCGCACTTGCCGCGTAATGAGCTGGTACAGGTGGGCGGCGGTGAAGCGATCAGTGGCAGCCCGCTGGCGCTGATTGGCCCCGGCACCGGCCTGGGCGTGTCTGCGCTGATGCCTTACCCCGGCGGCGTGATGCCGCTGGCTGGCGAAGGCGGCCACGTCAGCTTTGCCCCGTTTGATGAGCGTGAAGCCGCCATCTGGCGTTATGCGCGTGATCGTCACGGCCATGTATCGGCCGAGCGCCTGCTGTCCGGCCCCGGCCTGGTGCTGATTTACCATGCGCTGGCGGCACTGGCTGGCGAGCCCGAGCAGGACCTGTCCGCCGCCGACATCACCGAGCGTGGCCTGGCCGGCAGCTGTCCGCGCTGCCGCGAAACGCTGGACGCCTTCTGCGCCATGCTGGGTACGGCGGCGGCCAATCTGGCGCTGACGCTCGGCGCCCGTGGCGGGGTATACCTTGGCGGTGGTATCGTTCCACGTTTGATCGACTACTTCAAAACGTCGCCATTCCGCCCGCGCTTCGAAGACAAGGGCCGTTTTTCCGCTTATCTGGCGGGGATTCCGGTGTTTGTCATCAACAGCCGTTACCCTGCGCTGATCGGCGCGTCGGCAGCGCTGGCGGCGCATCTGGAGCACTGACCCATGCTGGAAAGAATCAAGTCTCAGCTAGAAGCCCTGTCTTCGGCCGAACGCAAGGTGGCCGAACTGGTGCTGGCTCAGCCCTACACCATGATGCAGGCCGCAGTGGCGGATATCGCCCGCAATGCCGGCGTCAGCCAGCCCACGGTGATTCGCTTCTGCCGCTCCATGGGCTGCTCCGGCCTGCCCGATTTCAAGCTGAAACTGGCCGGCAGCCTGGTCACCGGCGTGCCTTATGTGCACTCCAGCGTCCGGCCGGAAGACCCCACCTCGGAAATCGTGGCCAAGGTGTTCGACAACACCGTCACCGCCCTGCTCAAAAGCCGTAACGACGTCAATCCGCAGGCCATCGAAGCGGCCATCGAGGCCATTTCCCGTGCGCGCCGGGTAGAATTTTACGGTCTGGGCAATTCCGGCATCACCGCCGCCGATGCCCAGCACAAGTTCTTCCGCTTCGGCATTTCCACCGTGGCTTATGCCGATACCCACATCCAGATGATGGCGGCTTCGGTGCTGAATGCCGACGACGTGCTGGTGGCCATTTCCAGCTCCGGCCGCTCGCGCGAGCTGCTGGATGCCGTGGAAGAAGCCACCGCTTCCGGTGCCACCGTGGTGGCCATCACCGCCAGTGGTTCACCGCTGGCACGCGCCGCCACCATCGCCCTGATGGCGGACACCCAGGAGGACAACGAAACTTACAGCCCGATGATTTCCCGCATCATCCATCTGGTGCTCATCGATGTGCTGGCCGTGGGCGTGGCCTTGCGCCGTGGCCCCGGCGTGATCGGACAACTAGAAAAAACCAAGCACAGTCTCAAAGCAAAGAGACTGGCTGAACGGACAGAAGAGGATTAATCATCATGAGCGAACTGACCCAGCACCCCGCCTGGCAAACCCTGTGGGACCACTTTGCCGATGCCAAGCAGCTGCACATGCGCGAGCTGTTCCAGAACGACCCGGAGCGGGCCGAACGCTATGGCCTGGAGGTGGGCGGGCTGTTCCTCGATTACTCCAAGAACCGCATTACCGACGAAACCCTGAAGGGCCTGATGCAGCTGGCGCGTGAAGCCGGGCTGCTGGAACGCATCAAGGCCATGTTCAAGGGCGAAAAGATCAACAGCACGGAAAACCGCGCTGTGCTCCATGTGGCGCTGCGCAACCGCACCAACTCGCCCATTTTCGTTGATGGCGAAGACGTGATGCCCAAGGTGAATTCCGTGCTGGAACGGATGGGCAAGTTTGCCCACGCCGTGCGCTCCGGCGAGTGGCTGGGTTATACCAACCAGCCCATCACCGACATCGTCAACATCGGCATTGGCGGCTCGGACCTGGGCCCGCTGATGGTGTGCAGTGCGCTGCGCCCGTTTGGTCACCCGCGCATGAACATGCACTTTGTTTCCAATGTGGACGGTGCCCAGCTGAAGGAAACCCTGAAGAAGGTGCACTCGGAAACCACCCTGTTTGTGGTGGAATCCAAAACCTTCACCACCCAGGAAACCCTGACCAATGCACTGACCGCGCGTGACTGGTTCCTGCAGCGTGCGCGTGACGAAAAAGCGGTGGCCAAGCACTTTGTCGCCGTGTCCACCAACCAGAAGGCGGTGGCCGATTTCGGTATCGACCCGTCCAACATGTTCGAATTCTGGGACTGGGTGGGTGGCCGCTACAGCCTGTGGTCGGCCATCGGCCTGCCCATCATGCTGTATCTGGGTGAAGAAAACTTCACCGAGCTGCTCAACGGTGCCCACATCATGGACCAGCATTTCCGCAATGCGCCGTTCGAGCAGAACATGCCGGTGCTGCTGGCGATGATCGGTATCTGGTACATCAACTATTTTGGTGGCGGCAGCCATGTGATTGCGCCGTACGACCAGTACCTGCACCGCCTGCCGGCCTTCATCCAGCAGCTGGACATGGAGTCCAACGGCAAGCAGACCCAGCTCAACGGCAATCCGGTCAATTTCGAAACCGCGCCCATCATCTGGGGTGAAACCGGTATCAACGGCCAGCATGCCTTCTTCCAGCTCCTGCACCAGGGCACCCATATTTCGCCGATCGACCTGATTGCCTCGCTGGAAAGCCGTGGCAGCCTGCCCGGTCACCATGAAATCCTGCTGGCCAATGTGTTTGCCCAGGCCGAGGCCTTCATGCGCGGCAAGACCGCCGAGGAAGTACGGGAAGAACTGGCCGCACAAGGCATGAAGGGCGAGGCGCTGGAAGCACTGGTGCCGCACAAGGTGTTTGCCGGCAACCGTCCCACCAATACCTTGCTGATGAGCTTCCTCGACCCGCGCAACCTGGGTTCGCTGATTGCGCTGTATGAGCACAAGATCTTTGTGCAAGGCGTAATCTGGGGCATCAACAGCTTCGACCAGTGGGGGGTGGAACTGGGCAAGCAACTGGCCAAGACCATCCACGGCGAGCTGACCGGCAAGCTGAAATCGGCGGAGCACGACAGCTCCACCCGCCGCCTGATCCAGTTGTACCGTCAGGCCAACAAGAGCAAGTAAGCCCGATTTACATCAAACCCCTCTCTCGCTTTCCGTAAGGAAAGCGAGGCTCCCTTTCAGGGAAAGGGCGGGGGGATAGGGAATAGACGGGAAGGCTGCGGAATCAGTCTTTTAGTCGAAAGGCCCGGCTTTGCCGGGACCTGTGCCATCGCACCAAATTACATAGTCAGCAGCCTGGCGCCTCCCTTGCGGAGGCGTTTTGCATGATACGGGCCGTCGGGATCGACAGTTGATCAGAAGTTATACTTGGCGCTGTAGATCACGGCGTTCTGGTACTCGGACGAGCCCAGCTTCTGGTCGGCATAGCGGTATTGCACGCCGGTGGTGAAACGCTTGTTCACATTCCACCACAGGGCGATGGCACCGTTTTCGCCGGTGTTGTGCTTGTAGTTGGCCACGAATTGCTGCTTGCGAGCGAATTCGGTTTCATGCCACTGGGTCACCAGGAAGGACTGACCAAAGGCGCTGAACGGGTACAGCAGCACATAGCCGGCCATCCAGCCGTTGTAGCCGGAACCGATGCCGAAGGAGTCCAGCTCGTTGTGTGCGCCAATGAAGGGCTTGATGGTCAGGTTGCCGTATTTCAGCTCGGTGCTCAGGCCCAGCACGCGGTTCTGGCTGAAGAAGTTGTTGCCACGGGTGTCGTAAACGTGTGCGTACAGTTGTACCGGTACGTTGCCGACCTGGGTCAGGTTGAAGCGGCCAATGGCCTTGGTGGTGTAGCGGCGGTCGTAGCCGTTCAGGCCGTCGCCACTCTTGCCCGGGTTTTCCAGGTCGAAGAAGCCGTAGACATCACCCCAGTTGCCACCCATGCCGCCTTCGGCTTCCAGGTAGCCAAAGTCTTTCTTGCCGCTTTGTTCGGTGGTGCGGGACGACCAGTCGAGGTAGTTGGCACTGACATTGGCAAAAGACCAGTTGTCGGCATGCGCCAGGGTGGAGCCGCTGATCAGGGACAGGGCCAGCAGCAGTTTGCGAGCTTTCATTTTTTCCGCCTAAGTGAACTTTTTTTATGTAAAACCCGCAGGGCAGACCATACGGGGCGCGCAGGGTAGCGCACAAGTCTCTACATTGAAAAGTTTCAGTTCAAGCGACGTAACATTTCAGCAACATTATGAAAACGGGCTGTATTGCTGTTGGACAATATGCAGCAACTGTCGCCATCAGCGGACATTGGCTGGCAAGTAGGCGCTATCCGGCCAGCCATAGCGCAGCAGGCTGATGCTGCCGCTGGCGGAAAAATCGACGCCCTCTTGTTCCAGCAGCACGCGCTGCCAGTCGGCCTGCTCGCTGCCGGGGCGGGACAGGCGGCCGGCACTGTTCACCACCCGGTGCCAGGGCAGGCCGTGGCCGTCCGGCAGGCTGCCCAGTAATTTGCCGACATGACGGGCGTGCCGTGGAAAGCCAGCCTCCGCCGCCAGCACGCCGTAGCTGCTGACCCGGCCGGGCGGTATCTGCCGCACCAGCGCCAGCACCGCCAGTTCGAAGGCGGGCGACATCAGCGGAAGCGGGCGTCCGCCACGAAGGGATTGTGGCGCTTTTCGTCGCCAATGGTGGTGAGCGGGCCGTGGCCGGGAATCACCACGGTGTCGTCCGGCAACAGGAACAGCTTTTGCTGGATGGCATCGATCAGCTGCTGGTGATTACCCATCGGGAAGTCTGTCCGGCCGATGGAACCCTGGAACAATACGTCACCGGCCACCAGCACGCCGGCGGCGGCGCTGTAGAACACCACATGGCCTGGCGTGTGGCCCGGGCAGTGGATTACCTGCAGCGTTTCCTGGCCGATGCTGACCGTATCGCCCTCGTTCAGCCAGCGCTCCGGGGTGAGGGCCGGGCTGGAGGGAAAGCCGAACATGCGGCCCTGATTGGGCAGCTGGTCCAGCCAGAAACTTTCGCTCTGTTCCGGGCCTTCAATCTGCACGCCCAGCTGGGCGGCCAGCTCGCCGGCACCACCGGCATGGTCGATATGGCCGTGGGTCAGCAGCAGCTTGGTGACGGTCAGGCCCTTTTGTTCGATCCAGGCACGGATGCGGGCAATATCGCCTCCAGCATCGACAATGGCCGCTTCACGGCTGACATCGCACCACAGCACGCTGCAGTTCTGGGCAAAGGGGGTAACCGGAATCAGGTGATACTGCAGGGCCATGGCGATGCTCGGTGCAATTGGGATGGCAAATTGTGGCATGGTCGGCCGCTGCGGCCAAGCTTGTCGGGGCTGGGCGGCTGAAACTGGTAAAATCGCGCCATTCCCGCTTTACCGGAGGCCATGATGAGCCTGATTCCCGAAATCAAACCGCAGCAGTCGCTGGAGTTGCTCAAAGAACTGCATATTCTCACCCGCGACGGCAAGATCAACCAGGACACCCGCCGCAAGCTCAAGCAGGTGTATCACCTGTACCAGTTCATCGAGCCCTTGATGCAGGACGTGCTGCAAAGCAAGGGGGACGTCAGCCTGGCCGACCACGGCGCGGGTAAGTCCTACCTGGGCTTCATCCTGTACGACCTGTTTCTCAAGGACAAGGAGGCCGGTCGGGTGTTCGGCATTGAAACCCGGCCAGAGCTGGTCAGCCGCTCGGAAGAGCTGGCCGAACGTTTGGGCTTTGACCGCATGGGTTTTCTCAACCTGACGGTGGAGCAGTCCATCACCTCCGAGCAGTTGCCGGCCCAGGTGGACATCATTACCGCCTTGCACGCCTGCAACACCGCCACCGACGACGCCATCCGCTTTGCACTGGCCAAGGACGCCAAGTACATCGTGCTGGTGCCCTGCTGTCAGGCCGAGGTGGCCGCCGTACTGCGGCAGAAGAAAAACGAGACCTTCGGCAAGACGCCACTATCCGAGCTGTGGCGTCACCCCATCCACACCCGCGAATTCGGCAGCCAGCTGACCAATGTGCTGCGTTGCCTGCAGCTGGAGGCGCGTGGTTACCAGTTGACGGTGACCGAGCTGGTGGGCTGGGAACATTCGATGAAGAACGAACTGATCATTGCCAAAAAAACCGGCAAGGGCAAACAGAGTGCGCGTGAACGGCAGGAAGCCATTCTGCATGAGCTGAACCTGGACGAGCTGCGCGAACGCTTTGTTTATTGATTGGTGTCGGTCAGGGCGGCGCGTGCCGTCAGCCAGCCGCTCAGGTCGCCGCCTGCCACCAGCTGGCGCTTGGCGGCGGCCGACAGGCGCTTGAAGGCGTATTCGGCTTTCAGCGCCTGCGACTTGTCGGCAAAGGGGTGAATCAGCGCAATGCGCTGCGGCGGGTTGATGCGGGTATAGCGCGCTCCCTTACCCGCCAGATGCGCAGCATAGCGCCGCGCCACGTCATTGCTGATGCCGGTGTACAGCGCGCCGTCACGGCACTCCAGCACATACAGATGCCACTGGCCGGAGGGGCTGGTGGTGTCAGCCTTGCTCATCATCCAGCTTGGGCAGCGGGCGGATGCTGACCCGCTCGGTACGGTTGCCTTTTTGCTCGGTCACCACAATGTCCCAGCCCGCTTCGCGGATGCTGTCGCCCTGGCATGGGATGCGCTCCAGCCGGTGCATCAGCAGGCCGGCTACAGTGTGGAAATCCTCGTCCTCGTAATTGCCCAGTTCGATGTACTGCTCCAGCGTCACCAGTTCGGTGCTGCCTTCCACATCCAGACTGCCATCCTCGCCTTGTACCAGCGCCGGCTGCTCGTGGCGCTCGTGTTCTTCCGGGAAGTCGCCGGCAATGGCTTCCATCAGGTCTTTCTGGGTGACGATGCCTTCCAGGCTGCCGAATTCATTCACCACAAAGGCCATGTCGGCGGCCTGTTGGCGGAAGGCTTCCATGGCTTTGAGCACCGTCATGCCTTCCGGCAGCACCAGCGGCTGGCGCAGCGCGGCCATCACGTCCAGCGTCTGGCCATCCAGCAACTGGGCCAGCAGGTCCTTGCGTGCCACGATGCCCAGCGGCTCGTCGATACGGCCGGCACCCACCACCAGCAAGCGGGAGTAGGGGCTGTCACGCAATACCTTGCGTTGCTTGTCGGCGTCCTGGCTGATGTCCAGGCGGTGGATGTCGGAACGCGGGGTGGCAATCACCCGGATCGGGCGTTCTGCCAGTGTCAGCACGCTGTGGATCATCGCCCGTTCGTTGTGGGCAAAAGCTTCTTCCGCATCCTCATGCGGGCCTTCCTCGTGTTCCTGCTCGTTATGGCTGCCGTGTTGCAGCGGCGCATTGCCCAGCAGGCGCAGCACGGTGTCGGCGGTACGGGAGCGGAAGGTGTTGCGGCTGTTCAGATAGCGCTGGTGATTGACATTGGCCACCTGGTTAAACACTTCAATCAGCACCGAGAAACCGATGGCAGCGTACAGATAGCCCTTGGGAATATGGAAGCCGAAGCCGTCGGCAATCAGGCTGAAGCCGATCATCAGCAAGAAGCCCAGGCACAGCATCACTACGGTGGGGTGGGCATTGACGAAGCGGGTCAGCGGTTTGCTGGCCATGATCATCATGCTCATGGCAATCACCACTGCCAGCATCATGATGCCCAGGTGTTCGGACATGCCGATGGCGGTGACGACGGAATCGATGGAGAACACCGCATCCAGTACCAGGATCTGCACGACAACCGTGGCAAAGGCGGCGTAGGCCTTCTGGCCATTGCCCTCGCTGTGTTCCACCCCCTCCAGCCGCTCGTGCAGCTCCATGGTGGCCTTGAACAGCAGGAACAGGCCGCCGCCCAGCATGATGAGGTCGCGGCCGGAAAAGCTCTGGCCCAGTACGGAAAACAGTGGTTCGGTGAGTTTTACCAGCCAACTGATGCCGGCCAGCATGAACAGGCGCATGATCAGCGCCAGCGACAGGCCCAGCACCCGGGCGCGGTCGCGCTGATGTGGCGGAAGTTTTTCGGCCAGGATGGCCACAAAAATCAGGTTGTCGACGCCGAGCACTACCTCCAGCACAATCAGGGTGAGGAGGCCGAGCAGGGCATAAGGGTCAGACAGCCAGGATAAATCCATGATGTAAAAACGGGGTCCTTGAAAAGAAACAGTCAACACAATAACAAACCACGGCCATCTTGTCCGTGGTGCAGGCAAAGCAAAGCCCCGGCGATGCTGCAGGCCGGGGCTGGGGGAGGATTACAGGCCGCCGTAGGAGTGCAGGCCGGTCAGATACATGTTCACCCCGAGGAAGGCGAAGGTGGTGACCAGCAGGCCGATCACCGCCCACCAGGCCAGCGGTTCGCCGCGCCAGCCCTTCACCAGACGGATATGCAACCAGGCGGCGTAGTTCAGCCACACGATCAGCGCCCAGGTTTCCTTCGGGTCCCAGCTCCAGTAGCCACCCCAGGCATCTGCCGCCCACATCGCCCCCAGAATGGTGGCAATGGTAAAGAACAGAAAGCCGATGGAAATGGCCTTGTACATCATTTCGTCCAGCACTTCCGCGCTGGGCAGGCGGTCTTTCAGCAAGCCCTTGAGCACCAGCAGCTCGGCCACGCCCAGCATGGCCGACATGGCAAACGCACCATAACCGACAAAGTTTGCAGGAACATGAATCTTCATCCACCACGATTGCAAGGCCGGAATCAGCGGCTGGATTTCATGCGCCTGGCGATCAAAGCTGTACCACAGGATGAAGCCGACTGCGGCAGAGATCACCAGCAGCACGAAAGCACCGGCCTGACGCGTGGCAAAGCGGGCTTCGTAGTACAGATACATCAGGGCGGTGATCAGCGAAAACAGGATGAAGACTTCGTACAGGTTGGATACAGGAATATGGCCGACATCACTGCCGATCAGATAGCTTTCGTACCAGCGCACGAACAGGCCGGCCGCTCCCATCACCGCTGCCGCCCAGGTCAGACCGCTGCCCATACGCGCGAGCATGGCCGAGCGGCTGACAAGCCCGGCCCAGTACACCAGGGTGGCCAGGAAGAACAGTGTGCACATCCACATGATGGCGGACTGGCTGGATAGCAGGAACTTCAGCCAGAACGCGGTCTGGCCACGCGCCAGCTGGCCGTGGTACAGGCTGATGCCAATCAGGGCCACACCGGCGGACAGCGGGAAGAACCAGCGCCAGGCTTTCCAGAACCAGCCAAGTGCCACCAGGCCGATGGCGGAGCCAGCCAGAATGGCCTGTTCATAGCCGTCCATGAAGGGGTTGTACAGCCGCCAGGCCTGAGCGGCCGCCACCAGGATCAGCACGGCGTATAGCCAGTCTGCGGTTTTCAGGCGCTTGTACAGCGGTTGTTCGACAAAGGATTGAGCCAGTTCCATCACTTACCTCGTACCAACTGTTGAATTGCCTCGCTGTGGCGACGGAAGTCCGCATCCAGGTCACGCTTGTGCCGGTTGGAACTCATTGCCACCCTGACGCTGCCGGGTGCGCAGCGTATCCACAGGCGGATTTCCCGGATATAGAACATCAGCACGATGCCGATTACCAGCATCAGCGAGCCAAGATACACCAGGTTTTTGCCCGGTGAGCGGGTTAGTTGCAAGCCGGAAGCCTGCACCTGATCAAAGCCCTGCAGCTGCAGGAACACCGGTGCGTTGTAATCATGCAGCGCGCTGATACCCACCAGGCTGTCCAGCAAGAAGCGGTAACGCTTGCCGTCCATGGCTACCGGCTTGAGCCCGGCCTTGGTATCGGCGACATCCATCACGTCAACCACTGCACCCTGCAGGATTTTCACATAGGTCTGGGCCACGGCCTGGCGCTTGTCCTGCGGTACTTTTTCATCCAGAAACTGCTCCAGGGCCACAAAGCCACCCTGGGCAAAGCGGCCCAGAATCCATTTCACGCTATTGGCAAACTGCTGCTGCATGGCCGGACTGATGGCCGAGCCCTGCATGGCCTTGGCAGTAGTGCGCTTGGCGATTTCATCATAGAGCGCCGGATTCATGAATGCTGTGCGCAGTCGCATGAAACTGTCCAGCGACATGCTGTCGTCCAGTGGCAGGCGCAGGTACTGGAAGGGGTCCGATACCTTGCTGCGCACACCGGCTACCAGGTAGCTGGCACCATCTTGCTGAATCGGTGCCATGTAATGGTGGAACTCCACCGCCTGACCCTGTTTGTCACGCAGCTTGAAGGTAACGGACGGGCCGATGTTCTTCAGCTGTTTCTCGTGTTTCACCTCGCGTGCATCCTGCATGCGCTGGGACAGGCTCTTGTCGCCGCCATCGGTATTCTTGCCGCCCATGTTCTCGATATTGAACACCCGCAGCTCGCCGAATTCCAAGCTGTAGTCCTTGCCATTGGCACGCAGAGGCTGGCCGGCCATGGAAATGCCCTTGATGGTTACCGGTGTCATTTGCGGGGCATCCAGGTTCCATGCCTTGAAGCTCAGCGGAGAACCGCCATCGCCAAAGCTGGCCTGGTAGATGGCCACACCGTCCACGATCAGCGGATGGTTCACCTTCACCTGGGCTTCGGTCACCTTGCCTGTGGCCTTGTCGGTGACGGCAATGTCACTGGCAAACAGCTTGGGCATGCCATTGCTGTAGTAGTCGACATAGAACTTCTTCAGGGTCACGGTAAAGGGCAGGTCCTGCACCAGATAGCCGTTGCCGGAGTTCAGGAAGATCACGTCACCGCTCTTGCCCTCGGCGATGGTGACATTGCCGCGGAAAGACAGGTTGGAAGTAGAAAGGCGGCTTTGGGGCGGGATCTGGCTTTGCGGGATGTCGCGGGTTTCCGGCACCACGCTGCCCACCATTTCTGCCAGCTTCAGCGGCAGGTTGCCATCCATCAGGCCGCCGATACAAATCACCACCAGCGCGATGTGGGCGAAGAAGTAGCCCAGCTTGCTGGCGGCACCCTTCTTGGCGGCCAGCACCAGGCTGCCGTCTGCGCGCAGGTGTTCGCGCCAGCGCCAGCCCTGGGCGCGCAGGTAGGCGCGCAGGTAGGCGGGGTCGCTGCCGGCGGCGTCGATTTCAACACTGTGCTTCATCGCTGCCAGCGAGTTGTCCGACGCCTTTTCGCGATAGGCCTTCATGTCCTTGATGAAGCCCGGGCCATTGCGCACGATGCACAAGGTGGTGGACAGCACCAGGAAGGCCAGAATGGTCAGGAACCAGCCGGAGTGGTAGACATCGTACAGGCCCAGCTGTTCGAACACGGCAAACCAGTACTGGCCGAATTCGAAGGCGTAGTTGGGGTAGGGTTCATTTTGCTTGAGTACGGTGCCGATGATCGAGGCAATGGCCAGAATGGTCAGCAGACCAATGGCAAAGCGCATGGAACTGAACAGCTCGTACAGCTTGTAAACAGCGGTGTGGCGGGAGTTTTTAGTCATCTTGGTGCCGAACACAAAAAGGGAAGCCTGTTATGGCTTCCCTTTTGAACAAGGCTATCCGCAAAAGTTGCGATTAGCGCAGACCCGAAATGTATTCGGCCACGGCCTTCATTTCGGCATCAGTCATGCGGGAAGCCACATCAGTCATGGTCACGTTCTTGCGATCGGTAGCAGCCTTGAAATCACCCAGCTGCTTGGTGATATAGGCAGCGTGCTGGCTGCCAACACGCGGGAACTGGTCCGGGATGCCCTTGCCAGCAGGGCCATGGCAAGCCATACAGGCCGGGACGTGGGTAACCGGATTGCCGACACGGTAGATCTTGGCACCCAGCGGCATCAGCTCCTTGTTGGCTGCTTCACGCGCCTTGGGCTTTTGCTGGCTGAGGTAGGAGGCTACATTACGCATGTCATCGTCAGACAGTGCCGAGGCCATGCCCAGCATGATCGGATTCTTGCGATCACCCTTCTTGAAGGCTTGCAGCTGGTTGTAGATATATACCTCATGCTGGCCGGCCAAGGTCGGGTTTGCCGACGCTACGCTGTTGCCATCAGCACCGTGACAGGCGGCACATACCGTGTCAACGATCTGCTTGCCCTTTACCGGGTCTCCCTTGGCAATGCCTTCTGCCCATGCACTTCCAGCCAGGGTTGCCGCAGCTACAGCCAACAGCATCATCCGTTTCATGATCGCTCCTTGTGAGGAATTCTTAAATATCTGTAAAAGTGGCAATTTCAAACCTGTTATTCTATACCAACTGAAATCAACCTTACTACTATGTCGATTTTTAAAAACGCCACTTTTTATACCACCGTCAACCATTTGAAGGACCTGCCGCCCACCCGGGCCGAGGTTGCCTTCGTGGGACGGTCCAATGCCGGCAAGTCCAGCGCCATCAATACCCTGGCCAACCGGACCCGGCTGGCGTATGTCTCCAAGACTCCGGGTCGTACCCAGCATATTAACTTTTTCGACCTGGGCCACGAACGCTTCATGGTGGACTTGCCCGGTTACGGCTATGCCGAGGTTCCGGAAGCCGTGCGGGCGCACTGGGTACAATTGCTGGGGCGCTACCTGCAAACCCGCGACAGCCTGGTCGGGCTGATCCTGATCATGGATTCGCGCCGCCCGCTGCTGGAACTGGACCGGCAGATGCTCAACTTCTTCCGCGATACGGGTCGTCCGGTGCACATCCTGCTATCCAAATCCGACAAATTATCGCGTAGCGACCAGCAGCAGACCTTGACCATGGTCAGGCGTGAGCTGGCAGATTACCCTGCGGTATCGGTGCAGTTGTTTTCCAGCCTCAAGAAAACTGGCGGCGAACAAGTGGAACAGGTAGTCGAAGGCTGGTTTGATGCTGTACTGAAAGAACAGGATTCGCTGCCGGACAGCGAATGATGGAACTTTGCCGGCGCGGACCCTACTAACCGTGCAGGTGCTCCGGCACCTCCCGCTTGCCTCCCTGAGCGGGAGCCTTACGCTGACAATTAAGGCCTTTACCCCGGCGCTTTGTGCGCCGGGTTTTTTATTGCCTGCTACACGCGTCAGCCAGAAATAAAAAAAGCGAGAGCATGGCGCTCTCGCTTGCGATCCGGCTCCATCCCGCAGGGATGGCGGGGAGGGTACATCAGTCCTTCATCACTACATTTCCCACTTTCAGGCTTTCCGCCGCGCTGCGTACGGCAGCATCGGTCGGAAAGGGCCCCAGGCGGACCTTGTAGTTGCCCTGCTGGTTCACGATGCCCAGCTTGGCATCGTAATGGTCGTCCATCTCGTCCAGCATTTTCTTCAACAGTGCTTCGGCATTGGCCAGCTTGTTGAAGGAGCCCAACTGCAGATAGCGCGGATTGTCTTCCTGACGGACGTCCGGGCTATTGCTGGCAATAGCTTCACCACCGGCTACCGGCCAAACGCGTTCGATGCTGACGCGGGCGCTGCCTTGCTTAACGAAGCCAAGCTTGTAGGCTGCAGCATAGGACAGGTCCATTGCACGATTCCTGTGGAAAGGACCACGGTCATTGATGCGAACGATGACCGACTTGCCATTGGACGCATTGGTCACCCGTACATAGCTGGGAATCGGCAGGGTCGGATGGGCCGCTGTCATGGCGAACATGTCGTAACGTTCACCAGAAGTGGTTTTCCGGCCTTGAAACTGTTTGCCATACCAGGAGGCCACGCCAGTGGCCTTGAACGGCTTATCGCTGGTGTCCGGGCGGAAATTCATGCCCATTGCCGAGTACGGCAGGTTGGCTGACTTGATCAGCGGTTCTGTCTGGGGTACTGCATCCGGTACCAGATTCAGGTTGACCGGGATATGGTCGGCAGGGCCGTCTTTCTGAAAATAGGCACCGCCCTTGTTGTTGGCTACGGTGGGCTTATTGGTCGGCTTGGCCGACTGGCTGGTGGCGCTCGCCGTCTTCACGGTGGAGCAGGCCACGAGTACGAGACTGACAAAAACAAGCCACAGCCATCGGAGTACTGGTTGCATAGACCTCCCTTATGCTGTTGGGCACATCAACAAACGTCAGCGGGTACTGCCCTTGCGGGCGCTACCTCCTGCCTTCGTGTACATGGACTGCTTGCTGCCTGTGCCATGACTGGCTCAGGCCCGGCATGCGGTCCGCTTCACTTCAGGCATCAACATTTCTTGCTGGCCCGTTAGTGTTGGCCGGCCTGTGAACTGTCAGCTTCCTCCTGCAAAATCCAGCTGCCGCCACGCTTCGAACACCGTGATCGCGACGGCGTTGGAAAGGTTCAGGCTTCTCGATTCGGGACGCATGGGCAAACGAATCCTCTGTGTGGAAGGAAAATCCTCCAGCACTTCTGGCGGCAAGCCGCGGGATTCGGGACCGAACAGCAATACGTCCCCAGATTGGAAATTGATCTGGTCGTGGCGCGTAGCGCCCTTGGTTGTTGCAGCGAAAATCCGCCGTCCTCGCAGGGCCTGCTGGCAGGCAGCCCAGTTTTCATGGACAACGACACGGGCATATTCGTGGTAGTCGAGGCCCGCACGTCGCAACTTGGCATCCTCCATGGGAAAACCCATGGGTTTGACCAGATGCAGTTCACAGCCGGTGTTGGCACATAAACGAATCACATTGCCCGTATTGGGCGGGATTTCCGGCTGAAAAAGAACAACGGTGAACATCGTTGGCTGGCTGGATTGTTCCAAAGAATCAAAATCTTGGTCAAGTTTTTGGGAAAGATGCCCTGCAGAGCACCCACGCATCGACCCGTTTTGCCCCCTGTTTTTTGAGCTTTTCAGCTAGGGCGGAGAGGGTCGCTCCACTGGTTGCCACATCATCCACAATGGTGACGGAAAGCCCGTCAATACGTTGTTTTACGCCAAATGCATCGCGGACGTTTCGGCTTCTTTCGGCACGTCCGAGAGAGGCTTGCGGCACAGTGTTGCGTTTTCGCCAACACAGTGTAGCGGAAAAACGGCTTTGCATTGTAGCAGCGATTGCCTGGGCCAGTGGAATGCTCTGATTAAAGCCGCGTTCTGCAAGTCTTTCTTTTGACAAGGGAACGGGGATGACCAGGTCGCTATAGACCGGGGTTTTTCCAGCAAATTCTGCCATTAACCAGGCTAGTGTTCCGGTCATTTCCAGCCGTTTTCCGTACTTCACTGCATAAATAATTGCATTCAGGGGGTAGCCAAACAGGTATGGAGTGTGTATGGCGTCGAAAGCGGGGGGCCGGCGCAGGCAAAAGCCGCAGATATCCCGCGTCAGTGCTGGTTCTGCGCAAATGGGGCAATGGATGGGTGGTAAGGACGGCAAGCTGGCTTTGCAGCCGCTGCACAGCCCGATGGGACAGTTTGGGTAATTACACAACAAACAGTTCTGATTAAATATTGAGCAATTGTCAATAAATTTTCTTTTGATATTTGACAGCATGTGAACCCCTCTGCAAGACTGCGGCCAGACACTCTCAGGCATGCTGTTTTTTTCTTAAATTATCCATTTGTTCAGTTGTAATTTTGTAATAAATACAATTGGCATTTTTGTTGCAAAGAAAGCGCATTATGACCACGCAATCCATCCAGTTTTCCCGTCCGGCCACACCCCACCCGGAGAGCAATGTCTGGTCGGTAGCAGAAATTGAAGCCCTGCTGGACCTGCCCTTTATGGAGGTGGTTTTTCGGGCGGCCGAGATTCACCGCCAGTTTTTTGATCCGACCAAGGTTCAGCTGTCTACGCTGATTTCCATCAAGACCGGTGGCTGTCCGGAAGACTGCGGCTACTGCCCGCAGTCGGTTCATCACGATACCCCGGTGGAAAACCAGCCGATGATGACGGTGGATGAGGTGATTGATGCTGCACGTACCGCCAAGGCCAATGGTGCCGGTCGCTTCTGCATGGGCGCTGCCTGGCGCGGCCCGAAGGATGCCGACCTGGAGCAGACGCTGCGCATGGTCAGCGAAGTGAAATCGTTGGGCCTGGAAACCTGTGCCACTTTCGGCCTGCTGAAGGATGGCCAGGCGGAAAAGCTGAAACAGGCTGGTCTGGATTATTACAATCATAATCTGGATACCGCACCGGAAAAGTATGGTGACATCATTCATACCCGCGAGTATGAAGACCGTCTGGACACGCTGGGCAAGGTGCGTGGTGCCGGTTTGTCGGTATGCTGTGGCGGTATCGTCGGCATGAATGAAACTCGTCAGGATCGTGCCGGCCTGATTGCCCAACTGGCCAATCTGGAGCCGCAGCCGGAGTCGGTGCCGATCAACAATCTGGTGAAGGTAGGCGGCACGCCGCTGGAAGGGGCCGATCCGCTGGACTGGACCGAATTCGTGCGTACCATTGCCGTTACCCGCATTACCATGCCGAAAAGTTATGTGCGTTTGTCGGCAGGTCGTCGCGAGATGCCCGAAGCGATGCAGGCACTGTGCTTTCTTGCCGGTGCCAACTCGATTTTCTATGGTGACAAGCTGCTGACGACGGGTAATCCGGATGTCGATGCCGATCGTGTGCTGATGGAAAAACTGGACTTGTCGCCGCTGTAAATCTTCTGGTTTTACCGTGTCAATCCGGTCGGATTTTTGCAATGTATATATAAGGAATACTTTTGCCCTAATCCGGCCTGTTTTAGCCCAATTTTCCGGAAAGCCCCATGCGAGCCCAAGATATCCCCGGCGCACTGCTGGATTTGCAACAGCAGCACCAGTTCCGGCAGCGTTACATTCTGGAAACACCACAGTCCTGCCAAGTGGTAATCGAGGGTAAAAGCTATGTGGCATTTGCCAGTAACGACTATCTGGGACTGGCCAATCACCCGGCGCTCATTGAAGCTACACAGCAGGCACTGGGTCGTTGGGGGGTAGGGGGCGGCGCATCACATCTGGTGGCCGGGCACTTTGCCGTGCACGAGGAGGCAGAACACGCCTTGGCTGCGTTTTGCGGTAGTGAGGCTGCCCTGTTGTTTAGTTCTGGCTATGCGGCTAACCAGGCGGTAATCACCAGCCTGGTGGGACGTGGTGATGCCGTATTTGCCGACAAGCTGAATCATGCTTCGCTGAATGATGCCTGCCAACTGTCGCGCGCCAGCTTTCGTCGCTTTCGCCACAATGACCTGACACAGCTGGAGCACCTGCTGGCTACCACACCGGCCAGGACGCGGCTGATTGCCGTGGATGCGGTGTACAGCATGGACGGCGATGAAGCACCGCTAAAGAAACTGCAGCAGCTGGCCGATAAATACGATGCCTGGCTTTATATCGATGATGCGCACGGGTTCGGCGTACTTGGTGAGGGATGTGGTTCGGCAGTGGAAAACGGCCTGCACGGCGAGCGGCTGATCTACATGGCTACACTGGGCAAGGCTGCTGGCGTGGCCGGTGCCTTTGTTGCCGCCAGCCAGCAACTGGTGCAGTGGCTGGTGAACAGTGCCCGGACCTATATTTTTACCACAGCCCAGCCACCTGCATTGGCCGCCGCCGTACTGGCCAGCCTGCAGCTGATTGCTGGCGAACCCTGGCGCCGACAGCGTCTGCAGCAGTATGTGCACCGCGTGCGGGAAAGACTCGCTGATGTAAATTTTCAGCTGATGTCATCGCGAACGCCGATACAGCCGATTATCATAGGCAGGAACGAGCAGGCAATGTTGCTGGCTGCACGATTGAAGGAGCGTGGATACTGGGTGCCTGCAATACGGCCACCCACCGTACCTGAGGGGACGGCTCGTCTGCGGATCACTTTGACGGCGGCCCACACACCGGACCAGCTGGAGGGCTTGCTGGATTGCGTGGTGGCGGCAACACAGCCATAGGGGATGGCTGCGTCTGTTCGTAGCATGACCGGATTTTCCGGCTAACTCATACTACGATAACGACATGAAGAGTACGGCTGAATACCTGTCTACCCAGCAAGAGGCTGCCAATACCGCCCTGGCGTTGATCAAGCGTCCGGACGAGCCTGTTGCTGCTGCGGTCTGGGCCCTGGTTGGCACAAGCTGGCAATGTCTGGCGATTCTGGGTGCAGCAGACAACCTGACCCCGGCCGCAGCATTGGCCGCAGGCCGGCTTCCCGGACCGGATGGCGGCGCGCTGCCCTTGATGCAACATGGCGAAACCGTTGGCTGGCTGGTCTGGCGCGGCAAGGTTGCTGACAATGTGGCCGCGGTGGCGGCATTGCTGACCGGGCATTTGCAGAGCGCGAGACTGCATTCTGCCCAGTCCCGCGCCCGGATCATGAACGAGACCCTGCTGGAAATCAGCCAGTTGCCCAGTGAATGCGCCACTCTGGATGAAATGCTGCCCAAGCTGCACCGGCTGCTGATGCGGCTGATGGATGCCAGCAATTTCTATATTGCTCTCTACGATGAGCAGGCCAGCAGCCTGCACTACCCCTTCTATGCCGATCAGCTCGACCCGGCCCCACCGTCGCCGGAAGAACTGTTTTCCGGAGAGCAGAACGATCGTTCGCTCACCGCCTGGTTAATGCGCATGGGTAAACCGCTGGTTCTGACGCGCGAGCGCCTGCAGGAAATCTGCCAGCAGGAAAAGCTGGTAATGTACGGGCCGGTGCCGGAGCTGTGGATGGGGGTGCCGCTGAGCAATGCCAATAACGCAGTTATCGGTGCTGCCGTATTGCAGTTTTATGCCAGCCAGGAGCCATGCACCTCGGCCGAGCAAGCTTTGTTCCTGTTTGTTACCCGGCATATTGCTTATGCGCTGGACCGTATGCTGTATCGCAGTCAGCTGGAGCGGCAGGTATGGCTGCGCACCTGCGAGCTGGAAGGGGTGAATGCAAGGCTGCGTTCGGAAATATCGGAGCGGCAGCGCGCCGAGCGTTTTCAGGATGTGCTGTACCGCATTGCCGACCTGTCCAATACCAGCCTGTCGCTGGAGGCCTTTCTGGCCGGCGTGCACCGCTTGCTGATGGAACTGGTGGCCGCACGCAATTGCCAGGTAGCCCTGTACAACATGGACAGTGATCTGCTCAGCTTTCCCTATTGCTCGGATGATTACCTGCAGGTCAGCAAGTCGCGCCGCCCAGGCAAAGGACAGCTGGAACAGGTACTGCACAGCGGCCGGCCATTGTTGCTGGATCGTGTTCCCCTTGTCCCGTCTGTGCCGGACGAGACGAATGTACCGGCCATGCGCAGCTGGCTGGGTGTGCCACTGTATTGCGGACACGAATTACTGGGCGTGCTGTCGGTGCACAGCTACCAGGACGATGTGGTGTACAGCTACCGCGACCAGGAGGTGATGGAGTTTGTCGCCAACAATATCGGCACCGCGCTGGCACGGGTGCGGGCGATGCAGGAATTGCAGAACGCCTATGCCGAGCTGGAAGAGCGGGTGCGCGAACGCACCAGCGAGCTGGATGCGGTCAATGCCCAGCTGGAGTTCGACAGCTTGCACGACCCGCTGACCAAGCTGCCCAACCGCAACTACTTTGCCAAAACCCTGCGCCGTGCCTGGGATGGCTATCTGGCGGGCACCGGTGCCCGCTTCAGCGTCATCTTCATCGACCTGGACCGCTTCAAGCTGGTAAACGATACCTTGGGCCATCTGGCGGGAGATCATCTGCTGTTCGAAGCCGGTGCCCGTATCCGCTCCTGCCTGCGTCACTACGACTTTCTGGCCCGGCTGGGGGGAGATGAATTTGCCATCCTGCTGTTTGGCACCGAGACACTGGAAGGCTGCGAAATGATTGCGCGGCGCATTGTCAGCGAGTTTGAACGCCCTGTCATCCTGGCTGGGCGCGAGGTGTTTTCCACAGCCAGTGTCGGCGTGGTACTGGCTGACCGCGACCACTATCACAAGGCAGAAGAGCTGCTGCGCGATGCCGACCATGCCATGTACTGCACCAAACAGCAGGGGCGGCAAGGTTATACTGTGTTCAACCACCAGCTGCGCATCAATCAGGCCGACCAACTGGCACTGGAGAGCGAACTGCGCCGCGCACTGGAGGTGGACGACCAGCTGCAGCCTTATTTCCAGCCCTTTATCGATGCCCGCAGTGGCGAGCTGGTGGGCTTCGAGTCACTGGTACGCTGGCTGCACCCGGTGCGCGGCCTGATTTCACCGGCGCTGTTTCTGCCGGTGGCCGAAGAAAGCGGCCTGATCACGCGGGTAGACCGCTACATGATTAATGCCGCTTGCCGTCAACTGCGCCAGTGGTTGGATGAAAACCGGGTATCGCGTGACATCGCCCTGCACATCAACCTGTCGTCGGCCAATTTCCACGATCCGGAACTGGTCAGCTGGATGCGTGGCATTATTGAAAGCTATCAGTTGCCGGCGGCGATCCTGCATCTGGAAATCACCGAAAGCGCGCTGATCGACGTGCCGGAAATTGCCGCCACCGTGATGCACGCGCTGCATGATCTGGGCGTCAAGCTGGCGCTGGACGACTTTGGTACCGGCTATTCGGCGCTGTCCTATCTGCACCGCTACCGCTTCGACGTGCTGAAGATCGACCAGAGCTTTGTGTTCGATGTGGACCGCAAGGAAGAGTCGGCCGCCATTGTGCGCGCCATTCTGGCACTGGCACAGGCATTGGGGCTGGATGTGGTGGCCGAAGGTGTGGAAACGGCAGAGCAACTGGCCCGGTTGCAGGAAATGGGTTGCGCCAAATTGCAGGGCTATTACTTTGCCACCCCCACCCCGGCCGAAGCCATCGACTGGGAGCGACTGGCGCGTTTCGTGCAGGAATTCCGCCGTGCTGCCTGAATCAGCGGCAGCCCGCCGTGCTGCTCGGGCAGGTGCGGGCGGTTTTCTTTTCATGCCGCTACTTGCGAAAATTGCCACGCCCCCCCATTTAACTGCCCATGAATCTGTTTGTTGAAAGCCGAGGCCGTGGCCCGGATGTGGTCATGTTGCATGGCTGGGGCCTGCATGGCGGGGTGTTCGACCGTATCGCCAGCCAGCTGGCCGATCATTACTGTGTCCATCTGGTCGACCTGCCCGGCCATGGTGCATCCGCCCCCTTGGCGCGCTTTGACGCCGACGAAGTTGCCGACCTGGTCGATGCCCAATTCCCCTTTCCGGTACAAGTTGTCGGCTGGTCGCTGGGTGGGCTGATTGCCCAGCACTGGGCTGCCCGCCACCCGGACAAGGTAAAGAGCCTGGCACTGGTGGCCACCAGTCCGCGCTTTGTGCGCGATGATTCCTGGCCGCATGCCCAGCAGCGTGCCGCCATCGAAGCCGTGGGGGCCAGCCTGGATAGCGCCTTCGAACAGACGCTGGAGCGCTTTCTCGCCTTGCAGATGATGGGTGCCCCGGCGGCACGCGACACGGTCAAGGCTGTGCGCGAACAATTGTTTGCCCATGGCCGGCCACAAGGTTTGTTGCCGGCACTGGAGCTGCTGCTGGAAGCCGACGCACGCGCGCTGGCCGGGCAGATCCATTGCCCGGTGGCACTGTTTTTCGGGGTGCGCGACGCCATTACCCCCATTGGCGCTGGCCGCTGGCTGCAAGCCGAACTGGCCGACGCCACCCTGCATGAATTCACCCAGGCTTCGCATGCGCCATTTTTGTCCCATCAGGACGAGTTTGTCGCCAAGCTGGCCCAGCATCTGGAAGCCTCTGCATGAGCGAAGCGTTTTATACCGATAAAGACCGTATCCGTGCCTCATTCGAACGCGCGGCAGCCAGTTATGATGCTGCCGCCGTATTGCAGCGCGAGGTGTCCGACCGCATGGCCGAGCGCCTGTCCTACATCAAGCACCAGCCGCAAGTGATTCTGGATGCCGGCACCGGCACCGGCTATGGTGCCGCCCAGCTGCGCACCCAATACCCCGATGCCCAGATTGTCGAGCTGGACCTGGCCCACGCCATGCTGTGCGCCTCGCGCGAGCGTCAGCGCGCCGGTGACGGCCTGCTGAAAAAACTGTTCAAGCGCAGCCAGCCCTGGCAGGTGTGTGCCGATGTGGAAAGGCTGCCGCTGGCCGATAACAGCGTGGACATGATCTGGTCCAACCTCACCATTCAATGGGTGAACATTCCGGACAGCGTGTTCAGCGAATTCGAGCGTGTGCTCAAGCCGGATGGCATGCTGATGTTTTCCACCCTGGGCCCCGACACCCTGTTCGAGCTGCGCGAGGCCTTTGGCGGTGTGGACCATGCCACCCACGTCAACCAGTTCATCGACATGCACGACCTGGGCGATGCGCTGATGCGGGTGGGCTTTGCCGAGCCGGTGATGGACATGGACAAGATCGTGCTCACCTACGACAAGGTGCGCGACGTGATGCACGACCTCAAGGCCATCGGCGCGCACAATGCCACGCGCGACCGCAGTCGTGGCCTGATGGGCAAGCAGGCCTGGCAGCGGGTGGAGGCCCACTATGAAGCCCGCCGCCGCGACGGCAAGCTGCCGGCCACTTACGAAGTGGTGTATGGCCATGCCTGGAAAAGCACGCTGAAGAAAAAGGGCAATACCCTGCCGGATGGCCGTCAGGTGATCGAATTCGTCAAACCGGGCAGCTGGCCGGGCAAGGTCTGAGGTCTTTGATGCCGAACGGCCTGCGCGACAGCCTCCGCCGGATCCGCCCGGGGTCTGGTGCTGTCCGCAGGCATGATTTCCTGAGCGCTGCCGGGAACCATGCTGCACCGCAGTAATCGAATGATCCCATTACGCATTCAACCCCGTCACTACCCGTACCCGCTATCATGATGCTCCTACGCCGCCTGATGCCGGCCAGCCTGCTGGTCCTGCTGGCCGCCTGTACCATTACCCAACCCAAAACTGAAATCACTGCTCCGAAAGTCCCGGTCAAGCCGCGCGTTGCGCTGGCACTGGGTGGTGGGGCGGCCAAAGGCTTTGCCCACATCGGTGTCATCAAGGTGCTGGAAGCCAACGGCATTGTGCCTGACATCATCACCGGCACCAGCGCCGGCAGCGTGGTGGGCAGCCTGTATGCCTCCGGCCTGAACGGCATGCAGCTACAGGCCAAGGCCATGCAGCTGGACGAATCCGAACTGACCGACTGGACCTTATCCACCAAGGGCTTTCTCAAGGGTGAGAAGCTGGAGAACTACATTAATACCCAGCTGGGTAACCGCCCCATCGAGAAGCTGCCACGCCGCTTGGGCATCGTCTCCACCGAGCTGGATTCCGGTCAGAAAGTGGTGTTCCGCACCGGCAATACCGGCCAAGCGGTGCGGGCTTCAGCCAGCATTCCCAATGTCTTCCTGCCGGTGGTGATAGGTGGCAAGCGTTATGTCGATGGCGGGCTGGTCAGTCCGGTGCCGGTATCGGCAGCACGCGAGATGGGGGCCGATTTTGTCATTGCGGTGGATATTTCTGCCAAGCCCAAGGCCGGCAAGGCTACCGGTCTGTTCTCCATGCTGGACCAGAGTTTCAACATCATGAGCGGCCCCACGCTGGCGGCCGAGCTGAAACAGGCCGACCTGGTGATTCGCCCGAATGTGCTGAATATCGGCTCGGCTGACTTTGAAGCCCGCCACCAGGCCATTCTGGAGGGCGAAAAGGCTGCGCAGCAGCTGATGCCACTGCTGCGCAGTCGCTTGCAGCAAAAGGCGCTGGCACTGGCGCACTAAGCGCTACCCGGCTGGCCGCCGCCATGAAAGATGGCATAATGCAGGCGTTGTGGGTCAAGGCGGCCTGACAACGCCTGTTTTGCCATGTGCCGCGTGCGGTGCAGTGCAAAGCATCCATATTCACTTCAGGGCAGAGCCCGCAAGGAAATCCGCATGATCAAGCTCTACGGCGTGCCGCTGTCTGCCTACTACAACAAGGTGAAGATTGCCTTGCTGGAGAAGGGTGTCAACTTCCAGGAAGTACCGATGCGCCCTTCGCAGGAACCGGCCATGCTGGAACAAAGCCCGATGGGCAAGATTCCCTATGTTGATATCAACGGCCATGCCCTGTCCGAATCCACGGTGATTCTGGAGTGGCTGGAAGATGCCTACCCCACCGCCGCCTTGCTGCCGCCCACCCCGAATGGCCGGGCCAGTGCGCGCGAGCTGATGACGGTGCTGGATCTGTATTTGATGCCGGCGGTTGGCCCGCTATACCGTCACCTGTTGTTTGGTGCCGTGCTGGATGATGCGGCCAAGGCCAGCGCCCGGGCGGCGATCGAACGCAGCCTGCTGGCGCTGTCGCGCCTGGTGCAGTACGGGCCGTGGCTGGCTGGTGAGTATTTCAGTTTTGCGGATATCTCTGCCGCCTGTGTGCTGCCGCTGGTGGCCTCGTCCACGCAGCAAATCTATGGTGAAGATCTGACTACCATCATTCCGGGTATTGCAGACTACCTGGCCTTGCTGGGCAAGCGTGCCAGCGTGGCCCGCATGTGGCAGGACAGCGCCGCTGCCCGTGCTGCTTTTATGGAAGCCCGCCAGCAGTAAGCCTGTCTACAGCGACTCAAACAGCGGTAATTGCTGTGGCTGGTCGGCTTCGTCGGCCAGCCTTACCCCCACTCCCACCAGCCGTACCGGTCGCTGGCCGCGCTCGAAGGCGATGCCCAGCAGCTCGGTATAGGCTGCGGCTGTCAATTGTCGGCCAGTCTGCTCTGCGGTGGTCTGGCTGAAGTCGGCAAACTTCAGTTTCACGCTCAGTCCCTTGAATGGCGGGTTCTCCGCTCGTGCAATGCGGCCCTGCAGCTTGGCCATCAGCTCTGGCAGCTTGTCCAGGCAGGCGCTTAGGTCTGGCAGATCCTGTACATAGGTTTCTTCCACGCTAATGGATTTGCGGCTGCGGTCGGTGCTGACCGGCCTATCATCTTCACCACGCGCCAGCGCGTACAGGCGTTCGCCAAAGCGGCCGAAATGCCGTATCAGGTCCACTACCTCCCATTGGCGCAGCTCACTGCAGCGATGGATGCCCAGCTTTTTCAGATGGGCTGCGGTCACCTTTCCCACACCATGAATCTTTTCCACGGGCAGGCTCAGCACAAAATGGTCGACATCTTGCGGGCGGATCACGAACTGCCCGTCGGGTTTGTTCCAGTCACTGGCAATCTTGGCCAGAAACTTGTTGGGCGCAATACCCGCCGAGGCGGTTATGCCGACTTCGGCCTGAATCTGGCGGCGAATGGCCGTGGCCATCAGAGTGGCGCTGCCTTGCTCGTGCGGCTGGGTGCTGACATCCAGATAGGCCTCATCCAGCGATAGCGGCTCGATCAGCGGGGTGTAGCGCTCATAGATGGCCATGATCTGCTGGCTGGCCGTGCGATAGCGGGCCATGTCAGGGGGGAGGATGATTAGCTGTGGACACAGACGCAGCGCCCGTGCCGATGACATGGCGCTGTGCACGCCAAAGCGGCGGGCGATGTAGTTGCAAGTGGCAATCACGCCGCGGCTGTCCGGCTGCCCGCCCACGGCTAGCGGGATATCTCGCAGCGCCGGGTTGTCGCGCATTTCAATGGCGGCATAAAAGCAGTCGCAATCGACATGGATGATCTTGCGTTGGCCGGTCATGCTGCGGCTATCAGTCGGCAGCGCGCTCGCTGTGACCCAATGACTTGTCCGGTGCCACCCGGTCGCGCACCAGCTGCTTGAGCTGCTTGATGTCGGGGAAGCCGCCATCTTGCTTGCGGTCCCAGATTTGCTCGCCATCCACACAGACACGGAACACGCCGCCGTTGCCGGGGCGCAGGGCCACTTCGGCCAGTTCTTTTTCAAAGGTGGTGAGCAGTTCCTGCGCCATCCAGGCAGCACGCAGCATCCAGCGGCAACCGGTGCAATATTCGATGCTGATACGGGGGAGTACTGAAGAGGAGTGCGTGGTGTGGGTCATGGCTGGCTGGCAAATGAAGTATGCCGGATAGCATAACGCAGAATGAGGAAAAATCCGCCGGTTCCCTGAGTCGATCTATTTATTTGACGGGCCTTGCTGTGCAAGGTCCGCTCCTCCATCGTGTTGACTCTTTTGGTGCAGACTTGGCGCTTACTACTGTTAGGGTAACCGGCGGACTGAGCAGTACAGAGCGTTGTTCAACTCAATTTCCGGACGCCAGTTTGCCCAAGCTTGGTGCAGCGGTAAAGCGAATACTCTAACAAGGGCCATATGCTGCATTGCACGATGTCACATTGGCGCAACGCCAGGCAGAAAAATGCCCGCTTTTGCGGGCATGCGGATGATTTGGCCAGAAAATTCACTACTCTGGCAGTGAATTTCACTGGCTGCAGCCTTTAGTGGCCACTGTGTTCCATTGCGGCCGGAGCATCTTTTTCCACTTGGACATCCACGGTAATACTGCCGGACCTGGCAAACTTCAAGGTCAGCGGGAAATGGTCGCCAGCCTTGAGCGGCTGTTTCAGGCCCATCAGCATGATGTGATAGCCGCCCGGTGCAAATTTCACTTCACTCCCCGCAGCCACGGCAACGCCGCCGCTGACTTCACGCATGCGCATCACGCCGTTGTCGTTGAGGTGGACATGCAATTCGGCCTTGTCGGCGCGCGGTGTGCTGACAGACAGCAGGGTGTCGGCTTCCTTGCCCTTGTTCTTGATGCTCAGATAGGCCGCGCCGGTGGGGCTGGCTTCTGGCATGGCCCGGCTCCAGGGATGGCCCAGTTCCAGTGTGCCTAGCGTGAAGCTGTGGGCAGACACGGTTGCCGCCAGCAGCAGGCCGGACAGCAGGGTAAGCAGACGTGGCAGGGTCATGGACATCTCCGGTGTTGGGTTGCGGGCAAATTAGCATAGTTCAGACCCAGTTGCCTGCGACAAAGTGCCGCAGACAGCAGATTGCCGGGATGCGACATCGCACAGGGACAGGCACGACGCCGGGCTATCATTTACCCGACAGATAATTATAATCGTTAGCTTATATTTAATGGTTTTGTCATCATGCTGGAAACCCTGTCGCTGAAGTTCCTGTTTGGTGGTCTGCTCAGCCTGATCACGATTACCAATCCACTGTCCAAGATTCCGCTGTTCATCTCGCTGACCCAGGACATGAGCGAAGCCGGGCGAGCCAACCAGGCGCGTCGTGCCTGCCTGTTTGCCGCGGCCATCATGCTGGTCAGCCTGCTGGCCGGTAATCTCATCATGACCGCCTTCGGTATTTCCTATGGTGCGCTGCGCATTGCCGGCGGGTTGGTGGTGGCGGTGCTGGGCTATCGCATGCTGTTTCTGTCGCAGGACCCGGGTATGGCTCCGAAAACCGGCGAACGTGAGGACTATGCTTTTTTTCCGCTGGCCATGCCCGGCATCAGTGGGCCTGGCACTATCGCGGTGGTGATCGGCATTTCCACCGAAATTGCCGAACTGGCTGGCTGGCCGGCCAAAGCGCTGGCCTTTGGCATGATCTTTGCTGCCATTGCCGCCACCAGCCTGGGCATGTGGCTGGTGCTGCGCTCCTCAGCCATGATTTCCGCCCGCTTGGGCCGAGGCGGGCGTGAGGTGACGACTAGGCTGATGGGCTTTTTACTGATTTGCGTGGGTGTGCAATTTGTCGGCTCCGGCATTCGCACCTTCATGGCCGGCTCCTGAGACGGCAAGATCGTTCAAGTTTTCAGCCTGAGGCTGTGCCAGAATAAGCGGGACGCTGTCTGTCCCGGTCTCCTGTCATGTCTGAATCTGAATACTCCCGTTTCTTCCGCGCCGACGATATCGCGCCGCTGGAATGCCTGGATGCCTTTTACCGGGAACAGGTATTTGCGCCGCATTTTCACGAAGAATATGTGGTGAATGCGCTGCTGGCCGGGGCGCAGGCTTATCGTCATCGCGGGGGCAATCATATTGCCGGGGTGGGCGCGCTGGTGTTGATGAACCCCGGCGAGGTGCATACCGGAGAGTGCGCCCACCAGCAGGGCTGGGCCTATCGCGGTTTTTATCCTTCCGCCGCGCTGATCTGCCAGCTGGCGGCCGACATTAGCGGCCAGCCCGGCGTCACCCCGTATTTCCGCGAAACCGTGGTCTTTGATCCGCCGCTGGCGGCGCAGCTTAACCAGCTGCACCAGCTGCTGCGCGACAGCCGGGATGCCTTGCAGCGCGAATCGGCCCTCTATGCCGTGTTCAGTCAGGTGGTGCAGCGGCACATGCTGATTACCGAGCGGCGGCAGCGACCATGGCCGCAGGCGGTGGAGCGTGCCCGCCAGATGCTGGCCGACTGCGTGGCAGATAATCTGTCGCTGGCTACGCTGGCAGAGGCCGTTGGCTTGTCGCCATGGCAGCTTAACCGGCAGTTTTCCCGTCACCTTGGCCTGCCGCCGGTGGCCTGGCGCAATCAGTTGCGGGTGGTGCGGGCGCGTCAGCTGCTGGCTGGCGGCCACAGCCCGGCCATGGCGGCACAAGCGCTGGGTTTTTCCGACCAGCCACACCTCACCCGCGTGTTTCGCCAGGCGCTGGGCATTACGCCGGCGGCCTACCAGCGCAGCCTCCGGCGCTGAGCGCAAGATCGTTCAAGCTGGCAAGCAATTGGCATGGTAGGGTAGGACTGTTCCCAATCATGATTCCCTGCCCATGTCTTATACCGGCTCCTGTCATTGCGGCGCAGTGCGCTTTCGTCTGCATGCCGAACCCGAAGAACTGACTACCTGTGATTGTTCACTGTGCGTGAAAAAGAATGCGCTGATGACGCGGGTGCATGAAAGCCAGCTGGAGATCCTGTCCGGTGCCGAGGCGCTGAGCGAGTACCGCTGGAATACCGGCATTGCCCGCCATTTCTTCTGCCAGCATTGCGGCATCTACACCTTCCATCGCAAGCGGGCGATGCCGGATCACTATGGTGTCAACATTCACTGTCTGGACGATTACGACTATCGGCAGTTGCCGGTGCGTGCCACAGAAGGGGCCAACATGAGCCTGCATGGCGACAGCCTGCGCGCGGTATGGCCCGGCCCGCGGGAGGCATCATGACGCATGCCCTCAATCGTCGCGCGCTGTTGCTGGAAGGCGCGCGCGATACCGTACCCATGCTGGTGGGGGCGGCCCCGTTCGGGGTGATTTTCGGCACGCTGGCCATTGCGGCCGGCTTGTCCCCGGCCACAGCGCTTGGCATGTCGGTGCTGGTGTTTGCCGGTTCTTCCCAGTTCATCGGCGTCAGCCTGATCGGTGCCGGCACTGCCTTGCCCGTGTTGTGGCTCACCACCTTTGTGGTAAACCTGCGCCATGCGCTGTACAGCGCCACCTTGCTGCCCTATGCCCGTGACTGGCCGCTGTGCTGGCGCTGGCCACTGGCTTTCTGGCTGACCGATGAAACCTTTGCCGTGGTGGAGCATCGCTTCCGCACCAAGGGTACGGATGGTGGCCAGTGGTACTGGCTGGCGTCGTCACTCGCCATGTATGGCAACTGGTTGTTCTGGACCATGGTGGGCGTGAGCCTGGGCCAGTCCTTGCCCGGTCTGGCCACGCTGGGGCTGGACTTTGCCATGGGGGCCACTTTTGCAGCCATCGTGGCTCCGCAGCTCAAACGCCGTCCCGCCTTGGGCGCGGCGCTGGCCGCCAGTGTGGTGGCCATGCTGGGACGCGGCCTGCCGTACAAGCTGGATCTGATGCTGGCTGCGGTGGTGGGGGTGGCTAGCGGGCTGCTGCTGGAACAGTGGAACAAACGTAAGGAGCAGGCTGCATGAACCATTGGCTTGCCATTGTCGGCATGATGCTGCTGACGGTACTGATTCGCGCCAGTTTTCTGGTATTCGGCCAGCGGCTGGCTTTTCCGGACTGGCTGAACCGTGCGCTACATTATGTGCCGCCGGCAGTACTGTCGGCGCTGGTGGTGCCGATGGCGCTGGCACCGGCCGGCACGGTGGACATCAGCCTGCACAACGCCTATCTGCCCGGCATCATCGTGGCCGCGCTGGTGGCGTGGAAAAGCGGCAAGACCCTGCTGGCGATTGTGGTCAGCTTTGTGGTGTATGGCTTGTGGCGCTGGGGACTGGGGCTGTAAGACCCGCTAACAAAACCCCCGCTCCTGCGTTGCGCCTCCTTGCCGTACTATTTGTACTGGCGTCGGCGCGCCTTGGCGCGGATTGTCTACGCGGTTTGGTCAGCAGCGCCAAGTAACGCGTGATGGCCAGACCGGTGTGGACGGTCTGGCGACAGCTTAACGCCGGGCATTGCCTATGCTCATCAGCATGCCCATGCCGACAAACAGTGTTACGGTTGCTGTGCCGCCATAGGAAACAAAGGGCAGCGGCACGCCCACCACCGGCAGGATACCTGCCACCATGCCCATGTTGACGAAGGCGTAGACAAAGAAGGACAGGGTGATGGCACCGGCCATGGCGCGACCGTACAGGGTTTGCGCACCAGCGGTAATCATCATGGCGCGGCTGAGCACCAGAGTATAGAGAATCACCAGCAGCACATTGCCCACCAGACCGAACTCTTCCGAATACACGGCAAAGATGAAGTCGGTGGTGCGTTCCGGGATGTAGTCCAGATGGGTCTGGGTGCCATTGAGCCAGCCCTTGCCCCAGGGGCCGCCCGATCCGATGGCGATCATCGACTGGATGATGTGATAGCCCGCGCCCAGCGGGTCTTCCATCGGGTCTATCATGGTCATCACCCGGCGGCGCTGGTAGTCGTGCAGCATGTTCCACACCACCGGCATGCAGGCCCCGGCGGCAATCATCCCGCCCAGAATCACCTTCCACGGCAGGCCGACGAAGAACAGTACAAAGAAGCCGGATGCCGCAATCAGCATGGTGGTGCCAAGATCAGGCTGTTTGAGCACCAGCGCGCAGGGGATGGCAATCATCACCGCAGCTACCAGGTAGTGCCACCAGCGCATCGACAGTTCGTATTTCTGGAAGAACCAGGCCAGCATCATCGGCAGAGCGATTTTCATGATCTCCGACGGCTGGATACGGGTGATGCCCAGCTCCAGCCAGCGGGTGGAGCCGTTGACCGTCACGCCCTTGAAATGCACAGCCAACAATAGCACCACCCCGATGCCGTAAATCGGCGGGGCAAAGTTCATGATGCTTTGCGGTCGGCTGCGCGCCAGCAGCCACATGATGCTGAGCGACAGCAGGGTATAGACCAGCTTGTTGTCGATCTTGTCCAGGCCCTGGTTATTGGCGGAATACAGCACCACCAGGCTCAGCGCGAAAATCAGGCCCAGAAACAGCATCAGCGGGCCATCAAGCGGAGCCTTGATGGTCAGCCACAGGCGTTTAATCAGATGTGGCTGCAGCGTCATCGGCAGTATCCATTGGCACGGTCTTCATGTCTCCGCTGATGGAGCCGGGGACCTTGCCGGTGATGTAATAGTCGAACAGGCCACGCGCGATCGGCGCAGCCGCAGCAGCACCGAAACCGGCGTTTTCCACGATGACAGCCACGGCAATGCGCGGTTTGTCCACCGGGGCAAAGGCCACGAACCAGGAGTGGTCGCGGTACTGCTCGGCCAGGGCTGAGGCGTTGTACTTGGCCCCCTGCTTGATGGCCACCACTTGTGCGGTACCGGTTTTGCCGGCCATGGTGTAGGGCAGGCCCACGCCCAGCCGCCAGGCGGTGCCACCCGGTTTCAGTACCGACTGCATGGCCGCCTTCACATACTCGAAGTTTTCCTTCTTGAATGGCAGTGTGCGATCAGGCTTGGCTTCGATCAGGCGGCTCTTGCCGGTTTTTGCATCCACCACCTCCTGCACCAGGTGCGGCTTGTACGCCACGCCCTCATTGGCCAGGATGGCCACGCCATTGGCCATCTGCAGCGGGGTGTAGGAGTTGAAGCCCTGACCGATGCCAATGCTCACTACGTCCGCCGGATACCAGCGGCGGAATTCTTCTTTATAACGGGCAAAACGCTTGGCCTTCCACTCCTTGGTGGGCAGCACGCCACTGGCTTCACCGTCCAGATCGATGCCGGTGGGCCGGCCCAGGCCAAACTGGCCGACGGTGGGGGCAATCTTGTCTATGCCCATGTCCCAGGCCAGCTTGTAGAAGAAGGTGTCACTGGATACCTGGATGGCGCGGGCCAGATTGGCCGAGCCGTTGCCGTTCTTGTTGCTGTCGCGGAACTGATGGCTGGAGCCGGGCAGGGTGAAGAAGGCCGGTGCCGGGCGCACGTCATGCATGCCGATGGAGTGGGTTTCCAGCGCCGCCATCGAGACAAAGGGTTTGAAGGTGGAGCCGGGCGGGTAGGTGCCGCGCAGTGCGCGGTTGATCATCGGCTTTTGCCAGTCGCTGTTGAGCGCGGCCCAGCTTTGGCTGTCGATGCCGTCGATAAACAGATTGGGGTCGAAACCCGGCTTGGACAGGAAGGCCAGCACGCCGCCGGTTTGCGGGTCGATGGCCACCAGCGCGCCACGGCGGTTGCCGAACAGCTTGTCGGCGACTTCCTGCAGGCGGATATCCAGCGCCAGTTTCAGATTGTTACCATTGACCGGCGGCGTGCGGCGCAGGCTGCGGATGGCGCGACCACCGGAGTCGGTTTCCACTTCCTCGAAGCCCACCTGACCGTGCAGATCGTCCTCGTACACTGCTTCCAGGCCGGTCTTGCCGATGTAGTTGGTCCCCTTGTAATTGGTGGTCTTGTCCTCGTCGTCCAGCTGCTCCTGGTCTTTCTGGTTGATGCGGCCGATATAGCCCAGTACGTGGCTGGTGAGTTCCTTGTAGGGGTAGTCGCGGAACAGCCGGGCCTTTACCTGTACGCCGGGGAAGCGCCAGGCATTGGCAGCCACCCGGGCAGCCTCCTCCTCGGAGAGCTTGACCTTGAGCGGAATGGATTCGAAATCCTTGGATTCGCCCTGCAGCTTCTTGAACAGCTTTTCGTCACGCGGGGTGATGTTGACCAGCTTTTTCAGCTCGGCAACGGTGGCGTTCATGTCCGGCATCTTGCTGGGCACCAGTTCCAGCGTATAGGCAGAATAGTTCTGCGCCAGAATCACGCCGTTACGGTCCATGATCAGCCCGCGATTGGGCAGGATGGGCAACAGAGAAATGCGGTTGTTTTGCGCCAGCGTGGAAAAGTGTTCGTACTGGTACACCTGCAGCCAGATAAAGCGGGCAATCAGCACGCAGAACATCAGCAGCATGAACACATAAGCCACGATCAGCCGGAGCTGGAATTGGCCGTCTTCAGCCTGCGGATTCTTGAAACGGGTAGGACGCACGACTTACACCGAGTGATGACGGTAAGGCAGTAGCAGCAGCTTGGTCAGCAGCGGCCACAGCAAGGCACCGATCAGGGGCGGCAGGAAATAGCTCCAGCCGACAAAGGCCGAGCCGGTGAGCATGCGCGCCACTACCATGATGCTCTGGTTGCACAGCATCAACCCCAGCACGCTCAGTGCCTGCTGACCCAGATTGAACATGATCAGCTGACGCTGGCGGCTCAGCGCCAGATAAGATGTGGCCGAGTAGGCCAGCGCGTGCTGCCCCAGCATGCCGGCGGTGGCGATATCGGCCACCAGTCCCATCAGGAAGGCAATGCCCACATTCACCCGGCGCGGCTGGTTGATCACCCAGTACAGCAGTACCAGGCTGATGAAGTCTGGCAGCCAGCGGGTGGAGCCATGCGGAAGCGGAATCATTTCCACCAGCACCGCCAGCAGCAGGGTCATGAAAATGAAGCGGCGCTTGACCGGCTTGAGCAATTCCTTGGGGCGGTCGAACGACATGCTTACTCCGAATCGGCGGGCTTCTTGCCCTTGGTCTTTTTCACGGGCACAACCGGCTCGGCCGGACGCGGCGGTGTCTGGCCTTTTTGCTGCAATACCAGTACATAGCGGGTTTGTTGCACCCCGGCCAGCGGCTCGGTGGTGATACGGCTGAATGCCGCGCCGGCATTGCGTTCCACCTTGCTTACCCGCGCTACCGGCGTACCTTCCTGATACAGGCCGTCAATCCCGGAGGTGACAATGCTGTCACCTTCACGCACATCGGCATGCAGCGGCAGATAGCGGATTTCCACTCCGCCGCCATAGCCGTACAGAATGGCGCGCTCGCCGGTACGGGCAATCATTACCGGTACCATCTGGTTTTTGTCGATGATCAGCGAAACTTCGGCAGTCAGCGGCTGTACCCGGGTAATCTGCCCCAGCAGGCCGCGTGCATCCACCACCGGCTGGCCCGGCTGCAGATTGGCATCGGCACCCTTGTCGATGATGATCTTGTAGGAGAAGGGGTCGCGACCGGTGTACAGGATTTCTGCCAGCTGGGCCGCATCGCTGCGGCCGGCCTTGATGGCGTTCAGGCCGCGTAGTTCGGTCAGTTCGCGCTCTACGGTTTCCAGCCTGGCCAGCCGGGCGGACATTTCCAGCTGGCGGGTGCGCAACTGGTCGTTTTCGCTTTTGAGGTCGGCCTGCGCGGTGAGGTAGTCGCCGAAATGGCGCACCATGCCCAGTGGCATGTTGACCACACGCTGCAGGGGATAGAGCACCAGCGACATGCCATCGCGGGCCTGTTCCATCAGTCCGTAGCGGCTATCGCCTACCAAAAGCGCGATAGAGGCCAGCACGCACAGGAACAGGCGTGTGCCGGGCTTGGGCCCGGAACGGAAAAAACTGGGGGTGTTGGCGAAGTCCATCAGGCGGTATGCCGCCCCTTGACGGGGCGGCAGCAACTCCGTTTAGGCAACAATCAGGGTACGTTGGTGAAAATGGTGCCGATCTTGTCCATTTTTTCCAGCGCCTTGCCCGAACCGCGTACCACGCAGGTCAACGGCTCTTCGGCCACGAATACCGGCAGGCCGGTTTCTTCGGCCAGCAGGCGGTCGATATCCTTCAGCAGCGCGCCACCACCGGTCAGCACCATGCCCTTGTCGGCAATGTCGGCACCCAGTTCCGGCGGGGTCTGTTCCAGGGCAATCTTCACCGCGGAGACGATCTGGTTCAGCGGTTCGGTCAGTGCTTCCAGAATTTCATTGGAAGACACGGTGAAGGCACGCGGAATGCCTTCGGCCAGATTGCGGCCCTTGACTTCCATTTCACGCACTTCGGCACCGGGGAAGGCCGAGCCGATGGTCTTCTTGATTTCTTCGGCAGTGGTTTCGCCAATCAGCATGCCGTAGTTGCGGCGAATGTAATTGATGATGGCTTCGTCAAACTTGTCACCGCCAACCCGTACCGAGTTGGAATACACCACGCCACCCAGCGAAATCACGCCAACTTCGGTGGTACCGCCACCGATGTCCACCACCATGGAGCCGGTCGGTTCCTCTACCGGCAGGCCGGCACCGATGGCAGCGGCCATCGGTTCTTCGATCAGTTCGACGCGGCGCGCACCGGCAGCCAGGGCCGAGTCGCGGATCGCCTTGCGTTCCACCTGGGTGGAACCGCAGGGTACGCAAATCACGATGCGCGGGCTGGCGGCAAAAAAGCGGTTGGGGTTCACCTTCTTGATGAACTGCTTGAGCATCTGCTCGGTGACAGTGAAGTCGGCAATCACGCCATCCTTCATCGGGCGGATGGCCTGGATCGAACCCGGCGTGCGGCCCAGCATCTTCTTGGCTTCCAGGCCGACGGCCAGGATGGATTTCTTATTGGTGGGGGCGTCGCTATGAATGGCGACTACCGACGGCTCGTCAAGCACGATGCCCTTGCCACGCATGTAGATGAGGGTGTTGGCCGTGCCAAGGTCGATGGCAAGGTCGTTGGAGAAGTATCCGGTGAGCGAACGAAACATTGGGCGGTCCTGGTTCAGTTTCCGTCAGTCGGGCGCGATGCGCGTCCGGCAAAATCTTAGCATGGGCTTGGCTTCCCGGTTTCCGACGCGGCGCAGCTTTCCAGACTAAGCTGGCGCTGCGGACGGCGGCTCCCCGGGGGGACATCATTGTTGCATTGCAGCGAAGAAATAAACAGCGTTATAACAGGTAGATAACCCTGTTGCCGCATGCGTCTTTCCTGTTGCGATGTGTGATGTCGATCTTGGGAGAATCAAACCCCTTATGATACCCTATAAAGCTTGAAATATTAAAGGTTTTAACGAGGACGCCATGTCTCTGACGCACCAGGATGTCGCGCGGATTGCCAAGCTTGCCCGCATCAACGTAAGCGATGAAGAAATCGCGGCAGTCGGCAACCAGCTTAACAATATTTTTGGCCTGATCGAGAAGATGCAGGCCGTCAACACCGATGGCATCGAACCGATGGCGCATCCGCAGGATGTAAGCCTGCGCCTGCGTGAAGACATCGTGACCCAGACCAACCAGCGCGAGGCATTTCAAGCGCTTGCCCCGCAGGTGGAAAAGGGTCTGTTCCTCGTTCCCAAGGTAATCGAGTGAGTCTCAGAGCAGCATGGTTTCGGATGGTTCCCGCTTGGGAATGGCTTTTTCCCGGACCTGTGCTGCCGGCCTGCCGTGACAGGCGCACCCGCTCATCGATCCCAGCTTAACCGGATATCAAGACAAAATGACGAACGCCACCCTCAAGCAACTGTCGCAACAACTGGCGGCGGGCGCGGTGTCGAGCGTGGAATTGGCCACGCACTACCTCGACCGCATCGAGGCGCTGAACCCGCAGCTGAACGCCTTCATCACCGTAGACCGCGCCCGCACCCTGGCGGATGCCGCAGCTGCCGATGCCGCCCGTGCGGCTGGCAATGCCGGCCTGCTCACCGGCGTGCCCATGGTGCACAAGGACATCTTCTGTCAGCAGGGCTGGAAAACCAGCTGCGGCTCGAAGATGCTGGACAACTTCATTTCACCCTACAGCGCCCATGTGGTGGAGCAATGCAATGCCGCCGGCCTGATCACGCTGGGACGCGCCAATATGGACGAATTCGCCATGGGCTCGTCCAATGAAAACAGCTACTACGGTGCCGTGAAAAACCCGTGGGACCTGAACGCCATTCCCGGCGGCTCGTCCGGTGGTTCCGCTGCTGCTGTCGCTGCGCGCCTCACCCCGGTGGCTACCGCCACCGATACCGGCGGCTCCATCCGCCAGCCGGCCAGCCACTGCGGCGTCACCGGCATCAAGCCCACTTATGGTGTGGTATCGCGTTACGGCATGGTGGCCTATGCCTCCTCGCTGGATCAGGGCGGCCCGATTGCCCAGACCGCCGAAGACTGCGCGCTGATGCTGAACGTGATGGCCGGTTTCGACGAGCGCGACTCCACCAGCCTGGAACGTGCCCGCGAAGACTACACCCGCGAGCTGAACCAGCCGCTGGCCGGTTTGCGCGTGGGTCTGCCGCGCGAGTACTTTGCCGAAGGTCTGGATGCCGACGTGGCCAAGGTGATTGAAGACGCGGTGGCCGAGCTGAAAAAGCAGGGCGCACAAGTGGTGGACATCAGCCTGCCCAACACCGAGCTGTCGATCCCGGCCTACTACGTGATTGCCCCGGCGGAGGCCTCCACCAACCTGTCGCGTTACGATGGCGTGCGTTACGGCCACCGTGCGGCAGAGTACAAAGACTTGGTGGACATGTATGAAAAGACCCGCGCCGAAGGTTTCGGTGCCGAGGTCAAGCGCCGCATTCTGGTGGGTAGCTATGTGCTGTCGCACGGCTATTACGATGCCTACTACCTGAAGGCACAAAAGATCCGCCGCCTGATCGCCAACGATTTCAAGGCCGCGTTCGAGCAGTGCGACGTGATCCTGGGGCCGGTGGCACCGACTGCCGCCTTCAATATCGGCGAGAAATCCGGTGATCCGGTGCAGATGTATCTGTCCGATATCTACACCCTGTCGGTCAACCTCGCCGGCCTGCCTGGCATGAGCGTGCCGGCCGGTTTCGATCGCCGTGGCCGCCCGGTGGGCCTGCAGATCATCGGCAATTATTTTGGCGAAGCAAAAATGCTGAATGTGGCGCACCAGTTCCAGTTGGCTACCGATTGGCACACCCGCGCTCCCGCCCTGTAATCAAGATCGTGCAGGGGCGTGCGCTGCGCACCCCTGACGACATAAGCAAAAGGATTTCTCCGCGATGAAATGGGAAGTCGTCATCGGTCTTGAGGTGCATGTGCAGCTCAACACCGCTACCAAGATTTTTTCCGGTACCAGCACCGCCTTTGGTGCCGAGCCCAACACCCAGGCCTCGGCCGTGGAACTGGCCTTTCCCGGTGTACTGCCGGTGCTGAACAAGGCCGTGGTGGAAAAAGCCATCCGCCTGGGCCTGGCACTGGGCTCCAAGATCAACCAGAAGAATGTATTTGCGCGCAAAAACTACTTCTACCCCGACCTGCCCAAGGGCTACCAGATCAGTCAGATGGAGCTGCCTATCGTCGAAGGCGGCGTGCTGCCGATTCTGGTGGGCGAGGAAGAAAAGTTGGTCAAGCTGACCCGTGCCCACATGGAGGAAGATGCTGGCAAATCGCTGCATGAAGACTTCAGCGGCATGACCGGCATCGACCTCAACCGTGCCGGCACCCCGCTGCTGGAAGTAGTCTCCGAGCCGGACATGCGCTCGCCGGAAGAGGCTGTGGCCTATGCCCGTGCCCTGCACAGTCTGGTGATGTGGCTGGGCATTTGCGACGGCAACATGCAGGAAGGCAGCTTCCGCGTGGATGCCAACGTGTCGGTGCGCCCGTTCGGCCAGCAGGAATTCGGCACTCGCCGCGAAATCAAGAACCTCAATTCCTTCCGCTTCCTCGAGCAGGCGATGAAGTACGAAATCCAGTGGCAGATCGACACCCTGGAAGATGGCGGCCGCGTGGAACAGGCAACTGTGCTGTTCGACCCGGACAGCGGCGAAACCCGCATGATGCGCAGCAAGGAAGACGCGCACGACTACCGCTACTTCCCCGATCCGGACTTGCTGCCGGTGCGCATCAGCGACGAGCAGATTGCCCGCATCCGCAGCGAAATGCCGGAACTGCCCAGCGCCATGAAGGCACGTTTTGTCGAAGCCTTCAGCGTGTCGGCCTACGATGCGGCCCTGCTGACCGGCAGCCGCGCCACGGCGGAATATTTCGAAGCAGTTGCCCAGGCCTCCGGTCAGGGCAAGCTGGCCGCCAACTGGGTGAATGGTGAAATCGCTGCCCGCCTGAACCGCGAAGGCAAGGATATTGCCGACTGCCCGATTTCCGCCGAACGGCTGACCGGCCTGATCCTGCGCATTGCCGACAACACCCTGTCCAGCAAGCTGGCCAAGCAGGTGTTCGACGCCTTGTGGGATAGCGAATTGTCTGCCGATGCCATCATCGAGCGCGATGGCCTGAAGCAGGTGTCCGACGTGGGTGCCATCGAAAAGATGGTGGAAGAAGCCATTGCCGCCAACCCCAAGGCGGTGGAGGAATTCCGCGCCGGCAAGGAAAAGGCGCTGAACGCCTTGGCCGGTCAGGTGATGAAAGCCTCCAAGGGCAAGGCCAATCCGGCTCAGGTGCAGGACATCCTGAAGCAGAAACTGGCTTGATGGCCCGCTGAAACGCTGTCCCGGACAGTGAAGGCACGAACGGCATGCTGCGGCATGCCGTTCTGTTTTTGCATGCTCAGGCTTGCATTGCCGCCACGGCGCTGTGTAGTGACTGATCTTCAATGTGCATGTCATTAAAAATCATTGTGTTGCCTTCCTGCACCATTCCAGTTCATAGCTCACTTTGATAGCCGTTATTAACCCACTGATTTGACACGGAAAGCACATTTTCACCCTGCCGCTAAGTCATTGTCGCAAAAGGTGAATTAGCGCCGAGTGATGTTGACCATGTTGAAGTTCTTTCTTATAGTGGCGGAAAGTGGGGTGAAGTGGGTAAAAGTGGGGCGACGGCCCCTCAACTTTCAGCGGTGGTGTCCAGGTCATGATTGGTGGAGTCAGCATTGTCTCTCTTGATAGCAAGGGTCGTTTGGCCATTCCGGCCAAGCACCGTGAGACACTGCTGTCCGCGTTTGGCCACAAGCTGGTTGTCACTCTCGAATCCCCCGACCATCTGCTGATTTATCCCGAACCCAACTGGCGTCCGGTCGAAGCCCGCCTTCTCGCCCTTCCCACCGGCAATCCCACGCTGAAACGCTACCAGCGCCTCGTGCTTGGCCACGCAGAAACGCTGGAAATGGACAGTGCCGGACGCATCCTGCTGCCTTCCCGCCTGCGCGAACTGGTCGGTCTCGACAAGGACGTGTCCCTGGTGGGCATGGGCAACCGCTTCGAGCTGTGGAATGCCGAGGAATGGGACAGCCAGACCACGGAAGCACTGGCTATCGACCAAGCCGATCTGGCACAACATCTTGGAGATTTTACGCTGTGAGTCCCACCCCGTACGTGCACCGCACGGTTCTGCTTGCCGAGGCTGTCGCCGCGCTCGCCATCAAGCCCGATGGCGTGTATGTCGACTGCACCTTCGGTCGAGGTGGCCATAGCCGGTTGATCCTGTCGCAACTGGGGCCGCAAGGTCGTCTGATTGCTTTTGACAAGGATCCGGAAGCCATTGCCGAGGCCGACAGGCTGGCGGTGGAAGATGCACGCTTCACCATTGTCCACAACGGTTTCGAGACCCTGGGTCAGGAACTGGCCCGCCTGGGTGTGGCCACGGTGAATGGTGTACTGATGGATCTGGGCGTGTCCTCACCCCAGATCGACGATGGCCGTCGCGGTTTCAGTTTCCGCTTCGACGCGCCGCTGGACATGCGCATGGACACCACGCGCGGCATTACTGCCGCCCAGTGGCTGGCCAGTGCGGAAGAAGACGAAATCAAAGAGGTCATCAAGACTTATGGTGAAGAGCGGTTTGCTCGCAAGATCGCAGCAGCCATTGTTGCGCAACGGGAGCTCGCTCCCATCCAGACCACGCGTGAGCTCGCCTTGCTCGTTGGGAAAAACGTCCGTACTCGGGAACCGGGTCAGGACCCAGCCACGCGTACCTTCCAGGCGATCCGGATCTTTGTGAATCGCGAGCTGGACGAGCTGAAAGCGGTATTGCCGCAAGCGGCCCGACATCTGGCGGAGGGTGGCCGGCTGGCCATCATCAGCTTTCACTCGCTGGAAGACCGTATCGTCAAACAGTACCTGCGCGATGCCAGCAGTGTGGAAAAGCTGCCTGCCTGGGTGATGGTGCGTGCCGAAGACATGGCCAGGCCACCGCTGGAGACCGTGGGCAAGCCGGTGCGCGCCAGCGAGGAAGAGGTGCGTGAAAACGCCCGTTCGCGCAGCGCCATCATGCGTATCGCCGAACGTACCGCCGCACCGTGGCGGGAGGGGGATGCATGAACCGCCTGTGCGCGATCCTTCTGGTGCTCGTCGTGGTGTCCGCCTGGTCGGTGGTCACCTCGCAGCACGTATCGCGCAGGCTTTACAGCGACCTGCAGAAAGAGCAGAAGTCCGCCCAGCAGCTGGAAGTCGAGTACGGCCAGCTGCAACTGGAGCAAAGTACCTGGGGGGCGCATGCGGTGATTGAAAAGGCCGCCGGCAGCCGTTTGGGGATGCACACGCCGGACCCGCGCCAGATCCAGGTGATTTCACCGCGAGGAGGTGCCTGATGCGCACCAGCTATTCAGCCCACCAGCGTGAACGTATCGCCGACGCCAGCCCTGCCCTGAAAATGACGGCAGGGCGTGTGCGTTTTGTGCTGTTGATGCTGGGCCTGCTGTTTCTGGCTTTGATTGGTCGGGCCATTTATCTGCAAGTGGTGCAGCAGGACTTCCTGCAAGGCCAGGGCGAGGCGCGTTTCCGCCGCGCCATGACGCTGGAAGCTAACCGCGGTGTGATTACTGATCGTAACGGCGAACCGCTGGCCATCAGCTCGCCGGTACAAACCATCTGGGCCAGCCCGGCCGACATGGAGCCGGTGCCGCCGGCCAAGTTGCGCGAGCTGGGCCAGTTGCTGGATCTCGGCCCGGAAGAACTGGCCGCCAAGCTGTCCGACCGCAAGAAAGAATTTGTCTATATCAAGCGCCAGATCAGCCCGGAACTGGCAGACAAAGTGATGGCACTGGGCATTCCCGGCATTGCCAAGCAGCAGGAATACCGCCGCTTTTATCCGGCTGGCGAAATCATCTCCCACATCATCGGTTTCACCGGGGTGGATGGCAAAGGCCAGGAAGGGGTGGAGCTGGCGCGCGAAAAAATGCTGGCCGGCAAGGATGGCCGTCGCGTGGTGATCAAGGATCGTCGTGGCCACATCATCGAGGATGTCGCCGCCATTGAACCGCCCAAGGACGGACAGACCCTGGCCCTGGCGGTGGATCACCGCATCCAGTATCTGGCTTACCGCGAAATCAAGGCGGCAGTGGAAGAAAACAAGGCCAAGGCCGGCAGTGTGGTGGTGCTGGATGCCAAGAGCGGCGAACTGCTGGCGCTGGCCAACTTCCCCTCGTTCAACCCCAATAACCGGGTAGGCACCACACCGGAAATGCTGCGCAACCGCGCGGTGATCGACCTGTTCGAGCCGGGTTCCACCATGAAGCCGCTGTCGATTTCGCTGGCACTGGAACATGGCAAGACCACGGTCAACTCTGTGCTGGATACCCACACCTACATGATTGGCCCGGCCACCATCCGCGACGTGTCGCCGCAGCCCAGCCTGAACATTCTGGGCATCATTCAGAAGTCGTCCAACGTTGGTACCAGCAAGCTGGCGCTGTTGAGCAGCCCGCAGGATTTCTGGACCTACTATGATGCGCTGGGTTTTGGCCGCGCCCCCAATACCGGCTTCCCCGGCGAGGCCGCCGGACGCCTGCGTGACTGGAAAAACTGGCGGCCTATCGAGCAGGCCACCATGTCCTTTGGCTATGGCGTATCGGTCAGCCTGCTCCAGATGGCGCGGGCTTACACCATTTTTACCAATGATGGCGTGATGCTGCCCATCTCTCTGTACAAAACCAGCAATCCGATGCCAGGCAAGCGGGTGCTGAGCGAAAAAACCGCGCATGAAATGCACGACTTGCTGGTGGCCAATAGCGAACCGGGCGGTGGCGCAGTTGGTGGCCGCATCATCGGTTACAGCATTGGTGGCAAGAGCGGTACGGCGCGCAAGCTGGAAGGCCGCACCTATGTGGCCAACAAGCACCGCGCCCTGTTCATGGGCTTTGCCCCGGGCAAGAACCCGAAACTGATCGTGGCCGTGATGATTGACGAACCCACGGCTGGCAAATACTACGGCGGTGCCATTTCCGCACCGGTGTTTTCCCAGGTGGCTGGCGGCGCGCTGCGCGTGCTGAATGTGCAGCCGGACGAGCCGTCCAACAACAGCTTGCTGCCGGATTCCACGCCGGTCCCTGCGGATTTTTGAAGAAACAGAATATGAAAAGTCGCCTGACAAGCTTGCCGGACTGGGATCCGGCACAACTGAACCAGCTGGGCTTCCCCATCAAACGGGTGGAAGCGGACAGCCGCCGTGTATTGCCCGGCGATGTCTTCCTGGCCTGCCATGGTGAATATGCCGATGGCCGCGACTTTATCCCTGCCGCGCTGGAAAAGGGAGCCGCCGCGGTCTTGTGGGATGCCGCCGACGGTTTTTGCTGGAATCCCGACTGGCAGCTGCCCAACCTCCCTGTCCCGGCGCTGCGTGAGCGTGCCGGCATGGTGGCAGCGCATGTCTACGGCCAGCCCAGTCAGGCGATGACCGTAATCGGCATTACCGGCACCAATGGCAAGACTTCCATCTCGCACTGGCTGGCGCAGGCGTTTTCGCTGCTGGGCCAGAAAGCCGCGCTGATCGGCACCGTGGGCAATGGTTTTTATGGCGAACTGACCCAAACCACGCACACCACGCCAGACCCGGTGACCGTACAGCAAAAGCTGGCCGAATACCGTCGTCAGGGTGCGCATGTGGTCACCATGGAAGTATCCAGCCACGGTCTGGACCAGTCGCGGGTGAACGGCGTGAGCTTTGCCACCGCGGTATTCACCAACCTGACCCGCGATCATCTGGATTACCACGGCAGCATGGAAGCCTACGGCGCGGCCAAGGCCAAGCTGTTCCACTGGGAAGGCCTCAAGCACGCGGTCATCAATGTGGACGACCCGTTTGGCCGTCAGCTGGTGCAGGACATCGATGCCAGCCAGACCCGGGTGGTGAGCTACGGCCTGAGCCAGGGCGATGTGCGCCCGCTCAGCCTGACGGCAAATCTGGATGGCCTGCAATTGCGGGTTGCCACGCCGTGGGGCGAAGTGGATGTGCGCACCGGTCTGGTAGGGCGGTTCAATGCCAGCAATCTTCTGGCCTGTCTGGCCACCTTGTGCGTCAACGGCATCAGCCTGACTGATGCTGCAGCCGTGATGGCGCGCATCCAGCCGGCGCGTGGCCGCATGCAAAGCATTGGTGGCAGCCACGAACCGCTGGTGGTGATTGACTACGCCCATACCCCGGATGCGCTGGAAAAGGCACTGGCCACGCTGGCCGACATCCGTCCGGCAGGCAGCAAGCTGTATTGCGTATTCGGTTGCGGTGGCGACCGCGATCCGGGCAAGCGCCCGATGATGGGCGAAATCGCCGAGCGCATCGCCGATGTGGCGGTGGTGACCAGCGACAATCCGCGTACCGAAAACCCGCAAACCATCATCGACCACATTCTGGCCGGCATGAGCCATCCCGGCCATGTTGAAGCCGACCGTGCTGCCGCCATCCATTGGGCGGTCGCCCAGGCACAGGCCGGCGATATCGTGCTGATTGCCGGCAAGGGTCACGAGGAATACCAGGATATCGCCGGTGTGAAGCACCCGTTTTCCGACTTCCGCATTGCCGAAGAAGCGCTGACGGCCTGGGGAGACCAGGCATGATGACCTTGCAGCAGGCCGCGCAATGGGCAGTTGGCACCCTGTCGGGCGCAGACGGGCAAGTCCGTCTGACCCGCGTGGTGACTGACAGCCGTGCGGTGCAGCCGGGCGATTTGTTTGTCGCGCTCAAGGGCGAGCGTTTTGATGCACACGACTTTGTGGCCGATGTGCTGGCCCGCGGTGCCGCCGCTGCGCTGGTGGCCGAGGATTTTGCGCTGGACAACGCCAGTCTGATTAGGGTGGACGATACCCGGCTGGCGCTGGGCCGTCTGGCTGCTGGCTGGGCTGGCGCACTGCCCGCGCTGCGCGTGGGCATTACCGGCTCCAACGGCAAGACCACGGTCAAGGAAATGCTCACCGCCATTCTCAAGGCCCATGCCGGAGCGCAGGCGGTGCACGCTACCGCCGGTAATTTCAACAACGACATCGGCCTGCCGCTGACCTTGCTGGGGCTGACTGCCGCCCACCGCTATGCGGTGCTGGAAATGGGCATGAACCACCACGGCGAGCTGACTTATCTGAGCAAGATGGCACGGCCGCAAGTGGCACTGGTCAACAACGCCATGCGTGCCCACCTGGGCTATTTTGCCGATACCGCCGACATCGCCCGTGCCAAGGCGGAAATCTTCTCCGGCCTGCCAGCGGACGGCGTGGCCATCGTCAATGCCGATGACGCCAATATCGCGCTGTTCCGTACAGCCGCCGGTGCGCACCGCATCTGCAGCTTCGGCCTGCAGCAGCCGGCGGACATCAGCGCGCGTGACATCAGCCTGCAGGCACTGGGCAGCCGTTTTACCTTGTGCAGCCCGCAAGGCGAGCAGGCCATCAGCCTGCCGGCACCGGGCGAACACAATGTGCGCAATGCGCTGGCCGCTGCGGCCATGGCGCTGGCGTTGGAGGTGCCGCTGGCAGCCATCGCTGCCGGTCTAGCGGTGTTCGGCAATGCCAAGGGCCGTCTGCAACAGAAAACCGGTCGTCACGGCGGTGTGGTGATTGACGACAGCTACAACGCCAATCCGGATTCGATGAAAGCCGGTATCGACGTGCTGGCCGGCTTGCCGGCACCGCATTGCTTTGTGATGGGTGATATCGGCGAACTGGGAGATACCGCGCCGCAACTGCACCGCGAGGTGGGCGAGCATGCCCGCCAGCGCGGTATTGCGCAGTTGGTGACGCTGGGCGAACTCAGCCGTCACGCTGCCGCCGCCTTTGGTGACGGCGCACACAGTTTTGATGATTTCGCGGCGCTGGCCAACTGGCTGGACGCCAATTTGCAAGCGGGAGCTGCCGTGCTGGTGAAAGGCTCGCGCTTCATGCGTATGGAACGGGTGGTGGAACACCTGACGACCGCAAAACAACAAGAAGAGGGAGTGTAAGGTGCTGCTCTGGCTAGCCGATCTGCTGGGTTCTCATATCCGGACTTTCAACGTTGTCTACTACGTTACCCTGCGTGCGGTGATGGCTGCGCTTACTTCGCTGACCATCTCGCTGCTGATGGGGCCGTGGGTCATCCGCAAACTGACCGAGCTGAAAGTTGGCCAGGCCGTGCGCAACGACGGTCCGCAAAGCCATCTGGTCAAGGCCGGTACCCCGACCATGGGTGGTTCGCTGATCATGCTGTCCATCACCATCACCACCCTGCTGTGGGCGGATCTGTCCAATAAATACGTCTGGCTGCTGCTGGCGGTGATGCTGGGAACCGGCGCGCTGGGCTTTTACGACGACTGGCGCAAGGTGGTGTACAAGGACCCGAAAGGCGTGTCGGCCAAATTCAAGATGGTATGGCAATCCACCATCGCCATTGCGGCGGGTATTTTCCTGATTGCCACCGCCAAGCTGCCGGCCTCCACCGAGTTCATCGTGCCCTTCTTCAAGACCGTGGCCTATCCGCTGGGCGTGGTGGGGTTCTGCGTGCTGACCTATCTGGTGATTGTCGGCACCTCCAATGCGGTCAACCTGACCGACGGTCTGGACGGCCTGGCGGCGCTGCCGGTGGTGATGGTGGCTTCCGGCCTGTCCATCTTCGCTTACGTGGCTGGCCACGTGGTGTTTTCCCGCTATCTGGGCCTGCCCTTCATTCCCGGCGCACATGAGGTGGTGGTGTTCTGTGCCGCCATCTGCGGGGCCTGCCTGGGCTTTTTGTGGTTCAACGCCTATCCGGCGCAGGTGTTCATGGGCGATGTCGGCGCACTGGCGCTGGGCGCGGCACTGGGCACCGTGGCGGTGATCGTGCGTCAGGAAATCGTGCTGTTCATCATGGGCGGTCTGTTCGTGATGGAAGCACTGTCGGTGATGATCCAGGTGGCTTCGTTCAAGCTCACCGGCAAGCGCGTGTTCCGCATGGCACCGCTGCATCACCACTACGAATTGAAGGGCTGGAAGGAAACCCAGGTGGTGGTGCGCTTCTGGATTGTCACCATGATGCTGGTGCTGGCCGGCCTGGCTTCGTTGAAATTGCGTTAAGGACAAGGGCTCATGAACTTTGCTGATCGACACATCGCGGTAGTGGGGCTGGGAGGCTCGGGGCTGGCTGCCGCGCGCTATCTGGCTGCCCACAGCGCACGCGTGGTGGTGGCCGACAGCAAGCCCGCGCCCGAGCGCGTGGCCGAACTGCAGCGCCATGTGCCGGATGCCGAACTGCGCGTTGGTGCGTTTGATGCCAGCACCTTTGCCGGCATCGACATGCTGGTGCTCAGCCCTGGCGTACCGCTGAAGAACCCGGCTGTGGATGCTTTCCGTCGCGCCGGTGGCGAAGTGGTGGGCGATGTGGAACTGCTGGCCCGCGCCATCAAGGGCAATGGCAGCAAGGTGATTGCCATTACCGGTTCCAATGGCAAGACCACCGTCACCAGCCTGGTTGGCCATCTGTGCCAACAGGCCGGGCTGGATACCATCGTGGCCGGCAATATCGGCTTGGCGGTACTGGAAGCCCTGCTGGAACGCGAACAGTCCGGCAAGCAGCCGGACGTGTGGGTGCTGGAGTTGTCCAGCTTCCAGCTGGAAACCACGTACAGCCTCGCCGCCGATGCCGCCACCGTGCTGAATATTTCCGAAGACCATCTGGATCGCTACAACGACCTGCTGGACTACGCCCACGCCAAGACCGCCGTGTTCAATGGCCTGGGGGTGCAGGTGCTGAACCGCGACGACATTCTGGCTCCGGCCATGGTGCGCCCCGGCCATGTGGTCAAATGGTTCTCGCTCAAGCAGCCGGTGGAATACAGCCTCACCCAGCAGGATGGCCAGTACTGGCTCAGCGCACAGGGCGAGACCGTGCTGTCGCAGGGCAAGCTGCAATTGCAAGGCCTGCACAATGCCGCCAACGCACTGGCCGCGCTGGCCTTGTGCGACAGCATCGGGCTGGAGCGTGCCGCTCTGCTGCAAGGCCTGCAAAGCTTCCAGGGTTTGGCGCACCGCGTGGAGCTGGTGGACGAATTTGACGGCATCGCCTGGATTGACGATTCCAAGGGCACCAATGTCGGCGCTACCGAGGCCGCCCTCAACGGCATGACCCGCAAGGTGGTGCTGATTGCCGGTGGCGATGGCAAGGGTCAGGATTTCAGCCCGCTGGCCCCGGCTTGCCAGCGCATTGCCCGCGCCGTGTTGCTGATTGGCCGTGACGCCGCTCGCATCCGCGCCGCACTGGCAGGCAGCGGCGTTGCGCTGCAGGATTGCGCCACGCTGGAAGAAGCCACCCGCGCTGCAGCTGAACTGGCCCAGCCGGGTGATGTGGTGCTGCTGTCGCCCGCCTGCGCCAGCCTGGACATGTTCCGCAACTACGCCCATCGCGCCCAGGTGTTTATCGACACCGTGGCACAGATCAAGGCCGCATCCGGAAAGGGGCAGCCATGATCGTGCACTCGGCGCGTCGCTACACTGCCATCAAACCGTTTGACGAGGCATTGGCCTGGGCCCTGGCCCTGCTGCTGTCCATCAGCCTGGTGATGGTGTACTCGGCGTCGATTGCCTATGCCGAGGCCGATGTGGCCACGCAAAACCGCTATTTCTACCTGATCCGCCACATCATTTTCATGGTGATCGGCCTCACCGCGTCCTACGTGATGTTCCAGGTGCCTACCCGCATCTGGCAGAAGTACGCCGGCAAATTGTTCCTGCTGGGCATCGTGCTGCTGGTGCTGGTGCTGATTCCCGGCATTGGCCGGGTGGTGAACGGTTCGCGCCGCTGGATCAACCTGTTTGTGCTCAACCTGCAGCCGTCGGAAATCATGAAGTTCGCCACGGTGATTTACGCCGCCGATTACACCGTGCGCAAAACCCACAAGCTGCACAGCCTGAAAGAAGGCTTTGCGCCGATGTTTGCCGCCATGGTGATGGTGGCCTTCCTGTTGCTGCGCGAGCCGGACTTCGGCGCGCTGATGGTGGTGATGTCGATTGCCATGGGCGTGCTGTTCCTCGGCGGCATCAATATGCGGATTTTTTCCGGGTTGGCGGTAATGGCCGCCGTGGCCATCGTGCTGCTGATCATCTCCTCGCCATACCGGCTCAAGCGGGTGCTGGGCTTCATGGACCCGTGGGACGACCCCTATGGCAAGGGCTACCAGCTGTCGCATTCGCTGATCGCCATTGGCCGTGGCGAGTGGTATGGCGTGGGGCTGGGTTCCAGTATCGAAAAACTGTTCTATCTGCCCGAGGCCCATACCGACTTCATCATGGCGGTGATTTCGGAAGAATTCGGCTTTGTTGGTATCTGCGTGGTGATCGGCCTGTATGCCTGGATTGTGCGGCGTGCGTTTCACATCGGCGTGGAGTCGAAAAAACTGGAGCGCTTTTTCCAGGCATTGGTAGCGCAGGGGCTGGGCATCTGGCTGGGTATTCAGGTGTTTTTCAACATCGGCGTGAACATGGGCCTGTTGCCCACCAAGGGCCTGACCCTGCCGCTGATGTCGTTTGGTGGTTCGGCCATGTTGATGAACCTCATCGCCATGGCCGTGCTGCTGCGGGTGGATTATGAAAACCGCCGCATCATGCGTGGCTACAAAGTGTAGCCGCGCAGGACAAGCGCCGACAGGCGCGTAAGGGCGCAAGCCCGGTGGTGGCGGTTTCTGCGAGGCCGCAGGACGAAGCTAAAACAGCGCATCATGCGCGGTTACAAGGTTTGATGAAGATGACGAACAGAACGGTCATGGTAATGGCAGCTGGTACGGGTGGACACATCGTCCCCGGCCTTGCCGTGGCCAAAGCGCTGCAGGCGCGCGGCTGGAAAGTGGTGTGGCTGGGTACCGAGCGCGGCATGGAAAACAAGCTGGTACCACCCACCGGCATTCCGCTGGAGCGGCTGGCGTTTCATGGCGTGCGCGGCAAGGGCTTGCTGGGCTCGCTCAAGGGCGTGCTGCAGCTGTGCGGCGCTTTTGTACGCTCGGCACAACTGCTGCTGCGTCATCGACCGGATGTGGTATTGGGCATGGGTGGCTATGTCTGCCTGCCGGGTGGTGTGATGAGCGGCCTGCTGTGGAAACCGCTGGTGCTGGTGAATGCCGATGCCAGCCTGCTGTTGAGCAATAAGGCCTTGCTGCCGTTTGCCCGCAAGCTGGTGTGCGGTTTTGACGGCAGCGCTGCCCAGAGCGGGGCCAAGGCGCTGGTGACCGGTAACCCGGTACGCCAGGAAATCGAAGCCCTGCCGGCACCGGCACAGCGCATGGCCGGTCGTAGCGGCCCGCTGCGCGTGCTGGTGGTGGGTGGCAGCCTGGGCGCGCGGGTGCTTAACCAGACCCTGCCGCAGGCGCTGGCACTGCTGCCGCAGGAAAAACGCCCGCAGCTGACCCACCAGACCGGTGAGGCCAACTTTGCCGAGGTGCAGGCGTCTTACCGTGCCGCCGGGCTGGAACAGGATGTGACGCTGTTGCCGTTTATCGATGACATGCCCAGCCGCCTGGCCGACTGCGACCTGATCATCTGCCGCGCCGGTGCCATTACGGTAAGCGAGCTGTGCGCGGCAGGCGTGGCCAGCATTCTGGTGCCGCTGGTGGTGTCCACCACCGCGCACCAGCGCGACAACGCCAAGTGGATGGCAGCAGCAGGCGCGGCGATTCACTTGCCGCAGCAGGAAATGACAGCACAAAAGCTGGCAGACGTTTTGTCCGGACTGAATCGGGAAGGTCTGCTGGAACTTGCCAGTCAGGCACGCGCATTGGCCAGACCGGGGGCAGCCGCCCGGGTGGCCGATGTGTGTGAAGGACTGGCAGACGAACAGTAATACGGCAGCCACAAGCGGCCAGAAGCAACGAGAAAGAACATGAAACACAGGGTCAAACACATTCACTTCGTCGGCATCGGTGGTGTCGGCATGTGCGGCATCGCCGAGGTTCTGCTGAACCTGGGCTACACCGTGTCCGGTTCGGACATGGCCGATGGTGCCGCCACCCAGCGCCTGGCAAGCCAGGGTGCACGCGTGTTCTTTGGCCATGATGCAACCTATATGGAAGGTGCCGATGTGGTGGTGACTTCCACCGCAGTGAAGGCGGACAACCCGGAAGTTCTGCGCGCCCGTGAGCGTCGCATTCCGGTGATTCCGCGCGCCATGATGCTGGCCGAGCTGATGCGCTTCAAGCAGGGCATTGCCATTGCCGGCACCCACGGCAAAACCACCACCACCAGCCTGACGGCATCGGTGCTGGCAGCTGCCGGGCTGGACCCGACTTTCGTGATCGGCGGCAAGCTGACCGCGGCTGGCACCAATGCCAAGCTGGGTTCCGGCGAGTTCCTGGTGGCCGAGGCCGATGAGTCGGACGCGTCTTTCCTGCACCTTACCCCGGTGATGGCCGTGGTCACCAATATCGACGCCGACCACATGGATACCTACGACCACAGCTTCGACAAGCTCAAACAGGCTTTTGTCGACTTCCTGCACCGGCTGCCGTTCTATGGCCGTGCCGTGCTGTGCGTGGACGACCCGAACGTGCGCGAAATCCGCAGCCGCATCACCAAGCCGGTTACCACTTACGGTCTGGACGATTCGGCCGACATCTATGCCGAAAACGTGGTGGCCGCCGGTGGCCAGATGCAGTTTGACGTGGTGATCAACAACGGCAGCCAGCAGCGTTTCCCGGTGCTGCTCAACCTGCCGGGCCGTCACAACGTGTTGAATGCCTTGTCGGCCATCGCCATTGGTCTGGAATGCGGTGCCGATATTCCATCCATCCAGCGCGGTCTGGCCGAGTTTGCCGGTGTGGGCCGTCGCTTCCAGCGTTATGGCGAGGTGGCCTTGCCGGATGGTGGCAGCTTCACCCTGGTGGACGATTACGGCCACCACCCGGTGGAGATGGCCGCCACGCTGTCCGCGGTACGTGGTGCCTTCCCGGACAAGCGGCTGGTGCTGGCTTTCCAGCCGCACCGCTACAGCCGCACCCGTGATTTGTTTGAAGACTTCGTCAAGGTATTGAACGGGGTGGACGCGCTGCTGCTATCCGAAGTGTATGCCGCCGGCGAAGCCCCCATCGTGGCCGCCGATGGCCGTGCACTGGCCCGTGCCGTGCGCGTGTCGGGCAAGGTGGAACCGCTGTTTGTCGAACAGATTGCCGACATGCCGCGCACCATCATGGACATCGCCCGCGATGGCGATGTGGTGATCACCATGGGTGCCGGCTCGATTGGCGCGGTGCCGGGCAAGCTGGTGGCCGGCAAGCTGTAAGCGACAGGCGAATTTTGGCGGGAGGGGACAGACCCTCCCAGTAAGGAAGAGAAATGAAGCAGTACGGCAAAGTGGCAGTGATGATGGGTGGCAGCTCCGCCGAGCGTGAAATCTCGCTGATGAGCGGCAACGGCGTATTGAACGCCCTGCGCTCGCGCGGTGTGGACGCCCATGCCTTCGACCCGGCGGAAAAGCCGCTGGCTGCGCTGAAGGAAGAAGGCTTCGAGCGCGTGTTCATTATCCTGCACGGCCCATTTGGCGAAGACGGCACCCTGCAGGGCGCGCTGGAAACGCTGGGCATTCCGTATACCGGCTGTGGCGTGATGGCATCGGCCATCTGTATGGACAAATGGCGCACCAAGCTGCTGTGGCGTGGTGCCGGCTTGCCGATTCCCGACTTCGAACTGCTGGACGAAAACAGCGACTTTGCCGCCGTGGAAGCCCGTCTGGGCCTGCCGCTGTTCGTGAAGCCGGCGACCGAGGGCTCCAGCATTGGCGTCACCAAGGTAAAGCAGCCGGGCGAACTGCAAGCCGCATTTGAAGAAGCGCGCAAGTACGACCCGCTGGTGCTGGCCGAGCGCTTTGTCGGTGGTGGCGAATACACCTGTGCCGTGATTGATGGCCAGGCCTATCCCACCATCAAGATCGAACCGGCCACCGAGTATTACGACTATCAGGCCAAGTATTTCCGTGACGACACCGTATACCGCTGCCCGTCCGGCCTGAGTGCAGAAGTAGAGCAACGCGCCCGCGCACTGTGCCTGCAAGCCTTCCAGGTACTGGGTGGCCAGGGGTGGGGCCGGGTGGATTTCCTGATGGATGAAGCTGGCGGGATTTACCTGCTGGAAGTGAACACCAATCCGGGCATGACCAGTCACAGCCTGGTGCCGATGGCCGCACGTGCCCAGGGCATCAGCTATGAGGACCTGTGCCTGAACGTGCTGGATATGGTGCATGTGGGATAACCATCAGCTGCTGAAAGGCCTGGCCAATTTCCTGCTGGGCGCCTCGCTGCTGATGTTGCTGTACGCAGGTGGATTCTGGGTGACACATGCACCGGTTTTTCCGGTGAAGAAAATCCAGATCCAGGGACAGATGAAAAGAGTGACGCCGGAACAGTTGCGCTTCATTGCCGAGCACGAACTGACCGGAACCTTCTTCACGCTGGACATCGACAAGACGCGGGCAGCATTCGGCAAGCTGCCATGGGTGCGGGACGCCCAGGTGCGGCGGCGCTGGCCGGATGCACTGGAAATTGCAGTGGAAGAACACGTGGCGCTGGCGCGCTGGGGCGAAAACGGGCTGGTGGACAGCCACGGTGACCGCTTCGATGCCGCCAGCGACCAGCAACTGCCGGTGTTTTACGGCCCGGCAGGGGCAGAAAAAGACATGACAGCCATGCTGGCGCGTTTGCGTCAGGGCCTGAAGCCGACGGGGCTGGCCCCCAAGGACATCTGGCTGTCGCCACGTCGGGCCTGGCAGGTAGGGCTGGACAACGACATCAAGCTGGATCTGGGTCGTGGCGACGTGGAATTGCGGGTGGAGCGATTCGCCCTGTACTGGAAAGACAAGCTGGCAGCGCTGCCTTACCACATTGATTACGTGGACATGCGCTACCCCAATGGATTTGCTGTGCGGATGCCTGATTACAAGGCCCCGCCGGCACAAGTGAAAAAGTAATACCTAGCTGGAGCGACAGGTGAGCAAACCTAAGGAAAGCAAGAACATGCTGGTCGGCCTGGACATCGGAACGTCCAAGATCGTGGCGATTGTCGCGGAGGTCCTGGATGACGGCCAGCTCAACATCATCGGCATGGGCCAGACCCCGTCACGTGGTCTGAAGCGCGGCATGGTGGTGAATATCGAATCCACCGTGCAAGCCATCCAGCGTGCACTGGAGGAGGCCGAACTGATGGCCGACTGCAAGATTCACGAGGTGTTTGCCGGCATTGCCGGTTCGCACATCAAGAGCATCAACTCGCACGGCATGGTGGCCATCAAGGACCGCGAAGTCACCCAGATGGACATCGACCGTGTGATTGAAACCGCCCGCGCCGTCACCATCCCGCCGGACCACCAGGTGCTGCACATCCTCACCCAGGAATACAGCATCGACGGCCAGGAAGGTGTACGCGAGCCGCTGGGCATGAGCGGCGTACGACTGGAAGCCAAGGTACACATCGTCAGCGGTGCGGTGTCTGCTGCGCAAAACGTCACCAAATGCGTGCGTCGTTGCGGGCTGGAAGTGTCCGACCTGGTGCTGCAACCGATGGCCTCGGCCATTGCCGTGCTGTCGGAAGACGAAAAAGACCTGGGCGTGTGCCTGATCGACATCGGTGGCGGTACTACCGACATCGCGGTGTATGCCAATGGTGCCATCCGCCATACCGCGGTGATTCCGATTGCCGGTGACCAGATCACCAACGACATCGCCATGGCGCTGCGTACCCCCACCAAGGAAGCGGAAGACATCAAGATCCAGCACGCAGTGGCGCTGGTCACCATGGCCGATCCGGGCCAGATGATCGAAGTACCGGGCGTGGGCGAACGCGGGCCGCGCCAGATGTCGCGCGCCACCCTGGCAGAAGTGGTGGAGCCGCGGGTGGAAGAACTGTTCCAGCTGGTACAGCAGGAACTGCGTCGTAGTGGCTTCGAGGACCTGCTGTCCTCCGGCATCGTGCTGACCGGTGGTGCCAGCCTGATGCCGGGCATGGTGGAACTGGCAGAAGAAGTGTTCCACATGCCGGTGCGCGTGGGCGTGCCCAAGTATGTAGGCGGCCTGGCCGAGGTGGTGAAGACGCCACGTTTCTCGACCGGTGTCGGCCTGTTGTTGTACGGCAAGGACCAGATCCAGACCCATAGCGGACCCAAAGTGGAAAGCGCGGGTGTGGGCCAGCTGTTTGGCCGCATGAAGGCTTGGTTCGCCGGTAATTTCTAAGCAACGGCGGCCGGGTGGCCGCTGCTGTGATTTTTGTTTTTCGGGCAGCAGTAAATAGTGGAATGCAAGCTCATCTTAAACTTGAGGAGAGGCAAATGAGCGGAATGGTTTTTGAAGTAATGCAAGAGACCGCCAACGCGGCTGTGATCAAAGTAATTGGTGTAGGTGGCGGCGGTTGCAATGCCATCGACAACATGATCAGCAGCCATGTCCATGGTGTTGAATTCATCTGCGCCAATACCGATGCGCAATCCCTGCAGCGCAACAAGTCGCCGCAGAAGCTGCAACTGGGCAACAACCTGACCCGTGGTCTGGGTGCCGGTGCCAACCCGGAAGTAGGCCGCAGCGCCGCACTGGAAGACCGCGAACGCATAGCCGACGCCCTGCGTGGTGCCAATATGGTATTCGTGACTGCCGGTATGGGTGGTGGTACCGGTACCGGTGCCGCCCCGGTGGTGGCTGAAGTGGCCAAGGAACTGGGCATCCTCACCGTAGGCGTGGTCACCCGCCCGTTCGAACACGAAGGCAAGCGCCTGAAAGTGGCACAAAACGGGATCGAGGACCTGAAAAAGCATGTCGATTCGCTGATCGTCATCCCCAACGAAAAGCTGATGGAAGTGCTGGGTGACGACGTGACCATGCGCGAAGCCTTCCGTGCTGCCGACGACGTGCTTAAGGGTGCGGTAGCCGGTATCGCCGAAGTGATTACCTGCCCCGGCCTGATCAACGTCGACTTTGCCGACGTACGCACCGTGATGGGTGAAATGGGCCTGGCGATGATGGGTTCCGCCTACGCCTCCGGTATCGACCGTGCCCGCGTGGCCGCCGAGCAAGCCGTGGCCAGCCCGCTGCTGGACAACATCACCCTGGAAGGCGCACGTGGCGTGCTGGTGAACATCTCCACCGCACCGGGTTGCCTGAAGATGAGCGAATACCGCGAAATCATGGGCATCATCCGTCAGTACGCCGACGAAGATGCACAGATCAAGTTCGGTACCGCCGAAGTGGAAGAAATGCCGGAAGACACCATCCGTGTCACCCTGATTGCCACCGGCCTGGGCCAGCAAAAGCCGGTACGCGAAGAGCGTCCGGAATACATCAAGATCGTCAAGACCGGCACCGACGACCGTGCGGTTGAAGTCATCAACTACGACGATTTCGATACCCCGGCCATCATGCGTCAGGGCCGTCGCCGTGCTGCGCCATCCACCGACTTCTCCAACCCGGAAGTCAGCGACAGCTATGATATTCCGGCCTTCCTGCGCAAGCAGGCCGATTGAAAAGGACACGCTTGGTAAAATAGTTAAAAACTATTTATCTGTGACAAGCAATCAATAAAGCATGGCCACGGCCTGTGCTAGAATCGGGTTTTCCCGATTGCCTGAGAGCTTCACATGATATTCCAGCGCACGCTAAAACAAGCGATCAGCGCCACAGGTGTCGGCTTGCATTCTGGCGAGCGGGTGAAACTCACCCTGCTGCCGGCAGCGCCCGACACCGGCATCGTCTTTCGCCGAACCGACTTGCCCGAGCCGGTGGATGTGAAAGTCGAGCCTGCGCTCGTCAACGACACGCGCCTCTCCTCCACGCTGGTGACAGACACCGGCGTGCGTGTCGGCACGATCGAGCATTTGATGTCAGCCTTTGCCGGCTTTGGCATCGACAACCTTGTGGTCGAGGTGACGGCGGCGGAAATCCCCATCATGGATGGCTCCGCCGCCCCCTTCATTTACCTGCTGCAAAGCGCTGGAGTGGTCGAGCAGTCCGTGCCCAAACGCTTCATCCGGGTGAAACAGCCGGTGGAAATTGTTGAAGGCGACAAATGGGTCCGGCTGGACCCGATGGACGGTTTCAAGATCACCCTGTCCATCGAATTCAATCACCCGGCTTTCAATCTGGCACCGCAAAAAGTCGAAATCGACTTTGCCAGCAGCTCTTATCTGGATGAAATCAGCCGCGCCCGCACCTTCGGTTTCATGCACGAAGTGGAATACATGCGCCAGCATGGCCTGGGACTGGGTGGTAGCCTGGATAACGCCATCGTGATTGATGACGAGTACGTGCTGAATCCGGAAGGCCTGCGCTTCCCCGACGAATTCGTACGCCACAAGATTCTGGATGCCATCGGCGACCTCTACATTGTCGGCCACCCGCTGATTGCCGCCTTCTCCGGCCACAAATCCGGCCATGCGATGAACAACAAGCTGCTGCGCAAACTGCTGGAAACTCCGGATGCCTGGGAATACGCCAGCTTTGTCGACCCGCTGGATGCCCCGTCCAGCTTCCATCGCCTGCCCGAGGCGGTGTAAGCATGCTCTTGTGGTGGCGGCTGTGGGCGATTGTCATCATCCTGGCGTTTGGCTGGTCAGCCATCAGTTATGCACTCACCCGCAACCCGCGCTACCTGGCGCTCAGTCTGCGGCTATGCAAATGGACCGGCGCACTGGGGCTGCTGCTCTCCCTCTTCTGGCTGATTGCCAGGTTGCTGCGCTAGCGGCACACTGCCAGCCATCTTTATCTGACGGCAGCCCACGGTTGCTGCTTGCGGGAGGTTTTCATGTCCGGATTAACCCATTTCGATGCCAGCGGCCAGGCCCATATGGTGGATGTTGGCGACAAGCAGATCACCCGTCGCCGTGCGGTGGCGCAGGGCAGTATCCGCATGCTGCCTGCCACCCTGGCCCTAATCCGCGATGGCAATCATAAAAAGGGCGACGTGCTGGGCATTGCCCGCATCGCCGCCATCATGGCGTCCAAACGCACTGCCGACCTGATTCCGCTCTGTCACCCCATCGCGCTCACCCGCGTGGCCGTTGAATTTGAGCTGGACGAAGCCAGCAGCAGCGTCAGCATTACCGTGACCGCCGAATGCAGCGGCCAGACCGGCGTGGAAATGGAAGCGCTCACCGCCGCCAGCGTCGGCCTGCTCACCATCTACGACATGTGCAAGGCCGTGGACCGTGGCATGGTGATATCTGCCGTGCAGTTGCAGGAAAAAGAGGGTGGCAAGAGCGGGCACTGGAAAGCCGGGGCCTGAGTCGCCGGTCAGGGTGGGCAGGCAATTGCAGCCAGCTGCTCATGCAAAGTATCCCCTATGTTCAGACAGAGCAGTTTGCCTCCTGCCGCTTTATTGCAGTGAAGGGCAGTCCAGATCACCCTCCTTGCATTGCATCAGTTTTTGCAGCTCCTTGATGCGGTTCTCCGTCTTGCCGGTCAGGCACTGTAACCAGATGGTGGGGAAAATGCTGCCGCCGCTGACCTGAGCGGTTTCAAAGCGGCAAGCGGCATCCCGGTAGCCTATCCAGGCACGCTGGGCAACAGTCAGCCGTTGCTGGTCGTCGGCAGCCAGGCGCTGGCGGTACTGTTTGTAGAGGCTGTTCAGCTGCTTATCCGCCAGATCATGCGCCTTGGCCGCGCAGACATTCATGTCCGTCTGCGTCATGGCATTCTGGCAGCTGTCGCTGGCAGCCAGCGCCATGTTGCTGCACAGTCCTGCCATTAGCAGGACACTCAGACCGTATTTCATTGATGCTCCCTCCCGTTTCGCCCGGTTCTAGTCATGCAGCTCGGTCAGTTGCACCTGCTCTGGCCGTGCTTCGCGGCTGATCAACACCACGGCGGACAATATCAGTGCACCGCCCAGCGCCTGGCTCCAGCCCAGCGGTTCACCCAGTAGCAGCCAGGCCAGTACGATGGTGACCACCGGTTCGGCCGTGGAAATCAACGAGGCCTGGGTGGCCCCGGTTTTGGCCAGCCCGGACAGGAACAGCGCCAGTGCGGCCACCGTGCCAAGACAGGCAATGCCCAATACCGACAGCCAGCCATGCAGGCTGGCCGGGCCATGAAAACCGGTACTGGCCAGATACACCCCGTAGCAGCTGGCGGCGGAAAACACCACCACACAGGCTGAGGTCAGCGGATTGCAATCCGCTGCATAACGGCTACCGGCCAGGATGTACAGCGAATAGATGATGGCCGATCCCAGCCCCAGCAGCAGGCCTAGTGGCTGCGCGCTTAGCTCCAGCCCGATGGTGATGGCCAAACCGCCAATGGCCAGCGCCAGTGCCAGCATGCGCCGGGTGCTGAAATGCTCTTCCAGCAGCAGGGTGGACAGCACCAGCACGATGGCGGGAAACAGGTAGAGCAGCAGGGCGATGGTGCCGGCGCTGGCATAGTGCAGGCCGGAAAAATAGCAGGCGGCCATGCCGGCATAGCCCAGGCTGCCCATGCCCATCAGCACTAGCAGCGCGCGCCCGCGTGGCCACGGCAGCTTTTTCCACAGCACCCAGGGCAGCAACAATACGCCGGCAAGGAAAAAGCGCAGAAACAGCAGGCTGGGCGTGGACACGCCGTCGGCATAGGCAAAGCGCGCCAGGATGGCCATGCTGCCAAAGCCGATGGCGGAAAGCAGGATCTTGAACTGTGCCAGCGCCAGGGCGCTGCGCGGGGAGGGGGCAGGTGAAGACACAATACGGCCAGATGGGGGAAAGCCTTATTGATACCGCAATTTCACTTGCTTGTCATGGCGAATGCACCGGGCTGGTGCAAGCTCGGGCGATGTCAGGCCAAGTCAGCCCGGCATCGCCCGTGTCAGGGGCTGCCAACTAAAACCGTTGTGGTGCTTGCGCCGCACGGGGCTGCCACATGGCGGCAGTGCCAGGTTTGTCAGCGCCAGGGCGCGGCACGCAGCAGCTTGACGGCCTGTTCGGCGGATTTCGGGGCTGTCTTGTCTACGCACAGGTCCTCGCGCAGTGCACGGCGTGCCTTGTCATCGTATTCAATCTTGCGCCATTCCTCGCGCATGGACTCAATCCAGCGCTTGTTGATGCTGTCGCCAAAAGCATAGCTGCGGTAGGTGTTGGCACTGCACTGGATGCCTTCCACGCTAAGGTTCTCGGCACCGGCCGGGCTTTGCACCCGCAAGATCAGCCGTACCACGCCGTCCTCACCCACGGTCAGGCTCTTGCTGTCGGCAAAGTACTTGTTGGCTACTTCCGGGCCGACGTAAAAGCCGATCCAGTCTGGTGCCGCAGGAAAGTCAGGCAGGGTGTACTTGCCTTCTTCCCAGGGTTTGACATCTTCCATGGCGTAATTGGTGTTGTTGAAGCCCTTGTTGTATTCGCTGGCCTGGGCAGCCAGTGCCAGCAGCAGCCCGGCCAGGGCCAGACCAAATCGGGACAGTTTCACGCACATCTCCTGCTCAAGGCTTGGCCGGGTGCTGAATCTGCCCCGGCCTGATGGTGTAACGGCGGCGGCCGGCTTCGCGGCCGGCCAGCCCCCAGGAAAGTTCGGACAAGCTTACATCACCCCGTGCCGATACGTTGAGCAGCATCGACGCGCGGGTGCCGTAATCCCGCCCCTGAATGAAAACCGGTGACAATACCTTTTCCAGTGCCAGTCCCACGCCGGTATTGGGCAACTGGCCGGGGCCGGCTGCGGTGGCATCAGCCAGCCAGCCGAAGGCTTCGTCTTCGCCGGGTGGGCGGCGCAGGCCACGCAGGTGTTCGGCCAGCCGTTCGCTCTTGAACCACGGCGTATCCATTGTGGCATTGGACAGGGTATGGATGCCGGGCGTCACCCGCGCAATGCGGGCACCACGGCTGTGAAAGTGGAACAGGTCGTCCACCTTGCCGTACAGCAGGTTGAATGGGGCATAGTGCTGATGGTTGTCGCGCAGCCAGTCGGCAAAGGTAAACGGGTCTTCATCGCCGGTGACAAAGCGCTGCACCAGTTCGCCGCGCGAGCGCTCACCGCTCTTGCCATAGCCTTCACGGAAATTGGTGAGCGCGGCAAAGCGGCCACGGCCATCCACCATCAGCCAGCTGCCGCCGGCCTGCAGATCACGCCCGCCCAGGGTGTCGGTGTACTCATCCCACCAATCCAGCGCAGCGGCCGGACGGGCATAATATTCATCGCGATTGGCCAGCAAAACCAGCTGGCCCAGGCCGGGCATCTTGTAGGCAAAAGCGATCACGCACATGGCGGGGATTCCGATTTGGGAGGGGCTTGACGGGTGGCGTACACTAGTCGGACGGATAGCCGGTAGAATACCGCCTTCACCTGGCATTGTAACGTAAAGACTGAGCGACACGCCCCATGACTCCCAACCGCCTGATTGACCTGTCCGGCCTCAACTGCCCCTTGCCCATCCTGCGCGCCAAGAAGGCGCTGGCCGATATGGAGAGCGGCAGCGTGCTGGAGGTGATTGCCACCGATGCCGGCGCACCCAAGGATTTTGAAGCCTTTTGCCGCCAGACCGGCAATGCGCTGCTGGAATCCACCACCACGGCGGAAGGCAAGTTCCGCATGGTGCTGCGTCGCAAGTAAGCCTGCCGCCCGGACGGGATGATCCCGGCCTGCCCCGATACTGCTAGCCCCGACAAAGAGCCCAAGTGCATGACGACACTGACCCTGATCCGCCCCGACGACTGGCACCTGCACCTGCGCGATGGCGCAGCGCTGGCTGCCGTACTGCCCGACACCGCACGCCAGATGGGCCGCGCCATCATCATGCCCAATCTGAAGCCGCCGGTGACCACGGTGGAAGCCGCCGCCGCCTATCGCGAGCGGATTCTGGCCGCACTGCCGACCGGCAGCCGTTTCGAACCGCTGATGACGCTTTACCTCACCGACAACACCAGTGCCGCAGAAGTGCGCAAGGCGAGGGATTGCGGTTTCGTGCACGGTATCAAGCTGTATCCGGCCGGAGCCACCACCAATTCCGATTTTGGCGTCAGCAGCATTGATAAAGCCATGCCGGCGCTGGAAGCCATGGCCGACTGCGGCATGCCGCTGCTGGTGCATGGCGAGGTGACTGATTCCGCCATCGACATCTTCGACCGCGAAGCCGTGTTCATCGAACAGGTATTCCAGCCGCTGCTGGCGCGCCTGCCGTCCTTGCGCGTGGTGTTCGAACACATCACCACCAAGGATGCCGCCGAATACGTGGCCAGCGCGCCGGACAACATCGCCGCCACCATTACCGCGCATCACCTGCTGATGAACCGCAATGCCATCTTCGTTGGCGGCATCCGCCCGCATCATTACTGTCTGCCGGTACTCAAGCGCGAACTGCACCGTCAGGCGCTGGTGCAGGCTGCCACCTCCGGTTCGGCCAAGTTCTTCCTCGGCACCGACAGCGCGCCGCATGCACGCCACGCCAAGGAAGCCGCCTGTGGCTGTGCCGGCATGTACACCGCCAATGCTGCCATCGAGCTGTATGCCGAAGCCTTCGAGGCGGCCGGCGCGCTGGACAAGCTGGAAGCCTTTGCCAGCCTGAACGGCCCGGCTTTCTACGGCCTGGCCCCCAATGCCGACACCATCACCCTGGTGAAGGAAAGCTGGACCGTACCCGCCGAACTGGCATATGGCGACGATGTGCTGGTGCCGCTGCGTGCCGGCGAAGCCATGCACTGGCGCATGCAGGACTAAGAGCTGCTGACAGTCCGGTTTGTACTGCTGCTACAAAAAGCTCCCCGCGCGGGAGCTTTTTTTACGTCTGCTGCCCGCTTGTCTGGCAATCGGTCGATATGCCATGGCAAGCCACCGCCATGCCTGATGTGCCTTTACGCCTTTATTGCAGGGCCTGCTGCAAATAAACCATCACCGGTGGAAATGGGTTAAATGCAAATCCATATCCAGAAACATGCGAATAGGGTGAAACGTGCAGTCAGCGGCACAAATGACGTAGTGCCGGCAATTTAAATACGGCACGCATGCAAGATATTAATGGCTGCCAATATAAATACTCATGATTGAGAGCAAAAATGTTGCCGGGCTACGGATTTTCCTGTGAATAAATGGCGGTAAATTGGTGATCGTCGTTGAAATGACACGGCTTTTGCAAAACGCTTGTCATATTGTTCTGAATCAGGCTTGAGGATTTCAAAAACGCCAGCGCATAATGGCTCGGCCCGTTTCGGACAGTTAAACAGAAAGTTCCGAACATAATTTGGATAAAAGAATTTATGCACCCGCAATAAGCGGGGCTCTACAGAACAGGAGAATAGGCGAATGTCACACAATAAATCGCTGCGCGTGGCCACGGCAGCTGTAGCCCTGGCACTGGCCGGTACGACCGGTTTCGCCATGGCCGCCCAGGTGCCGGCAGGCGTCAAGCTGGCTGCCAAGCAGGAGCTGATCCGCAACACCGGTTCCGAGCCGGAATCGCTCGATCCGGTGCTGGCCGAATCGGTACCAGCCAATACCATCACCATGGATCTGTTCGAAGGCCTCACCGCCACCGACAGCTTTGGCAAGGTGATGCCGGGCGTGGCCGAATCGTGGAAACAGACCAGCCCCACCACCTGGGTATTCAAGCTGCGCAAGAATGCCAAGTGGTCGGATGGTTCCACCGTGACCGCAAGCGATTTCGTGTATGGCTGGCAGCGTTTTGTCGAGCCCAAGACCGCCTCTCCCTATGCCTCCACCTATGGCATCTTCATCCTGAACGGCAAGGAAATCACCGAAGGCAAGAAGCCCGCTTCTTCGCTGGGCGTGAAGGCCGTGGACAAGTACACGCTGGAAGTACAAACCCCGTACCCGGTACCGTTCATGCCGTCGCTGGTGGCCAATACCCAGCTGGCACCGCTGCCCAAGGCCACCATCGACAAGTTCGGCAAGGACTGGACCAAGCCGGGCAAGATGGTATCCAACGGCGCGTTTGCGCTGAAGGACTGGCAGGTCAACAGCAAGATCGTGGTGGAAAAGAACGCCCAGTACTGGGATGTGAAAAACGTGCAGCTGGGCAAGATCACCTATCTGCCGATCGAGGACCACAACGCCGACGTGAAGCTGTATGAATCCGGCGAAAACGACTGGGTGCTGGAACTGCCGTCCGGCACTTACGACAAGTACAAGGCGCAGTATCCGAAGGAAATCCGCAATGCGCCTTTCCTGGGCCTGCGTTACTACTCGCTGAACAACAAGGACCCGCTGCTGAAAGACGTGCGCGTGCGCAAGGCACTGTCCATGGTGATCGACCGTGACATCCTGGCCAAGAAAGTCACCGCCGATGGCCAGGCTCCGGCCTACAGCGCCATCGTGGCCGGTACTGCCGGTGCCGATGTCACCAGCTACGACTGGGCAAAATGGCCGATGGCCAAGCGGGTGGAAGAGGCCAAGAAGCTGCTGGCTGAGGCTGGTGTGAAGCCGGGCAGCAAGCTGAAGTTTGCCTACAACACCAGTGACTACCACAAGAAGATGGCCATCTTTGCCGCTTCCGAATGGAAATCCAAGCTGGGCCTGAACACCGAGCTGGAAAGCCTGGAGTTCAAGGTGCTGCTGAAGAAGCGTCACGATGCCGATTACCAGATCGCCCGTAACGGCTGGGTGGCCGACTACAACGACGCCACCACCTTCCTCGCGCTGGTGCAGTGTGACAACGACCAGAACGACAACAAGAACTGCAATGCCAAGGCCGAAGCGCTGATCAAGCAGGGTAGCGATAGCACCGATCAGGCCAAGCGCAAGCAACTGTTCACCCAGGCCGTGAAGATGATCATGGATGACTATCCGATGATCCCGCTGCTGCAATACACCGCACCGCGTCTGGTGAAGTCCTATGTGGGTGGCTACGGCAAGAACCCGATGGACCGCTACCGCGGCAAGGACCTCTACATCATCCAGCACTAAGCCTTGCGCTTGACTGAGTGATGCAAGAGGAGGGGGCTGCGGTCCCCGGTTGAACAGAGGCCGGATGTCCGCCAGACGGACATCCGGCTTGTGATGTAGCGCATCATGCCGGCGCACCGTGCCGTGCAGCCATGTTCACAAGACCTGTGCTGCGCTGGCGGACGACCCCGGCTGGAGTATCCCCATGTGGTCCTATACTTTCCGACGCGTGCTGGCGACCATTCCCACACTGCTGGCCGTCATTACCGTTTGCTATCTGCTGCTGCACCTGACCCCGGGCGGCCCGTTTGACGGGGAGCGCAAGGTGTCTGCTGCCGTGCTGGCCAATCTGCAGGCCAAATACCATCTCGACCTGCCCTTGTGGCAGCAATACCTGTATTACATCAAGAGCCTGTTGCAGGGTGATCTGGGTGCTTCCTTCCGCTATGCCGACTGGAGCGTGAACGATCTGGTGGGCAAGGCCCTGCCGGTGTCTGCCGCCATCGGTGGTGGTGCCATCGTGATATCGCTGTTCATCGGCGTGGCGCTGGGCATTGTGGCCGCACTGCGCCAGAACAGCATCATCGACTATCTGGTGATGCTGCTGGGCAATATCGGCGGCGCTTTTCCATCCTTCGTGCTGGGCCCGGTGCTGGTGATGGTGTTTGCCATCGGCCTGGAATGGTTGCCGGCCGGCGGCTGGGATGATTTCTCGCTGCGCTACATGGTGCTGCCGATTGCCCTGCTGGTGTTCATCAACATCTCCACCATCGGCCGCGTGATGCGCGGCAGCATGATCGAGGTACTGGGCAGCAACTTCATCCGTACCGCCCGCGCCAAGGGCCTGCCCATGCGCACCATCGTGCTGCGCCATGCGCTCAAACCGGCCTTGATGCCGGTGGTGTCGGTGATCGGCCCGCTGGCCATTTCCTCGATTACCGCTGCGGTAGTGACCGAAACCGTGTTCGGCCTGCCCGGCCTTGGCAAGCTCATCGTCAATGGTGCCGCCAACCGCGACTACACCCTGGTACTGGGTCTGGTGGTGCTGGTGACGGTGATTACCGTTGTTCTCAACCTGCTCGTGGATCTGGCCTATGCGCTGCTGGACCCGAAGATTCGCTACTGAGCGGGAGCAAAATCATGATGCAAAGCAAACAGAAAGCCATGACGGCTGCGCTGGACAATGGCCTCACCGATGCCGCCGTAGAAGGCCGCAGCCTGTGGCGTGACGCGCGGCTGCGCTTTTTCCGCAACAAGGCCGCCGTGCTCAGCCTGATCGTGCTGGCCTTCATTACCCTGGCCTGTGTGTTCGGGCCTATGGTGCTGCCGCACACTTATGAAGACACCGACTGGGATGCAATGGGCATTGCCCCGACGCTGCTGAATACCCACTGGTTCGGTACCGATGCGCTGGGGCGTGACCTGCTGGTGCGCTGCCTGATCGGCGGGCGCATTTCGCTGATGGTGGGCGCGCTGGCCACCATTGCCTCGGTGGCGCTGGGCATTGTCTGGGGTGCGACGGCCGGTTTCATGGGCGGCAAGGTGGATGCGCTGATGATGCGTATTGTCGACATGATGTACGCCGTGCCCTACCTGCTGATTGCCATCCTGATGGTGACCCTGCTGGGCCGCGACTTCTACCTGGTGGTGCTCACCATTACCGTGTTTTCCTGGATGGACATGGCACGGGTGGTGCGCGGCCAGACGCTGGCGATCAAATCCAAGGAATATGTCGAGGCGGCCCATGCCATTGGCGTGTCCACACCCAAGATCATTTTCCGCCACATCGTGCCCAATCTGCTGGGCATCGTGGTGATCTACACCACCGTCACCGTGCCGGGTGTGATCCTGACCGAATCGGTGCTGTCCTTCCTGGGCCTGGGGGTGCAGGAGCCGATGACCAGTTGGGGTGTGCTGATCCAGGACGGGGCCGGGGTGATGGATGCCAGCCCGTGGATTCTGCTGTTCCCGGCCGGCATGCTGTCGGTCACCCTGTATTGCGCCAACTATATCGGCGACGGCCTGCGCGATGCGCTCGATCCGAAAGATCGTTGAGGTAGCAACAGATGAGTCTATTGAAAGTAAGTAATCTGGGCGTACAGTTCCAGACCAACGACGGCGTGGTCAGCGCCGTCAACGGCGTCAGCTTCGAGCTGGAAAAGGGCCAGACCCTGGGTATTGTCGGCGAATCCGGTTCCGGCAAGAGCCAGACCGTGCTGGCCATGATGGGCCTGCTGGCGCGTAACGGCAAAACCACGGGCGAGGCGCTGTACCAGGGCCAGAACCTGCTGGCCATGAGCCCGTCCGAACTCAACCGCATTCGCGGTGACCGGCTGGCAATGATCTTCCAGGACCCGATGACCTCGCTCAACCCCTATCTGACGGTAGAGCGCCAGATGACCGAGGTGCTGGAGCTGCACAAGGGCATCAGCCGCCGCGATGCGAAAAAGCGCGCCATCGAGCTGCTGGACGCAGTGCGCATTCCCGAGGCCGCCCGTCGCATCAATATGTATCCGCACGAATTCTCCGGCGGCATGCGCCAGCGGGTGATGATTGCTATGGCCCTGCTGTGCGAACCGGAAGTGCTGATTGCCGACGAACCCACCACCGCGCTGGATGTGACGGTACAGGCGCAGATCCTCACCCTGCTCAAAGACCTGCAGCGTGATTTCGGCACCTCCATCGTGATGATCACCCACGATCTGGGCGTGGTGGCCGGCCTGTGCGAAAAAGTGATGGTGATGTATGGCGGCCGCGTCATGGAATACGGCACTGCTGACAACATCTTCTATCAGCCCAGCCACCCCTACACCATCGGCCTGCTGGGTGCCTTGCCGCGGCTGGACCACGACGGCAGCGAGCTGGTGAGCATTCCGGGCAATCCGCCCAATATGGCGCACATGCCCAAGGGCTGCCCGTTCTCCGAGCGTTGCACCCACGCCAGCAGCCGCTGCGCCGACGAACTGCCGGCACTGGCTGCCAGCACCAGCAATCCGCAGGTGCTGCGCGCCTGTCACAAGCCGGTAGCCGAATTGCAGCTGGCTGCACAGGAGGTGGCACATGTCTGAACAAGCCAAGCAGCCGATTCTGTCGGTACGTGATGTCAAAGTGCATTTTCAGGTGAAGGGCGATGGCCGCTGGCCGTGGAGCGCCAGGCGCACGCTCAAGGCAGTGGACGGGGTCAGCTTCGATCTGTACGCCGGTGAAACCCTGGGCGTGGTGGGCGAGTCCGGCTGTGGCAAGTCCACCCTGTCGCGCGCCATCCTCAACCTGATTCCGGCTACTGCTGGTGAAATCGTGTGGATGGGCAAGGACCTGACCCGCGGCAGCGCGCAGGACTGGCATGCAGTGCGCAAGGATATCCAGATGATCTTCCAGGATCCACTGGCCTCGCTCAACCCGCGCATGACTGTCGCCCAGATCATTGGCGAACCGCTGCGCGTGCATAAGCCGGAGTTGTCCGCCGACGACATCATGCAGCGCGTACGCAGCATGATGCGCAAGGTGGGCCTGCGCGAGCAGATGATCAACCGCTATCCGCACGAATTTTCCGGCGGCCAGTGCCAGCGTATCGGCATTGCCCGCGCGCTGATTCTGGAGCCCAAGCTGATCATCTGCGACGAACCGGTATCGGCGCTGGACGTGTCGATCCAGGCGCAGATCATCAACCTGCTGAAGGAGTTGCAGCGCGAGATGGGCCTGGCGCTGATCTTCATCGCCCACGACCTGGCGGTGGTGAAGCATATTTCCGACCGCATCCTGGTGATGTATCTGGGCCGCGAGATGGAGCTGGCGCAAAAGCATGCCTTGTACGACGCGCCTGCCCACCCTTACACCCGCGCCTTGCTGTCGGCCATTCCCATTCCGGACCCGAAGCTGGAAAAGGGCAAGGTGATCCAGATCCTGCAAGGTGATCTGCCCAGCCCGATCAATCCGCCGTCCGGCTGCGTGTTCCGCACCCGCTGCCCGCAAGCCGAGGACCGTTGCAGCAAGGAAACCATCCAGCTGCGCCGTATCAGTGAGCAGAGCCAGAGTTCCTGCTTGCTGGCCTGATTCAGCTCCTGTTGGCTACTCGGCTCCGCATTGACCATGCGGGGCCTTTTTCATTTCTGCAGGCTGCTTATGCCAGTATGACTGTTAAATACTGAAAAATTACGTTAGCATCATGGCGCATTTTAAAAAGGAATTTTGATATGAAAAAATTGTCCCTTGCTCTCGTTTTTGCATTGTCCCTGTCTGGCACCGCCCAGGCTTTCGACCTTAATGGCATGCTCAGTTCCGGCAGCGACCTGCTCAAGGCCGCCACGCTCAGCGACGCTGACGTGAAGAACCTGGCTGCAGAATCCAGCGCCGTCATGGACAAGAAGAACAAGGTTGCCGCAGCTTCCAGCGCTTATGGCAAACGTCTGGCCAAGATCGTCAAGGGTCTGGACAGTGAAGACGGCACCAAGCTCAACTTCAAGGTTTACCAGACCAAGGAAGTCAACGCCTTCGCCATGGCCGATGGCACCGTGCGTGTTTACAGCGGCCTGCTGGACAAGATGGATGACGACCAGGTGCGCTTCGTGATTGGCCATGAAATCGGCCACGTCAAGCTGGGTCACAGCAAGAAGGCCATGCAGCTGGCTTACGCAGCTTCCGGTGCGCGCAAGGCTGCCGGCAGCAGCGGCAACAGCACGGCTGCAGCCCTGAGCGAGTCCGATCTGGGCAATTTTGCCGAAGCCATCGTCAACGCCCAGTTCTCGCAATCGCAGGAAAGCGATGCCGATGCCTACGGCGTGGGCTTCCTCAAGCGCCACAACTACAATGTGCAAGGTGCACCGTCGGCCCTGCGCAAGCTGGCCGAGCTGTACGGCAACGACAGCAGCATGCTGGCCAGCCACCCGGCCCCGGGCGAACGCGCTGCCAAGGTGGAAAAGCTGATCGCCAACTGATTGCTATCTGCCAGACAGCAAAAGGCCTCCCTTGGGAGGCCTTTTTCATGACGGGACTGCGCGGTTCAACGCTTTTTTGGCGGTTTGGCCAGTTGCTTCAGCGCATGGGAAACCGCCACCAGCCCGAAGCTGGCGGTCACCACCATGCCGGCACCAAAGCCGGCGCAGGACAGGCCTTGCGGACCGCGCGTGCTGTCGGCATCACAGCTTTGCGTGTCGGGATAAACCAGTTGTTCGGTGGAGAACACGCAGGGAACATGCAGCTTCTTGCCGGCATCGCGCGGAAAGCCGTGATAGCGCCGCAGGTTGTAACGCAGCTTGGATAGCAGCGGGTCGTATGTCACCTCGCCCAGATCCGCCAGCTTGATCTTGGTGGGGTCCATCTGGCCACCGGCACCGCCGGACACGATAAACGGCTGGCGGCGGCGCACGCACCAGGCCGCCATGGCGGTTTTGACCCGCAGATTGTCGATGCAGTCGATGATGAAGTCGAAGCCCTGGCCCAGCATGGCGTCCAGATTGTCTTCGGTAACGAAATCCTCGATTTCCTGCACCACGCAGGCCGGGTTGATGGCGCGCACCCGCTCGGCTAGCGCCGTCACCTTGGCCATGCCGTAGTGCGGGTCCAGCGCCGGCAGCTGGCGGTTGGTGTTGGATTCGGCAATATTGTCCAGATCAATCAGCGTCAGGCGGCCGATTGCGCTGCGGGCCAGCGCCTCCACCGCCCAGGAACCCACACCACCCACCCCCACTACACAGACATGGGCTGCCTGAAAGCGGCTGAGTGCATCGGGGCCATACAGGCGGCCAATACCGCCAAAGCGGCGGTCAAGATCTGCGTCGTGCGACATCTGCTGTATATCCGGAACCAAAAAACGGCCAAGCATAACCAAGAGCGCTGAGGCTGACCAGTGTTTGCCCGGAAAAAAGCAAGCAGCTGATTTACTGGAACTTTCCGCCAGCTTGCCTATCCTTCTGCATAGGTCCGTCACGAATGCATGTCGGCATTCCTCTGATCCGGGCCGGCCTGAGTGATCTCAAGGGAGTTCCCCATGAAGCACCCGAGTTTCGATATCGATCTGGACAAGCATTACAACGCCACCGTGGTGATTGCCTGCGTGGAATGCGGCCATGAAAACCGTCATCATCTGAAATCCCTTTCCCCCGACCACAGCCTGCGCTGCCAGTGCGGCAGCGATATTTCAATGACGCATACTGCGATGCAGGCGGCCCAGCGCCGAGTGAGCGAATTGAAGCAGGCCTATCGAATAGCCTGATGGAGTGACGCCGACAATTTGTGTATCACCCCCGGCAAGCAGTTTGCTGGCACAATCAGGCAAGGCCTGATCTGGCATTTCCCTTCACGGCGGCCCCTCTGGCCGCCGCTTTCATTTGCAGGAGCACAGCATGCAGTGGATTGATATGCGCAGCGATACCGTCACCCAGCCCACCCCTGCCATGCGCCAGGCCATGGCCAATGCCGTGGTGGGGGACGATGTCTATGGTGATGACCCGACGGTAGCCGAACTGGAGGCGCTGGCCGCCCGCCTGCTGGGCAAGGAGGCCGCCTTGTTTGTGCCCACCGGCAACTTCGGCAACCAGCTGGCCATCTTCACCCACTGCCAGCGCGGCAACGAGGTGATTCTGGGCGACGATTGCCATATCGTGTGGCACGAAACCGGTGGCGCGGCGGTGATTGCCGGGGTGCAATTGCGCACCATTGCCGGTGACAAGGGGGTGATGGACCCGGACGAAATCGCAGCGCGCATCCGGGTGGGCCACGACGTCCACTGGCCGCAAACCGGGCTGATCTGCCTGGAAAACGCTCACAGCAATGGTCGGGTGATTCCGCTGGACATCATGCAGCGCACTGCCGACATCGCCCGCCGCCACGGCGTGCCGGTGCATCTGGATGGCGCGCGCGTGTTCAATGCCGCCACGTATCTTGGCTGTGAGGTGCAGGACATCACCCGCTATGCCGACAGCGTGATGTGCTGTCTGTCCAAGGGCCTGGCCGCACCGGTGGGCTCCATTCTGGCCGGCACGGCCGACTTCATTGCCCGTGCCCGCTACAAGCGCAAGCTGCTGGGCGGTGGCTGGCGCCAGGCCGGGGTGCTGGCAGCGCCGGGCTTGCTGGCACTCACCGAGATGACACAGCGGCTGGGCGAGGACCATACCAATGCCCGCTATCTGGCCGAGCGCCTGCACGGCATGCCGTGTATCGAAGTCGAGCTGGCCGATGTCCACATCAATATGGTGTGGTTTCGTCTGCTGGCTGATATCGATGTCAGCGAACTGATGGCGGCACTGGAAACTGCCGGTATCAAAGCCAATCCGCCCGAGGGTGGCCGCATGCGGCTGGTGACGCATTGGCAGATCAGCCGCAGCGACATCGACCGGGTGCTGGATGTGCTGCAAAGAGTACTGAGCGACTAGTTGCCGGAGTTAGCCGGCTTGTTCATCGGGGTGATACAGGGAGGGCGGGGATGAAAACGACAATGTGGCTGCTGTTATGCCTGTGGTGGACATCAGCACAGGCTGCGGAACAAATGTTGCGGCTGAATACCCGGCCCGGTGTCATACAGGGCTTGCTGCTGCTGGAGCCGGCAGGCAAGCCCGTGGCCAGTCTGATTCTGTTTACCGGCGGTGATGGCGTGCTCAAACTGGGGGACGATGGCCAGCCGCATGCCGGCGCGGGCAACTTTCTGGTGCGTACCCGCCAGCTATGGGTGGAACAGGGTTTTCAGGTGGCGGTGGTGGATGCACCGTCCGACCACCCTGACGGTATCAGCCGTGGCGACTTTCGCAGCAGTGCCGAACATGCCCAGGATATGGCGGTGGTGATCGACGCCCTGCATCAGCGGGCCGATGTACCGGTATGGCTGGTGGGAACCAGCCGTGGTACCACTTCGGCGGCAGCTGTTGCCATTCGTTTGCCTGAGCAGGTAGGCGGAGTGGTGCTAACCTCAACCATCAATCACGAGCGGGGCAATGTCGCGGCCATGAATCTGGCACAACTGACATTGCCGGTACTGGTGGTGCAGCATCTGCATGATCAATGCAAGGAAACGCTTTACCGTAACGTGCAGGCGGTGATGGATGGCCTGCATGCGACCAGAGCCCGCGAATTAATACTGGTTGATGGCGGTAAGGATACCGGTGACCCTTGCCAGCCCTGGGCTGCGCATGGCTATAACGGCATCGAGGCGGAGGTGGTGGGCAAGATCTCCAGCTGGATACGCCAGCATCTCTAATGCACCAGCTTGGGACACTTGCCACGACCAGCCATCGCCCTGGCAGGCTCAGTTGTAAATCACGGTGATGGTATCTCCGGTTTGCGTGCTGCCGTGCTGCATGTCGCTAGTGTGGTGGGTGAGCAGTACCGCCTGGGTCGCGGTAGCATCTGCGCAGCTGGGGGTCGGCGTGGCCTGCCGTGCCTGGCGATACGCTGCCGGTTGCTGTGCATAGTGCAGCCAGGTGCTGACCGGAATGCTACAGGGTGAGTTGACGATGGCTCCACGGAAGTTGATGGCGCCTGAGTTGGCAAATGCACCATGGCAGAACAGCATGGCGAGAACGGTGGCAGTGCAGGGCAGCTTTTTCATGGTGATCTCCCGAGTTGCTGTGGAATAATTTCGATTAATTTCAGAAATTTCCATACATCTTATAGAAATATCACAATGAATAGGCAATAGGTCTATTTGAAAGCATTTGCTTTGTTGATGATATTTATTTGGTAATACATTGTTGCTTTTGAAATTTAATTTTTAAAATTAAGCTATTTAACGCTACTTTTTCTTGTCGTTTTAAATAAAACTTAAGGTAATGCTGGGGGCCTCTTCAGTGTGTTTTTCTGGCGATTACCGATTTTAACTATCCTAAAGTATCGGTACGCTTTCAGCCGTATTCCTACCTTTCCTGCAGTATTTCGCCACGCCGATGCTAAGCTGTGCGCCTGTTTGCACTTCTGGTTCTCCCATGTCCCACCTTCCCGATACTCACCAGTGGCTGGAAAGCCTGGACGACCCCGCCGTAGACAGCTGGGTTGCCGTACAGAACAGCCGTACCCAAGCCATCCTTGATGCTGATGAGCGCTATGCGCCCTTGCGCCAGGAAATCCTGGATCATCTGCGCGATACCCGGCAGATTCCCTTCTTTTCCGAACACGCCGGCTGGCTGTACAACTTTCATCAGGATGAACACCACCCGCGCGGCATTTACCGCCGCACCACGCTGGCGGACTATCAGGCGGCCAGCCAGCAATGGCATACCGTGCTGGACGTGGATGCCATTGCCGCCGCGGCCGGCAAGGATTGGTATCTGGATGGGGTGGCGCACTGCACGGTGCAGCCTTCCCGCGTGCTGGTGCACTTGAGCGAGGGCGGTGGCGATGCCAGCCTGGCCTGGGAATACGATCTGGAAACCGCCAGCTGGGTGGAGCAGGGCTTTCGCTTTCCGCACGGCAAAAACCATATTGCCTGGCGCGACCCGGACAGCGTTCTGGTATGTCCCGGCTGGAAGGGCGCACCACTGAGCCGTTCCGGCTACCCGCGCGAAGTGTGGCTGGTGGAACGCGGGGCCGACGGCCAGCATCAATGGCAGCAGCTGTTTGCCGCCGACCCGGAGGCCATGATGGTGGCCGCCTGGCGTTATCTGGACGGGCCGGATGGCTGGCTGGACCTGATCGAAGCGGCTGACGGCTTTTACAGCAAGACTTACCACCTGATCGACGCCGCCTTGCGGACTCACCCGCTGCCGTTACCGCCCAAGGCGGATATCGAGGCTTATCTGCATGGCCAGTTCATCGTCAAACTGGCGGAAGACTGGTGCTGGCAGGACAAAACCCATGCCGCCGGCAGCCTGCTGGCGGTGCCGCTGGCCTGCCTGCTTGGCGATGAGGGTGGCATCCAGCTGCTGGTGGCCCCGGCAGCCAGGCTGGCGGTGGAGTCGGTGGAAACCACCCGCAGCAGCGTGGTGGTGAACCTGATCGACAATGTGCGCAGTCGTCTGTTGGCTTTCGACTGGCAGGATGGCAGCTGGCATGCCCGCAGCCTGCCGGTGCCCGACAGCGGCGTCATCGAATTTGCCGACCAGCCCTGGAACAGCGATGTGCTGTGCTACAGTTTCAGCGACTTCCTCACCCCTACCGGCCTGTATCGGCTGAATGTGGCTACCGGCGAGCACAGCTGCCTGCGTCAGCAGCCCGCCGCATTCGATGCCAGCCGTTTCGTGGCCGAGCAGTGCCGGGCCACCGCGTCCGATGGTGTGGACATTCCCTATTTCGTGGTGCGCGCCCGCGATACGGTACTTGATGGCCAAACTCCGACGCTGTTGTACGGCTATGGCGGTTTTGAAGTGCCGATGATGCCCTACTACGTGGAAAACTTCGGCGCACACTGGCTGGAAAAGGGCGGAGCCTTCGTGCTGGCGTGCATTCGTGGTGGCGGGGAATTCGGCCCCGGCTGGCATCAGGCGGCGCAGGGTATTAAGCGCCCGGTATCGTTTGATGATTTCTGCAGCGTGGCCGAGGCGCTGATCGGCAGCGGCCTTACCAGCCCGGACAAGCTGGGCATTGAAGGCGGCAGCAATGGCGGCCTGCTGGTGGCCGCCTGCATGGTACGTCGGCCAGAATTGTTCAAGGCCGTGGTGTGCGAGGTGCCGCTGCTGGACATGCTGCGCTACACCGAGCTGCTGGCCGGTGCCAGCTGGATAGACGAATACGGCGATCCGGCCGACCCGCAGCAGGCGGCAGCCTTGCAGGCTTATTCTCCCTATCACCAGCTGCAGGCCGCGGTGCCTTACCCGCTGCCCTTGTTCACCACCAGCACGCGGGACGACCGGGTACATCCCGGCCATGCGCGCAAGATGGTGGCGCAGATGCAGGCGCTGGGGCATCCGGCCTTGTTGATGGAAACCGATGCCGGTGGCCATACCGGCAATGCCGGTCAGGAGCAGACCGCGGCGGAACTGGCGCGGGTGCTGGTGTACCTGTATCAGCAACTGATGGATTAAAGCCATCGTCATTGTCCGGCGGCGGTGCTAGTCTGGGCGATCCCCGCCCTGTGGAGAAGCTTGCATGATCACGCTTTACACCTTCGGGCCGGCATTCGGCCTGCCCGACCCCAGCCCCTTTGTCATCAAGGCCGAGCTGCTACTCAAGCTCTCCGGCCTGCCTTACCGCAAGCAGCGCGGCAGCATGCGTGGCGCACCCAAGGGCAAGCTGCCGTATATCGATGACGATGGTACTCAGGTGCCGGATTCCACCCTGATCCGCCTCTATCTGGCCAGCAAGCATGGCATCTCGCTGGATGCCGGACTGTCCGATGCCGACAAGGCCGTGGCCTGGAGCATGGAATGCCTGTGCAGCGACCATCTGTACTGGTGTGTGGTGCATGAACGCTGGCTGGATGATGCGGTGTTTGCCCGCGGTCCCGGGGTGTTTTTCCAGCGTGTGCCATTCTTGCTGCGCGGCATGGTCATCCGCATGATCCGGCGCAAGGTGCGCGGCAATCTGCACGGCCAGGGCCTGGGCCGGTTCAGCCCGGAAGAACGCAAAACGCTGTTGCAACTGGATATCGCCAGTCTGGCGGCGCTGCTGGCAGACAAGCCCTATATGCTGGGTGCGGCCCCGTGCTGGCTGGACGCCACCGTATTTGCCTTTCTCGCTTCGGCCCTGCTGGCCACGCTGGGCGATACCCCCAGCCAGCAGGCGGTGCGGCAGCATCCGAATCTGCAGGCTTATGTCGAGCGGCTGCGTCGGCAATATTTTCCCGACTGGACGACCTGAGCATGACTGGCGCGTTTCTTGCTGAGTAGAACGATATCATCCAGCCCCTGACCCTGAGCATGAGCCAAGATATTCACATCCGCCCGGCCACGGCGGCCGACGCCGCCAGCATTGTGGCGATTTACAATCCCTACGTGCGGGACACCACCATCAGCTTTGAAGAACAGGAAGTCAGTGCGGAAGAAATGGCTGAGCGTGTGGCCAAGGTGCAGCAGCAAGGCCTGCCCTGGCTGGTAGTGGAACTGCACGGCGAGCTGCTGGGCTATGCTTATGCCACACGCTGGCGGGTGCGCCATGCCTATCGCTTTGCGGTGGAAACTTCGGTGTATTTTGCCGCAGCCGCCCGTGGCCAGGGCTTGGGCAGCCGGCTGTACCGCACCTTGTTGCAGCAATTGCGCGATCTGGGAGGGCACCTGGCCATTGCTGGTATTGCCTTGCCCAATCCACCAAGCATTGCCTTACATGAGAGCCTGGGATTCCAGCAGGTGGCCACTTTTCACGAAGTTGGCTGGAAGGCAGGTCGCTGGCTGGATGTAGGTTATTGGGAATTGCGGCTGAACGAGGGTGTACCTGCTACCGTGGAAAATGCCTGAGGAATGCCCCGGCCTGGTCAGGCCTTCACCAGTCTGGTGCATGCAGAATTTGCCGGCTTGCCCTGTTTTGTGCGAAATTTGATCAAATAAAACAGGAGAAGTAGGTATGACCCAGGCTAGCGACATCATCGTTTTTCAACGCAACCCGGTGCGGGTGGAGCAGTTTGCCGCACCGGCCGAACGCCGCATCGACGGCGAATGCGCCCAGACGGTGGAGAACCATTATTCCGATCCCAGCGGTCAGTTTCATGCCGGTATCTGGAGCGGCGGCTGCGGTAGCTGGCGCGTGAAATACCACGAGCACGAATTCTGCACCCTGCTGGAAGGCTATGTGCGCCTGACCGATAAGCAGGGCGACAGTGTAGAGCTGTATGCCGGCGACCATTTCGTCATCCCTGCCGGATTCGAGGGCATATGGGAAGTGCTGGAGCCAGCCCGCAAGACTTACGCCATCTTCGAGCCCAAATAGGTCCGGATGGGTGTTGCAGACAAAAGCCCCGCTCTGGCGGGGCTTTTGCTGTTGGCAGAACCGGCTGCTATTCGCCCAGGCTATGCTCCAGCTGTTGCAAGCGGGTCTTGAGTGCGGCTACCTCGGCTTCCAGTGCGGCTACGCGCCCGGTCAGACCAACATCAATCACTGCTGCCGCGGCAACGGTTTCGCTCAGAACCGGTTCGCCACTGAGCAGATGGCACCAGCGGGCCTCGCGTTCTCCGGGCTGGCGCGGCAGCTTCTGTACCAGCGGCGGATATTTGTCTGCCAGTGCCTCCAGCGCTGTTTCCACTTCCTCTACACTGGCAAAGCTGTAGATACGGCCCGCGCGAGTGCGGATTTCGGCACTGGTCTGCGGCCCGCGCAACATCAGTAGGGCCAGGGCGGCCAGACGGGCTCCGTCGATATTCCATTCATAGTTCAGCCGGTGCTCGTACTTGGCCACCCTGCTGCCGGCTGGCAGGCGCTCGGCAATCAGTTTTCTGCTCAGCAGACTGTCCAGCGCCGCGCTCAGGTCGGCATCGGACAGCTGCATGACCGGTTCACGGCTGGTCAGCTGATTGCAGGCGGAGGACAGGCTGTTGAGCGTCAGCGGATAGGCGTCCGGCGTCAGCGCCTGTTTCTCGATCAGTGCGCCCAGCACACGGACTTCTGCTGCGTCCAGTTGGTGTGTGTCCATCGTTGGCTCCTTGTTGCAATGTGCACATCATCGCACCAAGCAGGGCAGGCGACCAAGCCTTGTCAACAGGGGCGTGACAGTTGGTGGCCACGGACGGTGACATGGCGTGGTGCTTGACAGGCTGCAGCGGACTGGCCACCCTGTCGCCTTTTGAAATGCAAGCAAGGAAATGGCGATGAAGCGGGTGGATCTTCTGTTGGTGGAACAAGGACTTGCCACTTCGCGCACGGCAGCACAAAGCCTGCTGGAAACCGGGCGGGTCAGCCTCAATGGCCAGGTTATCAGCAAGGCCAGCAGCAAGTTTCCTGCCGGTACGCCGCTGGAAGTCCGGCCGGACCCATCCGACCGCTTTGTCTCGCGTGGTGGACAGAAGCTGGATGCTGCCTTGCAGGAAGCCGGGCTGGATATTCATGGCTGGCGGGTGCTGGATGTGGGCCAGTCCACCGGCGGCTTCACCGATTGCGTGCTGCAAGCCGGTGCCGAGTACGTGGTTGGTGTGGATGTGGGGCATGACCAGCTGCACCCGCGGTTGTGGGATGATCCGCGCATTCGCTGTCTTGAAGGCGTGAATGCCCGTGAGCTGGATAGGCAGCGCCTGTTGCAGGCCAATGATGGTTTGCCCTTCGACCTGATGGTGTGCGATGTGTCCTTCATCTCGCTCACCCTGATCCTGCCCTCGGCCCTGCCCTTGCTGGGGGACAATGGCTGTCTGCTCGGCTTGGTCAAGCCGCAGTTCGAGGTGGGGCGCGGTGCGCTGGGCCATGGCGGCATCGTGCGGGATGAAAGCCTGTTTGCCGGTGTGCAGGACAAGATTGCCAATTGTCTGGACGATCTGGACTGGCGGGTGGAGCGCTGGATTGAAAGCCCGATTACCGGGGCCGACGGCAACCGCGAGTTCTTTGTATTGGCCCGTCCGCTGTTCTGAGCGGCCAAAGAAAATCCGCAGAGCGCTTGCACTCTGCGGATGGCAGCCGCCACCTTGCCTGTGGCCTTGCGCTGCAGTGGGATCAGGTTCTGGCGCTCAGTCCTCGTTGCCACGCACCACCAATAAGGGGCAGTGCGTCTTGCGCATGACGTTTTCGGCAAAGCTGCCCAGCAGCAGATGCGCGAGACCCGTACGGCCATGAGTGCCGATGACGATGAGTTCGGCATGGCGGCTGTCGGCAAAGCGGATTAGCGATTCGGCCATATCCTTGCCGCCCTCCCAGCTTTCAGCAATATGACAGTCTACCCGGCTGATACCTTCATTGATGGCCCGCTTTTCCGCCTTGTCCAGCAAGTCACGCGCCTGGCGAAAAGCCAGATCGTGCAACTGGTGGGTGTCCAGCGCACCCACGCCTTCAATGGCCATATCACGCAAACTGGCGACATGTACCAGGGAAATTCCTGAATCCGCAATTTTTGCTATCCTAATTGCCTCATCTAGTGCTTTTTCTGCGGTCTTGCTACCATCAACAGCAATCACGATATGTTGGTACATGGCACACTCCTCGTAAAACCATCATGTCTGCCAGCCAGTTACAGGCTGGCGCTGTCTGGCGCCTGGCATGGTAGCCATCAGAAGGGGCGCGACAGAATGTTATCTTTAGTTTTTAGCATACTAGTCAGGCCAGCCTGGCTTCCCGAACTATTTGTGAACTGCTTGATCTATAACAAATTCAAGTAAACAGCGTCGCCATTTAATGCCATTACGACAAATTGTCGTATGCTATCGTCTTGCACCAAGCCATTCAGGGAGACTGGTTTCACATCATGATGATCTTTGCTTTACTGTGTTTGCTGGCTATTGTGCTTGTTCTTGCCTGGAGCATACAGTCCGGGAGGCGAAAAAAAACCCAGCAAATGGCAGATAGTCGTATCTATGCCGCACATACCCAGTCGCGTCCGCTGGAACCGTTGGAACATAGCACAGGTCGCGCGTTTGGCCTGCTGTTGAAAGCTGCGCGGGGTGATCGCTCGGTGGTGGAAAAATGGATTACCAGCGAGCAGCACCAGCATGGTCAACCGCTTAGCCGTGAAGGTGCCATTGAGCAACTGGCACGTCGCCTACAGGCTTCGCGCCGTTAAGACTGCTCAGTCTCCCAGCACTACTCCTTCGCGGCGGGGGTCTGCCCCGCCAGCATAGCCATGTGCAGTCCGGACAATGGCGGACAGGCCGCTGGTCATCTCCACTTCCTGTACCGTATGGCCCAGTGCGCGCAATGCTGCCATTGATGACGCCAGTCCACGATTCTCTTCCAGTTCGGTATCGCCATTGCGGTTGCCATAGTGCGGCAGGCTGACCGCCTGCTGCGGGTCCAGTTTCCAGTCCAGCAAGCCCAGCAGCGTCTGGCTGACATAGCCGATGATCTGGCTGCCGCCCGGCGAGCCGGTAGCCAGCACAAACTGACCACGGTCATTGAATACCAGAGTGGGTGACATGCTGCTGCGCGGGCGCTTGCCTGCTTCCACCCGGTTGGCAACCGGTGTGCCATCCTCATCCGGGCGGAAGGAAAAATCGGTGAGCTGGTTGTTGAGCAAAAAGCCCTTCACCATCAGCCGGCTGCCAAACTGGTCTTCGATGGAGCTGGTCATGCTGACCACTCTCCCGGCGCGATCCACAATGTTCAAATGCGAGGTGGAGGGGAGTTCCGGTGCGCTGTCCCGGCCATAGAGGCTGAGCCGGATGCCGGATGGTTCTCCCGCCGTGGCGCGTCCCATGCTGCGGTCCGGGGCTATCAGCCGGCTGCGTTGCTGCAGGTAGTCGCGGCTGACCAGCGCCTGGCTGGGGACGGCGACAAAGTCAGGATCGGCCAGATAGCGGTTGCGGTCGGCAAAAGCCAGTTTGTTCGCCTCGGCAAACAGGTGGATGGTGTTGCTGCCAGTGGGCGACATGGTGGACAGGGGGAAGCGCTGCAGCAGTCCCAGCATCTGCAATACGGCCACACCGCCGGAACTGGGCGCATCCATGCCGCATACCTGCCAGCGACGATATGGGCCGCACAGCGGCTTGCGTTCAATGGCCTGATAGGCCGCCAGATCTGAAGCCCGCATGTGGCCGGGGTTCTCCTGGTGCCGGTTGATGGCATCGACAATGGCCTGGCCGATTTCTCCCTGGTAAAACGCTGCCGGACCACGCTGCGCCAGCTGTTCCAGCGTGGTGGCATAGTCCGGGTTTTTCAGGATGCTGCCCACCGGCAGCGGACTGCCATCCGCCTGATAGAAATAAGCCCGCGCCTGTGGGTCTTGTTGCAAGAAACGTTCCGTACCCAGCAAGGTGTGCAGGCGCGGTGAGATGGCAAAACCTGTCCGTGCCAGCTGGATGGCCGGCTGGAACAGGCTGGCCCAGGGGAGCTTGCCACCACGCTGATGTGCCAGCTTCAGCATGGCCACCACGCCGGGTACGCCAACCGAACGCCCGCCCACCACGGCGCGGTAAAAATCCATGGCCTTGCCGTCGGCCTGCAGGAATAAGCGGCTATCTGCCGTGACTGGTGCTGTTTCGCGGCCATCAAAGCTGGTGAGCTTGCGGCCATCGAAATACAGCATGAAAGCGCCGCCGCCTATGCCGGAGGATTGTGGCTCGGTCAGCCCCAGCACCAGTTGCGCGGCGATGGCAGCATCAATGGCGCTGCCACCGCGACGCAGGGTATCGCGTGCAGCCTGACTGGCGTAGGGATTGGCAGTGCTGACCATGCTGTGGCGGCTGTAAACCGCCGGACGGGTCTGAAAGCCGCTGGCCGCTTCCGGCGCCGCGGTATCGGCCAGCGTGCACAGCGGCAGCAGCAACAAGAGCAGGGCAGTAAAACGCATGTCATTCCTCAGGGAGGGACGGGGTTGGCAGTCTGGTCCTGACAGGACAGCAGCATGGTGGCCCAGGCGCGTGGCAGGGTCAATCCGGCGTAGTTGGCATGAAAAAAGCTGCCAGTCGCAGGAGGGCGGCTGACAGCTTTGTACGCACGGTGAAAATCAGGCCAGGGTGGTTAGGTACTGGCGTTCCCATGCGGTGATCTGGTTGTGGAAGTGGCTCAGTTCAATGTCTTTCACGGCCAGATAGGCATCGGTGAATTCCTGACCGAACAGGCGCTTGGCAGTGTCGTGCGCGGCCATCAGTGCGCAGGCCGCATCCAGCGTATTGGGCAAGGTGGCAGCATTGTCATTGTTGAAGACATTACCGACTGCCGCTTCGCTCGGGCTGCGTTTTTCTTCCACCCCCAGCAGGCCGGCACCCAGGCTGGCGGCCAGCGACAGATAGGGGTTGGCATCGCAGCCGGGCAAGCGGTTTTCCACACGGCGTGCCGCCGGGCCTGATACCGGCACGCGGATGCCGACCGAGCGGTTGTCTACACCCCAGCTGACATTGACCGGCGCGGCCAGGCCCTTGACGAAGCGGCGGAAGGAGTTGGGGCTGGGGCAAAACAGCGGCATCAGGTGTGGCAGGTACTGCTGCAGGCCGCCAATGTAGTGGAAGAAATCCGGACTGGCCTCGCCATCGGCCAGGCTGAACACATTATTGCCCTGGCCATCCACCACGCTCTGGTGCAGGTGCATGGAGCTGCCGGGCTGGCCTGACAGCGGTTTGGCCATGCATACCACGTTCAGGCCGTGCTGGTAGCCGATTTCCTTCAGCGCATACTTGAACAGGAAGGTCTGGTCGGCCAACGCCAGTGCATCGCCGTGCTTGAGGTTGATCTCGAACTGGCTGGGGCCCATTTCGTGGACATAGGTATCGGTGTCGATGCCCAGCTGCTCGCAGGCGCGGTACAGGTCGTCGAAGAAGGGTTCCAGGTCATTCAGCGTGGAGAAGCTGAAGGCATCGAAGCCGCTTTCGCGCCGGCCGGTACGCAGGGCCGGGGCCTGGTAGGGCTGATCGGCATCACCATGGGCGGCAAAAATGTAGAACTCCAGCTCCGGAGCCACCACCGGGGTCCAACCACGGGCCTGATAACGCGCCAGGATGTTTTTCAGTGCCGAGCGTGGAGCCAGCGGCGACAGGCTGCCGTCGTGGTCGATGTTGTCGCACACCACCATGGCGCGCGGGGTCTTGGCCCACGGCACCGGGTAGAGGGTGGCAAAGTCGGGGCGCAGTACTACGTCCGGGTCGTTTTCACCGTAGAAACGGTAGTCGGGAAATTCTCCCACGCAGGTCTGAATGGCCACGGCGCGGGCAATGCGCAATTCCTGGCCCTTGATCAGAGCCTGCGCGGGCAGGGTTTTGCCGCGCGGAAATCCGCTGACATCGGCAAAGGCAAGTTCAACGTCGCGGACGTTATGTTTGGTCAGCCATTCGGCCTGTGCAGCCGTGATGGAATGCTGGGACATGCAGGTCTCCCCTGGAGCGTTCTCGATTGTTTCATCTATCTGCCTGTCTGTCGGTGAATCATTTTTTTGGTTTTGTGGGCTGAGCCCTGTGGGCATTATGCCACTGGCAGTCCGAAGGGCAAGCCTAGTGTTGCCTTGCTGGTCGTGGATGGCTCAAATGCAGCGGCCCCGCACGCAGGCGGGGCCGGGTGTGTGCTGCCTTGGCTGTGTGGTGTCAGAGGCGGAAGCGCGAGACGGATTCGTGCAGCTGGCGGGCGTGGCCGTCGATATTGCGCATGGCGGTTACCGCCAGTTGTACCGAGGACTGGGTTTCTTCCACTACGCCGGCTACTTGTTCCACGCTGACGGCAATATTGGCCCCGGCCTGGCTTTGCTCGGTCATGGCGCTGACCACGGCATGCAGGCTTTCCAGCGCAGACTGGGCCTGACGGCTGATGGTATCCAGCGTTTGTGCGGCCTGATTGGCCTTGCCGACACCCAGTTGCACGGCTGGGCGGATTTCTTCCATGCGTCCGGCGACGGTGCCGGTTTCACTGACCACGGCCTGTACGATATGGGTGATTTCGTCGGTGGCGCTGGCGGTGCGCTCGGCCAGCTTGCGTACTTCATCGGCTACCACGGCAAAACCGCGACCCATCTCGCCGGCACGGGCTGCTTCGATGGCAGCATTGAGCGCCAGCAGATTGGTCTGGTTGGCAATGTCGCGAATGGTTTCGGCGATGCCACTGATATTGCGGGTACGCTCGGCCAGGCTGCCGACCAGGTCGCTGACATCACCTACCTGAGAGGCAATGGATTCGATACCGCTGGCGGCTTCCTTGGCGACTTCTTCGCCTTCGCGGGCCAGTTGGCTGGAGCGGCGCGCACCTTCTTCCGAACCACCGGCATTGTCCTTGACGTGGTCAATGCTGACCGACAGCTGTTCGATGGAGGCTGCTGCAGAGGCGGTGGAGTTGCTGGCAATGCCTGACACCTCGTCCACCTTTTGCATCTGTTCGGACAGCTGCTGGCCGGCATGGCCGATATCGTCAGTGGACTGGCGAATCTGGCTGATCATCTCGCGCAGCTTGTGTTGCATCTCCTGCATGGCAGCCAGCAGGCTTTGTGGCGGGCCATTGACTTCGATGTTTTCGGTGAGGTTGCCTTGGGCAATCTGGCGCACCACCTGGGCGGCATAGGCCGGCTCTCCACCCAGCGAGCGGATGATGCTGCGCGACATGGCGGCACCCAGCAGTACCAGTGCAACCACGGCAACTGCGCTGAGAATCAGCAATACCGTGCCTTGCTTCCAGAACAGCGCATCGATGTCATCAATGAAAAAGCCTGTGCCGATAGTCCAGCCCCAGGGGTCGAATCGCACCACGCCGTTGAGCTTGGGCAACTGCTCCTTGCTGTCCCCGCGCGAGGTCAGAATGGTGACGATGCCGTAGTGGTCTTTTTGCAGCGCCTCGTCATATACCGCTACGGTGGTGCGACCATCCGGCACCGTGCTGCCCATATCCACCTTGCCTTCGCGCTCGGCCTTGGGATGCAGCACCAGGCGGTTGTCCTTGTCACGGGCGAAGAAGTAAATATCGTTCACCTTCAGCGCCTTGAGCGATTTGCGCGCCATGTCCTGTGCCTGCGGGCGCGTCAGCTTGCCGCTGGCCTCCTGCTTGGCATAGTAGTCGAGGGTGTTTTCCGCCATGCGCAGCAGCAGCGTGATCTGCTCGCGTTTTTCACTCTGCAGCGTGCTGCGGGTGATATACAGCGACGTGGCGGCCAGGGTGATCAGGGCAATCAGGCTGGCGGCAATGATGATGATGAGGCGGGTATTGACTCGCACGGTAGGGTTCCCGTTAGCTGGAGAAATTTTTATAAGTGGTATGTATAAATATACCGAAGCATTATTAATACTAAATGTAGTAGTGCTGGGGAAATACTGCTGAAAACCCCAACATCCCGACATGCTTGTGGCAATTTATCTACTTATAGCTCCTGCTGGGCCAGGGCGGCAGTAAAAACAGCAAAATCACGTTTTACCTGATCGGCATAGGCAAGTGCATAGCTGGCGATGGCCAGGTCGAATTTGTCAGATTGTCCGATGTAGCCTGCCAGTCCGGCAGCTTGTCCACCGGATTTGGCGTGCGCGCGTGCTAGCGCCCAGGCGCAGGCTTGGCCAAAGGCGGTAAGGCTTTCACTGCTGGCAAAGGATTCCAGGGTCGGTGCTGCCTTCATGTCGCGCAGTTGGCGCACATAGAAGTGCCGGTCGCCTGGGCCGGTAGTCCAGCCCAGAAACAGGTCGCTGGCGGCCTGCATCAGACGCTGGCCAAACACCACCCGCTTGCCCTGATGGCCGTGGACGCAACGCTGGGTATAAGGTTCCAGCACCGAACTGCGTGCTTCCTTTAGTTGCAGGAACAAGGGCTGGTCGTAACTGTCTTGTAGCAGCATCACCAGACAGCGGGTGCCGACACTGCCCACACCGACTACCTTGAAAGCAGCATCCACCAGGCGGAACCTGTCCAGCAAAGCGCGGCGGTCTTCCTTCAGTGTATTGCTGTACCGGGACAGCATGGGCTGCAGCAGTTCCTGGTACTGCTCGTCACCCAGCCAGTGTTCGTCATTGCCCCATACCTGATCTTGCTGCTGCATGTGAAAGATAACCGGCGGATCATCACGCAGGCGCAGGTTGCCGTTCTCCAGAACCGTCATTTTCGGCAGCAGTTTTTCCTGAGTCTGGCCCCTGGCCTTGTCTGCCAGCTTGAGCAGTTGCTGGCGGATGCTGTCGCTGGGCGCACGCGCAAGCAGTTGTTCGAAACCGACCTTGCTGTACCACAGTTCCAACTGGCTGATGCGGGCATAGTCCTGCATGCGCCGGCGATAGGTGCTGACCAGCTGGCAAACAGCACGGGATGCGGCGTCATCGCTAAAACCGCGCTCACGCGAGGCCAGCACCACGCTGACGGCCAGGCGTTTCAAATCCCATTCCCACGGGCCGTGATGGGTTTCGTCGAAGTCGTTGATGTCAAACATCAACTGGCGTTCGGGCGAGGCAAAGAATCCGTAGTTCATCAAATGCGCATCGCCACATACTTGCATCGGCATGCCGCTGTGCGGGCCGGCTGCCAGATCAGCGGCCTGAATCATGGCCATACCTCGGAAAAAGGCAAACGGGGAGGCCTGCATGCGCTGATAGCGTAGCGGCACCAGCCCGGGGACGCGGCCAGCAGACGTCTGGCGCAGCATGGCGACCACATCGCGTTGTGGGCTAAGCACACATTCGGCCTGACGCGTGCGTGGGCAATGCTCTCGGCGAGCCCTGCCGGCGGCTAGGCGATCTTCATACTGGGGATGGGCGATGGTGGCCATGTGGATGTTCCAGAAATTGACTTCCGCCCCAGTGTAACCGTTCGGTCATGAAAATTTGATGATGTGATGGCGGCTTGGGCAGTTGCAGTGTATTGGCATGCCGGAACCGGCGATGACGAGCAGGCAATGATGCTGAGGCACTCAGCAGACTGTCCGTGTACTTATGCACAGAATAATGCACAGGCTATGCACACTATCCACCATGGCGGGTGGGAAAGGTTAAGTTGTGCACAGGGAAGTTTGGCCTCCCTGCAAGCCCTTGTCACATATTACAGACCAGCAAGCGGGCTTATGCACAGCTTGTTCAGTTTTTATCCCGGTTTTCCACAGATAAATGTGCTTTTTTATATTTATCCACAGGCTCATTCAGCACAGCGTTTGATCAGTCGTTGCCAGGGTGGGGTGAGCGGAATGCCGTTCTGGTCTGCCTGCAGTTGGCTGCCTTCCCCTTGCGGACGGATATCCACTTGCAGGCTGGTTTTGTTACTGACCGGGTTGAGCAGGCGGATGGATTCTGCCTTGTCTGCGGCGGTGTCACGCTTGACGTAGTCATCCGGAATCTTCAGGCGGCGAATGCCCTGCTGCAGGCAATCGGCAACCAGGGCCGGGGACTTGTCCGATGGCAGCTGCAGCGTGCTGTCGGCGTGAGCGGCAAGGCTGGTGCCAAGCAGAATGGCAAGGAGCAGGCCGCGCAGGAAGATGGAGGCTGGCTGTGGTGGCATTGTGATGACTCCGGCAGGTAATAGCCGATGGAGAGCCGGCATGCGCTGGTGGTTCCTGCTGACCGGCCAGGCAGATGTTAAGGAGTGTTGAACAGCCCGGACTGTAGCGCGGTGGAAATCACCAGGATCACCAGCAGCACAAGCAGCTGGCGTCTGCTGTGGTGTGCCAGCATGCTGCCGATTTCCTCGGTCGGCAAGCGCCCGCGTTCCAGTCGTTGCCGACATTGCCGTATCAGTGGGCGGGTACGGTATTCCTGCTGCAGCAGCAGGGCAATGCCCACCAGCTTGGCCATGGCCAGCGGCACCGGCCTGCCTTGCGACCACAGCAGGGAGAGATGGCTGGCTGCCAGCATGCTGCCACTGACTATCCACAACAGCAGGGACAGGCACCACCAGTTGTCGGCGCGCAGACTGCGTTGTACCGCGGGTGCATCGGGTGTGGATGCCAGATTGCGACCGCGCGCGGCAATCGCCCCCAGGCCGCAGCCCAGGGCCAGCAAATGTAGCGTGGCGAACAGCCATTGCAGCATGATGAGCCCCCCGGCCAATCTGGTTTGCCTACACTAGTGAAGCTGCCGGTGGCTGGCAAGTTGTGGCTGGTATTTCACTGGCATGAAAGTGGCAATGTGGGGAATTTGTCATGCCGCTGCCATGCAGGCATGAAAAAACCGGCCGTAGCCGGTTTCATCACGGAGTTGCTGCGGTTCAGCCGCGTACCTGACCATCACCCAGTACCACCCATTTCTGGCTGGTCAGCCCTTCCAGGCCTACCGGGCCGCGGGCGTGGATCTTGTCGGTGGAAATGCCGATTTCCGCACCCAGGCCGTATTCGAAGCCGTCGGCAAAGCGGGTGCTGGCATTCACCATCACGCTGGAAGAGTCTACCTCGCGCAGGAAGCGACGGGCGCGGCCGTAGTCTTCGCTGACGATGGCATCGGTGTGGTGGCTGCCGTAGTGGTTGATGTGCTCGATGGCTTCGTCCAGATCCTTCACCACCTTGATGGCCAGAATCGGCGCGGAGTATTCGGTAAACCAGTCGTCTTCTGTCGCTGCCACTACCTTGTCGCCCAGGATGGCACGGGTGCGTTCGCAGCCGCGCAGCTCCACGCCCTTTTCCCAGTAGGCCTCAGCCAGACGCGGCAGGATGAATTCGGCAAACGCGGTATGCACCAGCAGGGTTTCCATGGTGTTGCACGGTGCATAGCGCTGGGTCTTGGCATTCATCGCGATGTTGAATGCCTTGTCCGGATTGGCGGTGTCGTCGATATAGACATGGCAATTGCCATCCAGATGCTTGATCACCGGCACGCGGGCTTCGGCGCTGATGCGGGCGATCAGGCTCTTGCCGCCACGCGGCACAATCACGTCGACATATTGCTGCATGGTGATCAACTCACCCACGGCGGCGCGGTCGGTGGTTTCCACCACTTGCACCACTTCGGCGGGCAGGCCGGCCACGCGCAGGCCTTCGCTGACACAGGCGGCAATGGCCTGGTTGCTGTGGAAGGCTTCCGAGCCGCCACGCAAAATGGTGGCATTGCCGGACTTCAGGCACAGGCCGGCGGCATCGGCGGTGACATTGGGGCGGGCTTCGTAAATGATGCCCACCACGCCCAGCGGCACGCGCATCTTGCCCAGCTGGATGCCGGAAGGACGGTAGCAGAAGTCGTCCATTTCACCCACCGGGTCCGGCAGGGTGGCGATCTGGCGCAGGCCTTCGGCCATGCTGGCCACGGTGGCTTCACTCAGTGCCAGACGGTCGATGAAGGCGGCATCCAGCCCGGCGGCGCGGGCGGCGTCCAGATCTTGCTGGTTGGCCGCCAGCAGTTTGGCGCTATCACGCACGATGGCATCGGCCATGGCATTGAGCGCCTGGTTTTTCTGGCGGGTATCGGCCTTGGCAATGGCGCGGCTGGCTTTGCGCGCCGCCTGGCCGACGCGCTGCATGTAGTCCTTCACATTCATGGCGGATGTCCTGAAACAGATCACGATAGGGTAGTCGGCCAGATTACCCCAAAACCTGCTGCCGTATCCAGTCAGCCGCCAGATGGATATTGTCGGACAGTGGTTTACTCCACCAGGGCGCAGGGGTTGAAATCCAGCGCGGTGAAGTCGTCGGCCACTTCCTGGCCAAACTCCAGAATGGTTTCGTCATCCTCAATGTAGTGCCAGTTGAGCGTGACGTAATTACCGGCCACTGCCGCATCGTTGAACAGACCAAACAGTTCCAGCAGCACCTTGGTGCTGGAGCTGTTGAAATAGGCCAACTGAACATCCAGCGTGACCTGGGTGGATTGCAGGGTGGGCAGGTAGGCATTGATGGCCTGCATGATGGGGCCGAAGAAGGCGTGGGCATTTTCCGGATAGCTCTCGCCGCGCAGGCTTAACTGGTGGCGGTCGAACTGGAAATTCACTTCCGGCGTGGACGAAGTGGGCGCGATATACAGGTTTTGCATGATGGCTGCTTTTAAATGGTGGCTTTGAGGTAGAAAGTGGTGAAGGGCTTGCCGTCGGTTTCTTCAACAAAATCGAATTCGATGGGATTGCTGGAGTCACGTGCCACGGTGAGAAAGCCCAGCCCGGCTCCCTTGCTACCGGCTTCGCCTTCGGCACGCAGCTTTTCCTTGTAGCGCGCCTTGATTTCATCGTTGGTCATGGTGCGCAGCGGTTCGAGCTTGGCGCGGATGTGCTCTACCCCTTCGGCAGAGATGGGGTTGGCACACACCACGTAGAACTGGCCATCGGCCTCGCCTACCCATAGCGAACCCATGCGGATTTCGTGGTCGGCGGCTGCGCTGGCACTCAGGTGATCAGCGGAGTAGTGCACCACGTTCTGCGCCATTTCCACGAAGACTGAAAACAGCTTGCGGCGGGCGGTCTGGCTGGCATCCAGGCTGGCCAGGCGCAGGCGCAGCGAGTCGCCCATGGCGGTGACGATGCTCTGGGAAAAATAGCCGGTGTAGTAGAACACCACGTTTTCCTGGCGGGCCAGTTCCTTGAATCGGTGAAAGTCGGTCAGGCTCATGCTTTGTTTTCCTGGTACGAATGGGCTTCAGGCAAGGTGGACGCCAAACAGGCTGACGTCATCGCGACGGCTGTTTTCGCCCTGCCATTTGAGGAAGGCATCGATCAGCAGCTTCTGCTGCTGTTGCATGGGTTTGCTAGCGTGCTTGAGGATGTTTTCCTTCAGCCGCTTTTTGCCAAAGCAGATGCGCTTGGGGCCGCCAATCTGGTCGATGATGCCGTCGGTGCTGATATACAGCCTGCTACCCGGCGGCAACTGTAGCTGGTGATTGTCCCAGTGATAGTCCAGCGGCGTGCCGACATAGCCCACACCTTTCTTGTTGCCGTCCAGCGTGTCCACCTCCTCTTTGCCCGGCTGCAGTACAAACAGCGGCGTCTTGGCCGAGGCGTAGGTGAGGGTGCGACTGGTGTTGTCGAACCAGCAGAAGGCACCGTCCATGCCATCGTCCGAGTTCAGTTCCGGGTGGTCGGCCTGGCCGGCTTCTTCCGGGGTGAGCTGGCCTAGCGACTGTTTGACCTGCTGGTTGATGGCGCGCAGCAGGGCGGCCGGGTTGTGCAGGTCGTGGCTGCTCAGTACCTGTTTCAGGGTGGAGGCCATGATCAGCGTCATGAAGGCCCCGGGCACGCCATGGCCGGTGCAGTCGATGACGGCCACAAAGAAGCCATCCGGCCGTTTGACAAAGTAGTAGTAGTCACCGCCGACGATGTCGCGCGGGGCCCACACCATGAAGTAATCGTCCAGCGCCGCTGCCATGTCGCGGCGCGAGCTTTGCAGGAAGGACTGCTGGATTACGCTGGCGTAGTTGATGCTCTCCATCATCTGGCGGTGTTTCTCCGCCTGCTGGTCGGCCAGTGCCTGCATCAGCGATACGCCCTGACCCATGCCGGCGTAAGCATTATCCAGACTGATCAGAAAACCGTCCGACAGCACCTTGCGGTCGGCTTCCAGCGCCATGAAGGACAGCTCGGTGATGGGGGTGAGGTAGTCCACGATCAGCGGGCTGGCATTCATGAAGGCGGTGCAGGGCTTGCGGCCAAAGATTTCACGGTGAAAAGGCCGCGCCAGCGTGCTCATGAAGGTGTTGCGGTTGATGATGCCCACCGCACGCTGATGTTCCACCACCGGGATATTGGCCAGCGATTCGTCCTGCGAAAACAGCTCCAGTACGTGGTAGTTGTTGTCTGAAGGGCTCACGGTTGGCGGCGTTTGCAACAAATGACCAGCCATCGTGGCGGTATGCGCGGCCTGGGGCGTGCTATCTAGCGGCATGGTGTTTCTCGGCAAAAAGTAACTGGCCGCAGTCTAGAGACCCAGCATGATGATTCGGTTACCGAGCTATGAAATTTGGTTTATCGCTAATAAAAATTGCCAAAATTGGTAAGTATTATTGATAAGTGAAGTTAAGTGTATTTTGATGCGTACGCTGTTGTTTCCGACCCCACCGCGAGGAAGTGGAGGCAGATCTACCGGCGATGAAACTTGACCCTGTGCGGCAAAGGGCTTATTTTGTTAATCTAGCAACCGCTTGGTTGATAAATAAAATAATGAACTAGCCTACATCCTCGGGAGACTGCATGAGCGCCTATCAAGAATTTCACCGCCGTTCCATCGAGCAGCCAGAAGCCTTCTGGGGTGCCGAGGCGCAGCGCATTCACTGGCACAAGCCCTACTCGCAAGTACTGCAATACGACAATCCGCCGTTTCGCCAATGGTTTGCCGGTGGCGAAACCAATCTCTGTTACAACGCGGTAGACCGTCACCTGGAAAGCCGACCCGACCAGGCTGCGCTGATCTATGTTTCCAGCGAAACCGGAGCTGAAATCACCTACACCTACCGCCAGCTGTACGAGGAAGTCAGCCGCTTTGCCTCCATCATGCAGGCGCAGGGCGTAGGCAAGGGTGACCGGGTATTGATTTACATGCCGATGATTCCCGAAGCCGTGTTTGCCATGCTGGCCACGGTGCGGCTGGGGGCGATTCACTCGGTGGTGTTTGGCGGTTTTGCCTCGGCCAGCCTGGCCACCCGTATCGAAGACGCTGCGCCCAAGCTGCTGGTGACCGCCGATGCCGGCATGCGCGGCGGCAAGGTGATTGCCTACAAGCCGCTGGTGGACGAGGCGATGGAACTGGCAGGCAGCGCCGCACCAGCCAAGGTGATCCTGGTCAACCGTGGTTTGGCCGAAGCGCCGATGATGAAGCCGGGGCGCGATCTGGATTACGCCACCCTGCGCCAGCAGCATCTGGATGACCGTGCCGAGGTGGTGTGGGTGGAATCCAATCACCCCAGCTACATCTTGTATACCTCCGGCACCACCGGCAAACCCAAGGGCGTGCAACGCGATACCGGCGGCTACGCTGTGGCGCTGGCTTCCAGCATGGAATACATCTATGGCGGCAAGGCGGGGGAAACCTATTTTTCCACCTCCGACATCGGCTGGGTGGTAGGCCACTCCTACATCGTCTATGCCCCGCTGATTTGCGGCATGGCCACGCTGGTGTACGAGGGGCTGCCCATCCGTCCGGACCCAGGCATCTGGTGGCAGCTGGTGGAAAAATACCGTGCCACCATCATGTTCTCCGCCCCCACCGCCATCCGCGTGCTGAAAAAGCAAGACCCGGAATGGCTGCACAAGTATGACTTGTCCAGTCTGCGTGCCCTGTTCATGGCCGGCGAGCCGCTGGACGAACCCACCGCCAGCTGGATTGCCGACGAGCTGAAGATTCCGGTACTGGATAACTACTGGCAGACCGAAACCGGCTGGCCGATGCTGACCGTGTGCAACGGTGTGGAAGCCCTGCCCACCAAGCTAGGCAGCCCCGGTCTGCCAGTGTATGGCTATAACGTGAAGTTGCTGGACGAGGCCACCGGAGAGGAAGTTCCGGCGGGTGAAAAGGGCGTAATTGCGGTGATTCCGCCGCTGCCGCCGGGCTGCATGAGCACGGTGTGGGGGCAGGACGAGCGCTTTGTAAACACCTATTTCAGCCTGTTTCAGGATCGCAAGGTGTATTCCTCGTTTGACTGGGGCATTCGCGATGCCGATGGCTACTTCACCATTCTTGGCCGTACCGATGACGTGATCAATGTGGCTGGTCACCGCCTGGGCACCCGTGAAATCGAGGAAGCCGTGTCAGGCCATTCCGCCATTGCCGAAGTGGCGGTGGTGGGGGTGCATGACACGCTGAAGGGCCAGGTGCCGCAGGCTTTTGCCGTGCTGCGCGATCCCTCGGTGTTGAAAGACCCGGCCAAGAAAGCCGCACTGGAAAAAGAAGTGATTGCCAAGGTGGCATCCCAGCTGGGAGCCATTGCCAATCCGGCACGGGTGTATTTCGTCAACCAGCTGCCCAAGACCCGTTCCGGCAAGGTGCTGCGCCGTTCGATACAGGCGCTGGCCGAGGGGCGTGACCCGGGCGACCTGACCACACTGGACGATCCGACCGGGCTGGAGCAAGTGCGCGAGGCCGTGCAGTCCTAGCTGGACGACAGATTGGGTGGAAGCAGCCGGTGCGGGTCAGTTACCGGCTGTGGATTCAGCCGCATCCTTTGCCGGATGCGGTTTTTTTATGACTGTCAGGCGCGGAACACGCCAATGGCAGCATTCAGCGCCTTGGCATGGCTGTTGAGCTGGTCCGATGCCGCGGCAGAGGATTCTACCGTCGCCTGGTTGGACTCGGTCATGCTGGCCACTACTTCGATGCGCTGGGCCATGTCGCTCATGGCACTTTGTTGCTCATGCAAGGCCAGGCTGATGCCCTGGATGTGCTGGGCGATCTGGTCGGTATTCTGGCGGATGCCACTGATGGCTTCACGTGCCTTGTGGGTTTGTTCTACACCGTGACTGGACGCATCCACGCTGCTTTGCATCACGCCCACCACGTTGCTCATGCCCTGGCGGATGGTGTCGATCTGACCGGAAATTTCCACCGTGGCCACACCGGTGCGCTCGGCCAGCTTGCGCACTTCATCGGCTACCACGGCAAAGCCACGGCCCATTTCCCCGGCGCGTGCCGCCTCAATCGCGGCATTGAGTGCCAGCAGATTGGTCTGGTCGGCAATGTCATGAATGGTGCGGGTAATGGAGGCTATGGCGTCGGTCTGCTTGTCCAGATTGTCGATGGCGCTGGCGGCACTGCCGATACGCTCGGCAATATGGTTGATGTCGCTGGCCGTGGCATGGATCAGCTGTTCGCAATCACTCACCATGGCACCGGCGGTGCGCGCTTCCTGGCCCACCTCGTCGCTCTGGTCGCCCAATTGCTGGATGCTTTGCAATACTTCTTCCACCGATACGCTCATCAGACGGGTGGACTCGCTTTGTACCGTGCTGCTTTGCTGCAGATTGTGAGCTGTCGCGTTCATGCTGCCAGCGCTGCTGTCCAGCTCGCCTGACAGGTTGCGGATATTACTGGTGATATCGCGCAGCTGGCGCTGCATGGCCGCCAGGCTATCCAGCAGGCTGCCCTGGCTGGCGGCTGAGAGTTCGATGTGCTGGCTCAGGTCGCCGCTGGCAATGCGGTTGGCCACCTCCATTGCCAGGGCCGGTTCGCCGCCCAGCACGCCAAATACACGGCGGTACAGCAGAACGCCGCCTAGCAACACCACAATGACCAGCACGGCAGTCAGGCCCAGCATCATATTGCGCAGATCCGCTGCAGTCTGGTTCATGGCTGCATAGGCTGAATTATCGCGTTTCTGGATTTCCGTGTGTAGTGCTTCTACTTGTCTGGTCAGTGTTTCAGCCCGGTCATCAAAGCCGCTGCCCTTCTCCTTCATCAGTACGTTACCGGCTTCGCGTCCGCCATCGACATAGGCCTTGGCCATGCGTTTTCCCACCGCATAGAACTGGTCCAGCGACTGTTGCATGCCATTTACCTGGCTGCTCAGCTGCGGGTCAAGGCGGCTGATGTTCGGCAGGTTTTGCAACAGGGCCTGATAGTGCTCTTCGGCGTCCTTGTAGCCATCAGCCTCGCCGGTGGCGCTGACATCGGTAAGAAATTGCTGGATCTGCACCACGTGGTAGCGCACATCGGCCATGTTCCGCACCAGCGCATTGGTGATGTCCAATTCGTAATGGGCAGTCTGGTCTATGCGTTGCAGACTGAAGAGCATGATGCTGCCAAGAGCAAGTAACAGGGCTACGACAATGGCAATGAACCCGGTGAGAACGGGTTTGAGCTTCTGGTTTTGATGGGACATGGTGAGTAACCGCGCGGTGGGTGGGGCTGAAGTCTGCTGTTGTAGCGAAGTCGCTGATTTCATTCAATTGCCCGTGCAGACAGTGGCAAGCTGCTGTAATGGGCGGGGTGACGTATCTGGAGTGGATACGAATTGGCTGTAGCAAGACAAGGTAAACCCTGAAATTAAAGTGGTAATTTTCCTGGAATGTTTATCAACTGACAATAAGAATAGTTAATAACCAGATGATTCTGAGCTGCTTGCGGCCCTGCTTGCCAGCGCTCCGGTGTAGCAATGCAAAAGAGCCGGACTACGCAATATAGGCCGGCTCCTGAAGTTTCTGTGTGCTGCTGTCCTGTTACAGTTCCTTGTGCCCGCTTCCCAGTGAGGCCTTCAGCTTGTGCATGCTGAACCACACCACCAGTGCCACTAGCGGAATGGCAATGCCGGTCAGCAGCTCGATATTCAGATGTACACCTACCGATTCGACTGCAGCCAGCAGATGGTGCAGCAGGCTCACCATGTAGTAGGTCAGCACACCAACAGACAAGCCTTCCACCGTTTCCTGCAAGCGCAGCTGCAAGGCGGCACGGCGATCCATGCTGGCAAGCAAGGCGCGGTTCTGTTCTTCGTGCAGCACTTCCACCCGGGTACGCAGCAGGGCGGTGGTGCGTTGCAGGCGGGCGGTGATGCGGTCCTGCCGCCGCAGGACGGTGTCGCAGGTATTCATTGCCGGGGATAGCCGCCGTTCCATGAACTCACGGAAGGGCTGCATGCCGGAGATGCGCTGTTCGCGCAATTCGCCAATGCGTGCTTCCACCAGGCGGTAGTAGGCCTGTGAAGCAGAAAAGCGATACTGACTTTCCGATATCAACTGCTCCACCCGGGTGGCAAGGCCGGTCAACTCGGACAGCAGTTGTGCGTCCGAGCCATTGCCCTCACTGCCGGCCATGCGTTCGGTAATGGCGCGCAGCGCGATGCCCAGATTGTCCAGATCACGCATTTGCTTCTTGGCAATGGGCAGGGCCAGCAAGGTGAGCATGCGGTAGGTTTCCAGCTCGAACAGCCGCTGCAGCATGCGACCGGACTGGTTGGGGCCCATGGCGCGGTCCACCACCACATAGCGGGAGAATCCTTCAGCCAGCCGGGCATCCGGATGCAGGCGCAGGTCGGTATAAGCGGCACCGTTGCCATCGCCGATTTCGGCACCAATCAGCTCGCGACCGCCAAACCAGCGGCTGGACATGTCGGCCAGCTCGGTTTCGCGCTCGGCCGGCAGCAGCACGGCATGCAGTGCCACCAGCACCACGCCGGGCAGATCGCGTAGCCAGGCTGGTGGGATGCGGTCCAGCGGCGTGCGGTCGAACGGGTCGTTGCAATCGCCACTAACAATGAAGGTGTAGCGGGCAAACTCGGCATGCAGCGACCAGCGCACCATCAGGTCGCCAGCACTGGCTGAATAATAAGCCTGGCCGGGCAGGGGGGCGGGCAGGCCCATGCGCTCGGCCAGGTTGGCCAGCGCAGCACGCTGCGGGACGTCGTCAAAGTCGTAATACAGGCTGAGCGAGGTTAGCCGGGCCGGCGAGGGAATGGCGGCATAGGGCCGGGCATGGGCCTCTTCATTCAGTTCACGGCGCAGGTGGTGCGGAGTGAGTGTGGTCATGGCTGGTCCTGAAAAATAAACGGTTTCAGTGCTGAGGAGGCCGCCGGACCCGTCAGGACTCAAACCGCTTGAGCGCAACAGCATACCTGATCGTCGCTTCATCACACCATGCAATTACCGCGCCAGGGTGGTGCTTGTTGGCTGACCACCATTCAGCTGTGGTTGTGCGGCCATGAGCAGCGTGTTTGCTGCATGGAGGGGGGTGGATTTTCTAGCGGAGAGGATGGCAGGGTGGAAAGTTGCTTGCCACCCTACATTGGTTTTATAGATTAATTTGATATAAATGTAGTAAATAATATTATTATTTAGAATAAAACGACCGGGTTAGCATGAAGGCCGTTCCCAATCATTCCGGAGTCCATCATGAAATTGCGCGCCCTTGCCGGCCTTCTCGCCGTGGTCCTGTCCGCTCATGCACTGGCTGATGCCAGCTTGCTGAATGTGTCTTACGACGTGATGCGCGATTTCTACAAGGACTACAACCCGGCCTTCCAGAAAGCCTACAAGGCCAGGACCGGCGAAACCGTCACCATCCAGCAGTCGCATGGCGGCTCCAGCAAGCAGGCCTTGTCGGTGGCCAATGGCCTGGCGGCGGATGTGATCACCATGAACCAGGCATCGGACATCGACCTGCTGGCCACCCGTGGGCTGATTCCGGCCAACTGGTCCAGCCGCCTGCCCAATGCCTCGGTGCCGTTTACCTCCACCACAGTGTTCCTGGTGCGCAAGGGTAATCCGCACAAGGTGCGTGACTGGAACGATCTGGCCAAACCGGGCGTGCAGGTGATCATCCCCAATCCGAAAACCTCGGGCAATGGCCGCTACACCTATCTGGCCGCCTGGGGTGCCGGGCTGAAACAGCCGGGCGGCAGCGAAGCCAAGGCGCGTGCACTGGTGACGGGCATCTTCAAGAATGTGCCGGTGCTGGATGGCGGTGGCCGTGCCGCCACCACTACCTTCATGCAGCGCCAGATTGGCGATGTGCTGGTGACCTTCGAGAACGAGGCCGAGCTGATTGCCCGCGAATTTGGCCGTGGCAGCTTTGAAATTGTCTACCCGCCGCTGTCGGTGCTGGCAGAAAACCCGGTGGCCATTGTTGACAAGGTGGTGGACAAGAAGGGGACACGCAAGCAGGCCGAAGACTACCTGCGCTTCTTGTGGAGTACTGAAGGCCAGACCATTGCCGCACAAAACTATCTGCGCCCGCAGGACAAGGCGGTGGCGCAGAAATTCGATGCCCAGTTTCCCTATGTGAAAACCTTTACCGTGCAGAGCGTGTTCGGTTCCTGGGCGGCGGTCAATAAAAAGCACTTTGCCGATGGCGGTGTGTTTGACCAGATCTACAGCAAGCATTAAGTGGAGCCAGCGTGAGCAATATCCTGAATCTGCGTCATAGTGTGCTGCCGGGTTTCCGGCTCAGCTTTGGCATTACCCTGTTCTGGCTGGCGCTGATCGTGCTGCTGCCTTTTGCCGCGCTGGTGTATTCCACCGTCGGCATGGGCTGGGACGGTTTCGCCGCTGCAGTGGGCAGCCCGCGGGTAATGGCATCCATCCGGTTGTCTTTTGCCACGGCCGGTCTGTCCGCCCTCATCAACCTGGTATTCGGCTTTCTGGTGGCCTGGGTGCTGGTGCGCTACCCCTTCCCCGGCAAGCGGCTGGTGGATGCGCTGGTGGACCTTCCGTTTGCCCTGCCTACCGCAGTGGCCGGTATCGCGCTGACCACCCTGTATGCGCCCAATGGCTGGATCGGCCAGTTTCTGGCCCCGCTGGGCATCAAGGTGGCGTTCACTCCGCTGGGCATCATCGTGGCGCTCACCTTCATCGGCCTGCCCTTTGTAGTGCGAACCGTACAGCCGGTGCTGGAAGACCTGGAAAAGGAACTGGAAGAAGCCGCCACCTGCCTGGGTGCCAGCCGCTGGGACATTTTCCGCCGCGTAATCTTTCCGGCCACGCTGCCCGCGCTGATTACCGGCGGCACCATGGCTTTTGCCCGCGCCACCGGTGAATACGGCTCGGTCATCTTCATTGCCGGCAATATTCCGATGGTGTCGGAAATCGCGCCGCTGATCATCGTCTCCAAGCTGGACCAGTTCGACCAGCAAGGGGCCACCGCGGTGGCGCTGGTGATGCTGGGCATTTCCTTTGTCTTCCTGTTGTTGATCAACCTGATCCAGTGGTGGGCCGCACGCCGCCACGGTGCGCGTTAAGGGGTAAACATGGCCACTCTGACGACTGAAAGCCGCCCGGTACGCTATGCCCTCACCGCCGTGGCGCTGGTATTTTTGTTCCTGTTCTTGCTGCTGCCCCTGATCGGCGTGTTCTGGGAGGCATTGCACAAGGGCTGGCAGCTGTACCTGACTGCGCTGGTGGAGCCGGAGGCGCTGTCCGCCATCAAGCTGACACTGATTTCCGCCGCCATCGCGGTGCCGCTCAACCTGGTGTTTGGCGTGGCAGCGGCCTGGGCCATTGCGCGCTTTGAATTCCGCGGCAAAAGCCTGCTCACCACGCTGATCGACCTGCCTTTTGCCGTATCGCCGGTGGTAGCCGGGCTGATGTTCATCCTGCTGTTCGGTGCCAATACCGTTGCCGGAAGCTGGCTGCAGGACCACGGCCTGCAGGTGATCTTTGCCGTGCCGGGCATCGTACTGGCCACGGTATTTGTCACCTTCCCCTTTGTCGCCCGCGAGCTGATTCCGCTGATGCAGTCGCAAGGCGCGGATGAGGAGCAGGCCGCCATTGTGCTGGGGGCCAGCGGCTGGCAGACCTTCTGCAAGGTGACGCTGCCCAATATCAAGTGGGGTCTGCTGTACGGGGTGATCCTGACCAACGCCCGTGCCATGGGTGAATTTGGCGCAGTCAGCGTGGTGTCGGGTCATATCCGGGGTGAAACCAACACCATCCCGCTGCATGTGGAAATCCTTTACAACGAATACAACTTTGTTGGCGCCTTTGCCTGCGCCTCGCTGCTGGCCATGCTGGCCTTGATCACCCTGCTGGTGAAGTCGCTGGTGGAATGGCGGCTGCACCGCCAGCAACAGGCCTCCACCCTGCGTACTGCCGAAGCCCGGCTACAGGCCGCACAACCGTAAACGATCTGGTGGACCGCTGCTGTTGGCTGCGGTCGGAGAACAAGCATGAGCATTGAAATCCGCAATATCCGCAAACAGTTCGGCCAGTTCACCGCGCTGGACAATGTCAGTCTTGATGTCGCTTCCGGCGAGTTGCTGGCGCTGCTGGGGCCATCCGGCTGCGGCAAGACCACCTTGCTGCGCATCATTGCCGGGCTGGAACGGCCCGATGCCGGCCAGGTGCTGTTTGGCGGTGCCGACGCCACCCATACCCATGTGGCCGAACGTCAGGTGGGCTTTGTGTTCCAGCATTACGCGCTGTTCCGCCACATGACGGTATTCGACAACGTGGCTTTTGGCCTGTCGGTCAAGCCGCGCCGCGAACGCCCGTCGCAAGAGGAAATCCGCGAACGGGTGATGAAGTTGCTGAAGATGGTGCAGCTGGACTGGCTGGCCGATGCCTATCCCGGCCAGTTGTCCGGCGGCCAGCGCCAGCGTATTGCCCTGGCCCGTTCGCTGGCGGTAGAGCCCAAGGTGCTGCTGCTGGACGAACCCTTCGGTGCGCTGGATGCCAAGGTGCGCAAGGACTTGCGTCGCTGGCTGCGCGAGCTGCACAACGACATGCACATCACCAGCGTGTTTGTGACCCACGATCAGGAAGAAGCGCTGGAAGTGTCCGACCGCGTGGTGGTGATGGATCACGGCCATATCGAGCAAGTGGGCCGTCCGGATGATATCTACGAACATCCGGCCACGCCTTTTGTCACCCAGTTCCTCGGCGATGTGAACCTGTTCCACGGCCGGGTGGATGCCGGTCAGCTCACCATCGGCAATTACGAACAGGCGCTGAGCCAGCATCAGGACGCCAGCGGCGATGCCGCGGTGGCCTATGTTCGCCCGCATGATCTGGACCTTACCTTGAAGGCCGATGGTGCATTGGCGCAAGGCCGGGTCGAGCACATTCACGCTGTCGGGCCGGTGGTGCGGGTTGAGCTGCAGCAGGCTGATGGCCAGACTATCGAGGCGGCGGTCAGCAAGGAGCGTTTCCGCGCGCTGGGCATCGTGCCGGGAGATACCGTGTATGTGACCCCGCGCAAGCTGGCGGTATTCCTGCAAGATGCCGCTGGACAGCAGGACTATGTAATCTGATTGTCGCTGCCCGCACACGAAACAACAGGCCGTAACCATTCAGGGTTCCGGCCTGTTTTCATTGGCAGGCGGGGTTCAGGAACGAGACTTGTGATGGGCAATCAGCCGCGCCAGTGCGGCGCTCACCAGCGGGTTGCTCACCTGCTGCGCACCGGCTTCGATTTCAGCCAGCGCCTGCTGGCTGATGCCGATGCGCTTGGGCGGTGGCGGTGGTGGCGTCAGGTGGATGTCCACCTTGATGCGCACCTTGCTGGCGCTGTAGCCGCGTGCTTCCAGCGGGGCCAGCAGGCTGTTGCCCATCATGCGCAGCCGGGCTGCAACAATGCCGTTGTTGGCAAACACCACCAGTTCGCCATCGCGAATGCGCACCGCACGACAGGCCTCGGCCAGCTGCGGTGGCAACTGGCTGCGGAATACCTGGTCCAGCGCCATCAGCGCATTGGCCTCGCGCGTGAGCTGGCGCAGCGTGCTGTCGCCGCGGGCGATATCTTCAAACTGGCGTTCTGACATGGGGCGTCTGACTGGGGGTAAGCGGCTATTGTAGCCGAATAACGCACAAGGGCCGCGCCCTGATGGGTGCGGCCCTTGCGGTAAAGACAGGAGGGCGCTTACTGCGCGCCTTCCACGTCTTCCAGGCTGAAGGTTTCGCTGTGGTCGTTATAAGAGAAGATCTCGGCATAACGGCCCCAGCTGATTACCGTATCCAGTGTTTCCTCGGCGGCACCATCGCTGAGCGAATCTTCCAGCTCCTGTTCAAAGCGCAGGCGCGGTGCGCGCTGGCCCGGGCGTTCCTGCAACACGCGGCGGATGCGTGCCGCCAGCGGGATGTGGCGCAGCAGATGCTCGGCAAATATCACTTTGCGTTCTTGTGTGCCATAGTCGGCAAACAGTTTGCCGGCAGCGGTCAGTTCGATGTCTCCATCACGCAGTTCGACAAAGCCCAGGTGTTCCAGTGTTTCCGTGACCGGAAACAGGTCGTCCACCTCCAGCAGCAGCTTGCTGCCGATTTCCGGCAGGTCGGCGCGGCCGTTGTACGGTGCGGCTGCCAGTGCTTCCATCAGGCCGGCCATCAGGTTGGTGGATACTTCGGTCAGCGGGCTGCCGATTTCCAGTTGCACCTTGTGCAGGGTATCGGCGCTGCGGCGCTGGGTCATCAGGGCATAGATATCGTCCACCATCTTGCGGAAGGTGGGGTCCAGCCGGTCGCGCGGATGGGCGAATGGTACCTTGATTTCCGCCACCACCCGGCCCGGATTGGATGACAACACCATGATGCGGTCACACATGAACACCGCTTCTTCGATGTTGTGGGTGACGATGAGGATGGACTTGATTGGTAGCTGCTTCTGGTTCCACAGGTCGAGCAGGTCGGTACGCAGGGTTTCCGCAGTCAGCACGTCCAGCGCCGAGAACGGTTCATCCATCAGCAGCAGGGTGGGGTTCACCACCAGGCCGCGGGCAAAGCCCACGCGCTGGCGCATGCCGCCGGACAATTCGCGCGGGTAGGCGTTTTCAAAGCCGTCCAGGCCGATCAGGTCGATGGCGGCCAGCGCGCGGCGACGGCGTTCCTTGGGTTCCACGCCCAGCGCTTCCAGCCCGGCTTCCACGTTTTGCAGCACGGTCAGCCAGGGGAACAGGGCAAAGGTTTGAAATACCATGGCCACGCCTTCGGCCGGACCGGTCAGTGGCTGGCCGCAGTAGTTCACTTCACCGGCGCTGGCCTGAATCAGCCCGGCAATAATGCGTAGCAAGGTGGATTTCCCCGAGCCGGAGCGTCCCAGCAGGCCGACGATTTCCCCTTCGTGCAAGGTAAGATTAACGTCGTCCAGCACCTGGATATCTTCCTCGCCACCTTTGTGGTAGCCCTTGTCGACATGCTTGAGGGAGAAGATTTCCTGTCTCAGGGTTGTAGTTTCGTGTGGCATGGATTTCCCCCTGATTTAGTTGAGACGGAGTTTGTTTTCGGCAATGGCGTACAGCGGACGCCACAGTAAGCGGTTAAACAGCACGACAAACAGCGACATCACGCAGATGCCGAGCAGAATCTTGGGAAAGTCGCCGGCGGCGGTGGTCTGGGCGATATAGGCACCCAGGCCGTGGGCGGCCAGCTTGTCATCGCCCCAGGACACCATTTCCGACACGATGCTGGCATTCCAGGCACCGCCGGACGCGGTGATGGCACCGGTGATGTAGTAGGGGAAGATGCCCGGCAGCATCACCTGCTTCCACCATTGCCAGCCCTTGATGTGGAAATTGGCGGCCGCTTCGCGGAAGTCATTGGGGAAGGCGCTGGCACCGGCCACCACATTGAACAGGATGTACCACTGCGTGCCCAGCACAATCAGCGGTGACAGCCAGATATCCGGGTTCAGCTTGAAGTGGACGATGAACACCACGAATACCGGAAACAACAGGTTGGCCGGGAAGGCGGCCAGAAACTGCGCCACCGGCTGGATCATCTCAGCCAGGCGCGGACGCAGGCCGATCAGCACTCCCAGCGGCACCCAGACGATGGAGGCCAGCGCAATCAGCAGGGTGACGCGAATCAGGGTGATGAAGCCCAGGCCAATCACCTTGAAGGTTTCGCCCAGCCCCACCTCGCTGCTGATGAAGCTGTACAGCCGCCAGCTGACATAGCCGCACAGCAGCACCATGAAAGCACCCCACAGCATATCCAGCCCGCGCGATACGCCGGAGTGGGGCTCGGTATGGATGGCACGTGGCAGGCTGATATTCAGCCGCAGGCGCGCCAGCTTTTTCAGCAATTTGCCAAACGGGCGCAGCAGCTGCTGGATGAAGCGGGTGCGCTGGATCAGGTTCAGCACCCAGGATTCCGGTGCCGCCTGCGACATGGTGTCTTCCAGGCGGAACTTGTCGGCCCAGGCCACCAGCGGGCGGAACAGAAACTGGTCGTAGATGATGATGACCACGGTCATGGTGAGAATCACCCAGCCCACCGCCGCCAGGTTCTTCTGGGCGATGGCCATGGCCAGGTAGGAGCCCACGCCCGGCAGGGTGACGGTCTTGTCACCCACGGTAATGGCTTCGGAGGCCACCACGAAGAACCAGCCGCCGGACATGGACATCATCATGTTCCAGATCATCCCCGGCATGGAGAACGGCACTTCCAGCTTCCAGAATTTCTGCCAGCCGGACAGGCGCAGGTTCTGCGACACCTCTTTCAGGTCGTTGGGCACGGTGCGCAGCGACTGATAGAAGCTGAAGGTCATGTTCCATGCCTGCGAGGTGAAGATCGCAAAGATGGCGGCAAACTCCGCACCCAGCACCCGGCCGGGAAACAGCGCCAGGAAAAAGGTGACGGTGAAGGAGATATAGCCCAGCACCGGCACCGATTGCAGGATGTCCAGAATGGGCACCAGCAACTGGCCGGCGCGGCGGCTCTTGGCTGCCAGCGTGCCGTAGATCAGCGTGAACACGATGGACGCCAGCATGGCCGCCAGCATGCGCAGCGTGGTGCGCACGGCGTATTCGGGCAGATTGGCCGCATCCAGCGAGATCGGTTCGGTCTGCAAGGCACTGATGGGTGCCCAAGTACCTTCGATGCCGGTGGTGGCAAATAACAGAAAGCCCAGAATCAGGGGGAAAGCGATCAGATCCCAGCGATTGGGCAGCAGCCGTCTGGCTGTGGCAGGAATAAACGGACGGATAACGCTAGTCATCAGGCCTCTCCGATTGGTGTGGTTAACCTGGCGGCACGGTGCAGGCTCCGTTCCGCTTCTTCATCAGATGAGCACCATCTTTTGTTATGTCACGGCTGGCCGTGGGCAAACATCAAACTGGCTCTGCAAACGCGCACGAATGATAACAAGGCAAACATCAAGTTTTGATGAAATCTGACAAATTTTTGTATGGATTATGTAACGACAACATTTGCTGAAAAATATCTGCAACATCCCGATTTGCAAGTATTTAAAGCCATCCGCGCTTACTTTGGCAATTTCTCGATGTTGCCTGCTTTACGGGGTGGAGCCTCTGCTGCAGGACACGGATGGCAGCTTGCCATCGGGGCCTCGCTTCGGCGAGTAATTTGGCTGCCATGGCTTGATTCAGCGCAAGCTCGCCCCCATAACCTAGTCTCGCGGATGTGCTACACTTTCGCCTATTTTGTTTTGTCGGCCCGTCCGGGCCTCTGGATTGGAATACATGATTTCCTCGCTACTCAAGAAAGTATTTGGCAGCCGCAACGACCGCCTGCTGAAACAGTATCGTCAGGAAGTGGCGCGCATCAATGCCCTCGAAGATGGCATGCAAGCGCTGTCCGACGAGGCTTTGGCGGGAAAAACCGCCGAGTTCAAAAAGCGCATCGCTGAGGGCGCAACGCTTGACAGTATCCTGCCGGAGGCCTTTGCCGTCTGCCGCGAGGCCTCGTGCCGTGTGCTGGGCATGCGTCACTTCGACGTGCAGCTGATTGGCGGCATGGTGCTGCACAACGGCAAGATTGCCGAAATGCGTACCGGTGAGGGCAAGACCCTAGTGGGCACCTTGCCGGTGTACCTGAATGCACTCACCGGCAATGGCGTGCATGTCATCACCGTCAACGACTACCTGGCCAGCCGTGACGCCGGCATCATGGGCCGCCTGTACAACTTCCTCGGCCTGACCGTGGGCGTGAACCTGTCGCAGATGGCACATGATGACAAGCAAGCTGCCTATGCCTGCGACATCACTTACGGTACCAATAACGAATTTGGTTTTGACTACCTGCGCGACAACATGGTGTTCACCACCGGCGAGAAGGTGCAGCGCAAGCTGGCTTTCGCCGTGGTCGACGAAGTGGACTCCATCCTGATTGACGAAGCGCGTACCCCGCTGATCATCTCCGGCCCGGCTGAAGACAATATCGACATGTACCAGCGCATGAACGCGGTACCGCCGCTGCTCAAGCGCCAGGAAACCGAGGACGGCGAGGGTGACTACTGGGTGGATGAAAAAGCCCATAGCGTGCTGTTGTCCGAAGCCGGTCACGAGCATTGCGAAGACATCCTGGTACAGCTGGACATGCTGAAGGAAGGCGACAGCCTGTACTCGGCCACCAACATCACCCTGATGCACCACCTGATGGCCGCGCTGCGTGCCCATTCGCTCTTCCATCTGGACCAGCACTACGTGGTGCAGGATGGCGAAGTGGTGATCGTGGATGAATTCACCGGCCGCCTGATGGCGGGCCGTCGTTGGTCGGAAGGCCTGCACCAGGCCGTGGAAGCCAAGGAAGGCGTGGAAATCAACCGCGAAAACCAGACCCTGGCCTCCATCACCTTCCAGAACTACTTCCGTCTGTACGGCAAGCTGTCCGGCATGACCGGCACGGCCGATACCGAAGCCTACGAATTCCAGAGCATCTACGGCCTGGAAACGGTGGTGATCCCCACCAATCGCCCGATGCAGCGCAAGGACGCACAGGACAAGGTTTACCGTTCGGCGCGCGAGAAGTACGACGCCATCCTGGCCGATATCAAGGACTGCCAGGAACGTGGTCAGCCAGTACTGGTGGGTACCACCAGCATTGAAAACTCCGAGCTGATTGCCGAGCTGCTCAAGCAGGCCAAGCTGCCGCACAATGTGCTGAACGCCAAGGAACATGCGCGTGAAGCTGACATCGTGGTACAGGCCGGTCGCCCGGGCGTGATTACCGTAGCCACCAATATGGCCGGTCGTGGTACCGACATCGTGCTGGGTGGCAACCCGGAACCGGAAATCCGTGCGGTACAGAAGGACGACAGCCTGTCTGAAGACGAGCAGAACGCCCGTATCGAAGCCATCCGCGCCGAATGGAAGCTGCGTCACGACGCCGTGCTGGCCGCAGGCGGCCTGCACATCATCGGTACCGAGCGTCATGAATCGCGCCGTATCGACAACCAGTTGCGTGGCCGTTCCGGCCGTCAGGGCGACCCGGGTTCTTCCCGCTTCTACCTGAGCCTGGAAGACCCGCTGTTGCGCATTTTTGCCTCCGACCGCGTGGCTGCCATCATGGACCGCCTGAAAATGCCGGACGGCGAAGCCATCGAACACCCGTGGGTTTCCCGCTCCATTGAAAACGCCCAGCGCAAGGTGGAAGGCCGCAACTTCGACATCCGCAAGCAATTGCTGGAATACGATGACGTGGCCAACGACCAGCGCAAGGTGATCTACCAGCAGCGCAATGACATCCTGCAGGATGAAGACGTCAGCGCGGTGGTGGTGAACATGCGCGAAGGCGTGCTGTCCGACCTGGTGGACCTGCACCTGCCGCCGGAATCCATGGAAGAGCAGTGGGATCTGGTGGGCCTGGAAAAGACACTGGAAGCCGAATTCCAGCTGGCCGCACCGGTGGCGGACTGGATCAAGGCCGAATCCACGCTGGATATTCCGGATATCAAGCAACGTATTATCCAGCTGGCTGCTGATGCCTATCAGGCCAAGGTGGAACTGGCCGGCGAGCAGGTGATGCGCCAGTTTGAACGCAGCCTGGTACTGCAGATGCTGGATACCCACTGGCGCGAGCATCTGGCGGCCATGGACCACCTGCGTCAGGGCATTCATCTGCGTGGTTATGCGCAGAAGAACCCCAAGCAGGAATACAAGCGCGAAGCGTTCGAACTGTTTGCAGACATGCTGGAACGTATCAAGCGCAGCGTGGTGAACGTGCTGATGACTGTTCAGATTCGCGGTCAGGAAGACGTGGACGCAGTCGAGCCGCATCAACTGGGTGAGTATGAAATGCAGCATGCCGAGCCGGGCTCCTCGCTGGGCGAGGACGATGGCGAGGAAAACCCGCTGTCGCCGGAAATGCTGGCCGAGCAAGGTCTGCGCGTCAGCCGCAACGATCCTTGTCCCTGCGGCAGCGGTAAAAAGTACAAGCAGTGCCATGGCCGTCTGGCCTGAGTCCGACCATCGTCTGACCATGCCATGACCCACCAAACGCCCTGCCTTGTTGCAGGGCGTTTTGCGTAGGTGCTTCTACCAGGCCGGGCGCTTTTGCGGTGCAGCAGATAGTCGGCCATGGGCCGCTCTGCTAACCTTGCAGCTAAATAAATATTGATAACACTGGCAGCGACAACATCATGACCCCAAGCGATACCCGTATTTACCTGGCATCCGGCAGCCCGCGTCGTCGCGAACTGCTGGAACAGCTGGGCGTGCACCTGGAACGCATCCACGCCGACATCGACGAGTCGGTATTGCCCGGTGAAAACGCAGTAGCCTATACCGAGCGCCTGGCGCGTGAAAAAGCCGCTGCCGGCTGGGCCGTAGTGCAAAACTGCGGTTTGCCGTCACGCCCCTTGTTGTCCGCCGACACCACCGTGGTGCTGGAGGGTGAAATCTATGGCAAGCCGGCTGATGCTGCCGATGCCGCGCGCATGCTGCGGGCCTTTTCCGGTCGCAGCCATCAGGTGGTGACCAGTGTGGCCATCCGCCAGGATGAACGCGTCGAACTGCGCACCAGCATTACCGAAGTGCATTTCCGTGTGCTGAGCGAAACCGACATCCAGCGCTATATCGACAGTGGCGAGCCCTTCGACAAGGCCGGTGCCTATGGCATCCAGGGCCTGGCGGCGGTGTTCATCGACCATATCGCCGGCAGCTATACCGGGGTGATGGGCCTGCCGATGTTTGAAACCGCAGAACTGCTGGGCTTGTTTGGCCACCAATTCCCTTAATCAAGGAGGAAAGACCATGCTGCATCAGTCCATTCCTCTGCCGCGCGACATCCAGCGCCCCAAGGAACAGATTCTCGTCAACATCACGCCACAGGAAACCCGGGTGGCGGTGCTGGAAGATTCCATCGTGCAGGAACTGCACGTAGAGCGTGCCGCCAGCCGCGGCATTGTCGGCAACATCTATCTGGGCCAGGTCAAGCGCGTGCTGCCGGGCATGCAGAGCGCCTTCATCGAAATCGGCCTGGAGCGCGCCGCCTTCCTGCATATCGCCGATGTGCTGGAACAACGTCAGCATCCTACTGAGCCGCAGCGCATCGAAAAAATGCTGTTTGAAGGCCAGACCGTGCTGGTGCAGGTGATCAAGGACCCGATTGGCACCAAGGGTGCGCGCCTGTCCACCCAGATTTCGCTGGCCGGTCGTTTTCTGGTGCATCTGCCGCAGGAAGAACACATCGGCATCTCGCAGAAGATCGAGAGCGAGGCCGAGCGCCACAGCCTGAAGGCGCGGCTGGAAAAGCTGCTGCCGCCGGAAACGCCACGTGGCTACATCATCCGCACCAGTGCCGAAACCGCCAGCAATGACGAGCTGCAGGCCGACATCGAATACTTGTCCAAGCTGTGGGCCGACATCCGCCACAAATCACAGCACCTGCCGGCACAAAGCCTGCTGTACGAAGACCTGCCGCTGGCGGTGCGCGTGCTGCGCGACATGGTGAGCGACACCACCGAGCACGTGATTGTCGACTCGACCGAAAACTACAGCCGCATGGTGGAGTTTGCCGAGCAATACGTGCAATCCTCGGTGCGCAAGATCGAGCGCTATTCGGGCGAGCGCCCGCTGTTTGAGCTGTTTTCCATCGAGGCGGAAATCGACAAGGCACTGTCGCGGCGGGTGAACCTGAAGTTTGGCGGTTACCTGATCATCGACCAGACCGAGGCGATGACCACCATCGACGTCAACACCGGTGGCTTTGTCGGCAACCGCAATTTCGACGAAACCATCTTCAAGACCAATCTGGAAGCCACCCAGGCCATTGCCCGCCAGCTGCGGCTGCGCAATCTGGGCGGCATCATCATTGTCGACTTCATCGACATGGATAATGAGGAACACCAGACGGCGGTGCTGACCGAGGTGGCGAAGGCACTGGCGCGCGACCGTACCCGTGTCACGCTCAACGGCTTTACCAGCCTGGGTCTGGTGGAAATCACCCGCAAGCGCACCCGCGAAAGCCTGGCGCATGTGCTGTGCGAACCCTGCCCCACCTGCCAGGGGCGTGGCGAAATCAAGACCGCCCAGACCGTGTGTTACGAGGTGCAGCGCGAAATCGTGCGCGAGGCACGCCAGTTTGATGCCAAGGGCTATCGCATCCTGGCGGCCCAGCCGGTGATCGACATGTTCCTGGATGAGGAATCGCAAAGCCTGGCCATGCTGGTGGACTTCATCGGCAAGCCGATTTCGCTATCGGTGGAATCCACCTATACCCAGGAACAGTTTGACGTGGTCCTGTTGTAAGCACCGGCCCGGCATGGCTCGGGCCGCGTGGTAATGGAGTAACAAGCATGAAGCAAGATTCCGGCGACGCCCTGTGGCTCGCCATTCTGCAGGAAGCCGAGCAAGCCGCGCGTGACGAACCGATGCTGGCCAGCTTTCTGCACATGACGGTATTGCGGCACAGCACGCTGGAAGACGTGCTGGCCTTTCACCTGTCCAGCAAACTGGCCAGCCCGGTGATGGACGCGCGCGCCCTGATGGAACTGTTCCGCGAGGCGCTGGCATCCGACCCGGCCATCAGTGCCTCGGCACGGGCCGACATCCGCGCCTGTTTCGAGCGTGACCCAGCCTGTGACAGCTATTCCACACCGCTGCTGTATTTCAAGGGCTTCCATGCGCTGCAAAGCCAGCGCATCACCCACTGGCTGTGGCAGCAGCAGCGCAAGACCCTGGCCTTGTTCCTGCAGAACCGCATTTCGGAAGTCACCGGGGCGGATATCCACCCGGCAGCGCGTATCGGCCAGGGAGTGATGCTGGACCACGGCACCGGACTGGTCGTCGGTGAAACCGCGGTCATCGGCAATAATGTTTCCATCCTGCACGGCGTGACGCTGGGTGGTTCCGGCAAGGAGCGGGGCGATCGTCACCCCAAGATCGGCGACGGCGTGATGCTGGGTGCCGGTGCCGCCGTGCTGGGCAATATCCGCGTTGGCGACTGTGCCAAGGTGGGTGCCGGCAGCGTGGTGCTGGAAGACGTGCCGCCGCATACCACCGTGGCGGGCGTACCGGCCCGCGTGGTGGCGCAAACGGTGGAAGGCGCCATGCCGGCCCTCGACATGGACCAGCGCGTGTGACCCAGTCCACCGTACATCTGCTGACCGGGCCTGCCGCCGCCCAGGCTTTGCGCACCCTGTTGCCGGGGGACGAGGTGCTGGATGTGGTGGAGGACTTTGCCCATGGCCCGCTGGCCGATGCGGATGCCATCGACCCGCAGGCGCGGGTGGCGTGGTGGAACCGCATCTGGTGGTCCATGCGCTGGCTGCCGGACATCGACGAAGCTTTTCTCAAGGACTACTGGCACTGTCGCAAGCAGTTGTTCCGCGTGTTTGCCCAGCGCCAGCCGCTTTGCCTGTGGCTGGGCGATGGCGCGCATGACCGCCTGCTGCTGGCCATGGTGTGCGCGCATGCCCACGCCAGCCAGCCGCTGTTGGTGGTGGAAGTCAGTGGCAAGGTGGATATCCAGCACAATGGCCATGTCGCCATGGGCATGTGCGGCCAGCCGGAAATTCAGCCGTTGATCGGTACTGCCCGGCCAGTCGAGCCGGCAGAGCGCCAGCGCCTTGCCGCCGAGTGGGACAACTGGCAGCAGGCCGGGGTGGGGTGGCGCGCGCTGCGGGATGGCCAGTTAAGCGAGGCCGGCGCGGATTGTTTCGATGCAGCCTTGCTGGAAGCTTTGCGCCGCGAAGGGCCGCAGGCGGCAGCGCGTCTGGTGGGGGGCGTCATGGGGCGACACCTCACAGCCTTTGTGCCGGACAGCTACCTGTTCTGGCGCCTGGCCATGCTGGCCGAAGCCGGGCTTGTGGTATTGACGCCGCAAGCGGATGGCCCGCCCCACGTGGCCCTGCGCTGAGTTCACTTCGCTGCGCTTTGCCTGCTGCAACGGCAGGGGTAGAATCCGCCGCCGTGGTCCGTCCCGATCTTGCCTGACGGCCACCTTCCGTAAGGATTCCCTCGCATGAACGTCCGCGTTGTCGACTACCGCGCCGCCGATGCTGCCGCGCAATTTACCCGTTCCCTGCACGAAACCGGTTTTGGCGTGCTGGTGAATCACCCCATCGACCAGCAGCTGGTGGAAAAAATCTATGCTGACTGGTTGGCCTTCTTCAACAGTCCGCAAAAGCACGATTACGCCTTTTCCGTGGCGAAGCAGGACGGTTATTTTTCCCCCGACATTTCGGAAACGGCCAAGGGTGCCAGCCTGAAGGACATCAAGGAATACTTCCACATCTATCCTTGGGGGCGGGTGCCGCCGCAGCTGGCCGATGATGCCCGCCGCTATTACGACAGCGCCAATGCGCTGGCGCGTGAGCTGCTGGGCTGGGTGCAGGCGCACACGCCAGCCGATATCGCCGCACAATACAGCCAGCCGCTGTCCGCCATGATTGAAAACAGCCAGCAAACCCTGCTGCGCGTGCTGCGCTATCCACCACTTAGCGGAGACGAACCGGCAGGTTCGCTGCGTGCAGCGGCACATGGCGACATCAATCTGCTTACCATCCTGCCGGCGGCCAACGAGCCCGGCCTGCAAGTACAGGATAAGGTGGGCAACTGGGTGGATGTACCCTGTGATTTCGGCATGCTGATCATCAATATCGGCGATATGTTGCAAGAGGCATCACAGGGTTACTACCCGTCCACCCAGCACCGGGTGGTGAACCCGCAAGGGGAGGCAGCGCTGAAGAGCCGGGTGTCGCTGCCCTTGTTCCTGCATCCGCGCCCGGAAGTGGTGCTATCTGAACGGCATAGCGCCGGCAGTTATCTGGACGAGCGCCTGCGCGAGCTGGGCGTCAAAAAATAAGCCAGCAGCAGCCTGATGCATTCAGGCGTGTAAATGTCTGTAAATGCCCTTCGGGGCATTTTATTTTACTGCTAGGGTTGCTCTGTTTTAATTGTCTGGCGAGTACGAAGGTGAAATATCTGCTGCGTTTTATGATTGCACCTGCTGCGCTGACATTAAGTGCCTGTACCCTGATTACCTCTCCCATCGTGGCCGGGGTGCAACTGGCCAGTACGGCGGTAACCTCGGTGGCCAATATGGCCCCCAATACCAGCACCAATGGTATGGCACATCCCCATGAAGAGCTACACGATATCTGTGTCGAGCTTAATTCCAGTGTGATTGTGCCGGACTTCATTCCCGAATTGCAAAAGCAGCTGCGCGAGCGGGAATTGGAAAGCCGGATTTATGCCGTTGGTAATGCGCCGGCCAATTGTGATGCCCTGCTGTATTACACGGTATTGACGCAGTGGGGCTCGCCCATGTTCAGCGATGAATTGCGGCCCTATATCACCGACATTAATCTGCTATTGAAAAAGAATGGCAAGGTATTGGCCAATGCAGCCTATAAGCTGGATGGCATGGCCTATGACAAGTGGAGTTCAACGGGGAAGAAACTGTCACCCTTGCTGGGCAAGATGTTCTCTGCCGAGAACATGACGCAATGGCAGGCAGGCAGCGGAGAGGCCGCCAACGGGGCAACCCGTTTTGAACAAGATGTAGCCAAACGGGCTGCAACGACTACCAGAAATTGATCAGCCCGGCAAAGAAGTTCTGGGCTGCAGTGCGTGAGGCCACTTCGCTGGCTACCCCATTCACGATCTGCTCGATGCGTGCATCACCCACGTCGTTGGAAGATACGACATTACCTACCTTGATATCGCGCTTGTTCACAATGCCGGAAAACCGCAGCAGCGTGGTATTGCCACTGGCGGCCACGGCTTTTTCGCCGGCCACTGCCATATAGCCATTGGGCAATATATCGGTTACCGAAACCATCAGGCTGCCGCTGATCTGATTGGCATTGGTTACCTGGCCGGTGCCTTTCAGGCTGCTACTGCCAGTTGCTTTGCCGCTGTAATCAAAAATTTCTTTCAGCAAACCACCCATCGAGGAAAGCGCACCCGGACCGGATTCGGAAATTGTAGATGTGCGACTGGTCGATGTGTTGGCATTGTTACTGGAGGAGAGATTCTCGGCAATATTGATCTTCAACGCATCACCAACACGGTTGGCAATAGGCTCTTCAAATAACAACATTGCCTTGTTGGGCTGGTAAATGGAGCCGGGACTATCTTCCAGCGCAACCGGGGTAAATTGCGGTCTGATATGCACTGGTGCGGTAACCAGTGTTTGTGGAGAAGAGGCGCAGCCGGTGATAAAGCCGGTAAATACCAGGCAGGCCGATAATTTAGTAGCCAGTGTTTTCACTTTGCTGCTCCCTTTCCTTTTATTACTCCTTTTATTCTATTTTCATTTTCAGTTAATTAGCGTTAGTGATTAAAAAACAAGGTAAGAAAACGTAAAGGAAATGGCCGATTGTCTTAACACGGCATAACGTAAATTTACATGCCGGCTGCAGCGGGCATAAACCAGGTACAAAACGGTAGGGGAGAGCGACATGAGCACAATCAGTGGAGTTTCCACCGTAGCACGCACACCCACGGCTTATAGTGTGCTGCGCCAGGGAGCAAAAAACGTAGTCGACGAACTGGGTTCTGCCGCCAAGGCAGCAGGAGGCGGCCTGAGCGGCGGCGTCAGTGCCACTGGCACAGCTGCTGCCCATGGGCTGACCGCAGTAGGAGAAAGCCTCAGTACGCTGGGACGCACCATCAACACCTATGTGTAAGGCCGGTGGTGGCCAGCTCAGTCTTTATTCGGGCTGAAGTCGGCAATACCGGTCGGGATGCTTTCCCGGCCCATGTATTTCTGGCGTAGCCGCTGGGCATGGCCAGCCCTGACCAAATCATCCAGCGCAGTCTGCAAACGGTTTACCGTGTCATCCGGTGTCTGTGGATTGAGTGCATACCAGTATTGACCCTGCCCATTTAGCAGCGCTGCCGGCCTTACCATGCGTTCCGGCAGCCCGGCTTGCTGCAATTGCCAGTGCATGGCCCAGTCCAGCATGGCGATCAGATCTACCCGGCCCAGCTTGAGTTTTGCCAGATTGGCGGCATCGCTATGCGTGCTGTCCTGTCCGGTTCCAACAGGCAGGCCAAGCTGTTGCAGCTGCAGTTGCGAGGCCGATGCAAACAAGGTGCCGATGCGCAATTGCCTGAGCTGCCCGCTATGGCTCAGGCGGATATCGTGCCGTTTCTCCAGTCGGTACAAATAGATGCGCCGGGGACTGATAGGGCCAACCCAGCGAAACAGCGGCTCGCGCTCGCTGGTGCGTACTGTGCTGAACAGCAAGGTGTCGGGTGCGTTCTGCACTAGCGTATAAGCGCGCGCCCAGGGCAGTAATTGCTGATGCAGCGGGATGCCAGCCCGTGCTGCCATGGCGGCCAGTAGCTCGCTGGCATAGCCGGTAAGCTGCCCGCCTTGCTGAAAATTCAATGGCGGCAGCTCTTCTGTGTACGCGGTGATCCCGGTTGCGTGTGCAGGTAACAGCAAGAGGGCTAGCAAGAAAGCGGGAGCAAGGCGCATGGGCAACGAGGCGGGTTGTTTCCAGGAAATTAACCTGTCGGCCAAGGGCAGGCAAGAGCGATAAGCTGTTTGGCATTCATTGCAGCACGTCGTTGTGAGCATTGCGTGACCACATGGCCGTCCACAGCAGTCAGCTCGTGTAAAATGCGCGCATTAACTTGCCTTGAAGAAAACCCTGCCATGAGTGAGCTACTCGCCGGACTGAATAACGAACAACTGCGTGCCGTGACCTGGCCTGCCAAGAGCGCGCTGGTGCTGGCCGGTGCCGGCAGTGGCAAGACGCGGGTACTGACCACCCGCATTGCCTGGCTGATTGCCACCGGTCAGGTCAATCCCTCCGGCATTCTGGCAGTCACCTTTACCAACAAGGCCGCGCGGGAAATGCACACCCGGCTGGGTGCCATGGTGCCGGTGAATGTGCGCACCATGTGGATTGGCACTTTCCACGGACTGTGCAATCGCTTTCTGCGTGCCCACTACCGCGATGCCGGCCTGCCGCAGGCTTTCCAGATTCTGGATTCCGCCGACCAGCAAGCCGCCATCAAGCGCCTGCTCAAAAGCCTGGAACTGTCAGACGAAAAATATCCGCCGCGTGCCGTGCAAAGCTTCATCAACGGCAACAAGGAAGCCGGGCTGCGGGCCGACCGCCTGCCGCCGGCGCTGACGCCGTACGAGGCCAAGATGGTGGAGCTGTATGCCGCCTACGACGCCCAGTGCCGTCGCGAAGGCGTGGTGGATTTTGCCGAGCTGCTGCTGCGCAGCTACGAACTGCTGCAGGCCAATGCCGCCTTGCGCGCCCATTATCAGGGCCGCTTCCGTCATATTCTGGTGGACGAGTTCCAGGATACCAACCGCCTGCAATACGCCTGGCTCAAATTGTTGTCCGGCGAGCACAACGTGCTGTTTGCCGTGGGCGATGACGACCAGTCCATCTACGCCTTCCGTGGCGCGGAAGTGGGCAATATGCGCGCCTTGCTGAGTGACTTCCAGGTGGCCGAGCCGGTGCGGCTGGAGCAGAACTACCGCTCGGTGGGCACCATTCTCAATGCCGCCAATGCCCTGATCGAACGCAACGATGGCCGCCTGGGCAAGAATCTGTGGACCGATGCCGGCGAGGGTGAGCAGATCCGCCTGTACGAAGCCTACTCCGATGGCGATGAAGCCCAGTTCATTATCGACGAGGTGAAGAACCTGCAACGTGAGGGCATGAATCTGTCGGACATGGCCATCCTGTACCGCTCCAATGCCCAGTCACGGGTGCTGGAACATGTATTGGTGAATGCCCAGCTGCCCTACCGCATTTATGGCGGCCTGCGCTTTTTCGAGCGTCAGGAAGTCAAGCATGCGCTGGCCTATCTGCGTCTGGTCAGCAACCCGGATGATGACAACGCCCTGTTGCGCGTGATCAACGTACCGGCGCGCGGCATCGGTGCCCGCACGGTGGAAAACCTGCAGGCCGTCAGCCGCGAGCAGGGTGTTACCCTGTGGCAGGCCTGTTGTGCTGCCGGTGGTGGCCGCACTGCGGCCAAGCTGGGCGAGTTCGTGCTGCTGATCGAAGCCTTGCGCAACAAGAGCACTGACATGACGCTGGCGGAAACCGTCAGCCTGATCATCGACCACTCCGGCCTGCGCGCCATGTACGAGCAGGACAAGAAAGAAGGCGAAGAGCGGCTGGCCAACTTGGACGAACTGGTGAGCGCCGCGGCCGGTTTCTTCCCGGATCAGCCGGAGCTGGCCATTGTCGAATTCCTCAGCGCCGCCAGCCTGGAAGCGGGTGAGCACCAGGCCGAAGCCGGTGAGGACGCACTGCAACTGATGACGGTGCATGCCGCCAAGGGCCTGGAGTTCGACGCCGTCTTTGTGTCCGGCCTGGAAGAAGGGTTGTTCCCGCACGAAAACAGCATGAACGACAGCAAGGGCCTGGAGGAAGAACGCCGCCTGATGTACGTGGCTGTCACCCGTGCCCGCAAACGGCTGTACCTCAGCTGCGCCCAGAGCCGCATGCTGCATGGTCAGAGCCGCTACCCCATCCGTTCGCGCTTTGTCGAGGAAATTCCAGCCGAGCTGGTACGGGTACTGTCTGCTACAGTGAAACCTGTGCCGCCGGCAAGCCCGCGTCGCGCCCCTTGGCTGGATGAGGTAAGCGCACCGCCAGCGGCCATGTCGCTGCAGGGCTTTCGCATCGGTCAGGGCGTCAGCCACGCCAAGTTTGGCTCTGGCGTCGTGATCAATGCCGAGGGCAGTGGCAGTGATGTGCGTTTGCAGATCAATTTTGCCGAACACGGGTTGAAGTGGCTTGATTTGCGTTACGCCAAACTGACCGCCGAATAATGACATTCCAGCCAGGCTGGCCAATGATGACGCCATGAGTGACAAGCTACCCTCCACCACCTATCAGAGCCTGACTGCCGGTCAGGGCAGTGCCGAGAGCACGCGCCGTCCTTACGAGGACCCGTATGCCAGCCGGCTGTTTCTGATCATCGACAGCCTGCCCGAAATGCAGCGGGCCCTGGCAATGACCCTGGCCTCCTTTGGCGCGGACAAGGTCGAATATGCCAGCAAGGCCGGCGATGCGCTGGCCAAGATGGCCAAGTTCGAATTCGACGTGGTGCTGTGCGATTACGACCTGGGTAATGGCTATGACGGCCTCTACCTGTTTGAAGAGGTCAAGGAGCGCAACCTGATCAAGCAGTCCTGTGTGTTCATGATTGTCACCGGCGAGCGCCGCGCCCAGCGCGTCATCTCCGCCGCCGAACTGGCACCGGATGATTACCTGCTCAAGCCCTTTACCGGCGAAGTGCTCAGCCAGCGGCTGGAAAAAGCCATGCGCCGGCGCGAGGCCTTCCGCATGGTGGACGAAGCCATCATGCGGCATGAATACCTGGCCGCCATCGATGCCTGTAGCCGCAAGATCAGCCAGCGTGGCGAATTCACCCTGGACTTCATGAAGCTCAAGGGCAGCCTGGCGCAGAAGATCGGTGACTTCGACACCGCCCGCAACCTCTATATGGAAGTGCTGCGCCTCAAACCGCTGGCCTGGGCCAAGCTGGGGCTGGCCAAATCGCTCACCGGGCTGAAGTCCTATGACGAAGCCAAGCTGCTGTTCGAAGAAGTACTGGCCGACAATGAAAGGGTGATGGAAGCCTATGACTGGCTGGCCAAGCTGCATCGTATCCATCACGATCTGCCCGGTGCGCAAAGCACGCTGGAGAAGGCAACAACCCTGTCGCCGGTGGTGTTGCGCCGGCAAAAGCAGCTGGCCGAAGTGGCCATGATGAACAAGGATCTGGAAACCGCTGAGGCGGCCAGTGAAGAAACCCTCAATATCGCCAAGTACACCTGGCATCGCAGTCCTACCCATTACGCCATGCTGGCCCGGGTGCAGATGGCGCGCGGTGAAACCGGCACTGCCGCCCGCACCCTGGGTAATTTGCGGCGTGATTACCGCTACAACGAGACAGGCGAGTGGATGTGCAATGTCATCGACAGCCAGTTGCAGAACCGCATGGGTAATCACGAAAAGGCACGCAGCCTGTTGGCCAGTGCCGAAACCGCCTACCAGAAGCTGGGCAGCAACCTGCCGGCCGAGGCGCAAATGGAATTTGCCCGTGCCTGCTATGCCCAGGGCAAGCAGGACAGCGGTAATGCCGCCATGCGCGATCTGGTGCGCAACAACCACGATAACGAAGAGCTGCTGTCCACCATTGGCAGCCTGTTCGAGGAAGTCGGGCTGGGCGATATGGGCCGCCAGCTGATTGCCGAAAACGTGCAGTCGGTGCTGGAGCTGAACAACCAGGCGGTGCGCGAGGCACAGGCAGGTCGCTTCGAGCAGGCCATCGAACGCTTTGTCAAAGCGCATGAGGAAATGCCGCACAATGTGCAGGTGATGCTTAACCTGGCTAATGCCACCATGGCCTATGTGCATGGCAATGGCTGGCACGAAAGCCATATGCGCCGTGCCTACGACATGCTGGTGCAGGTGCGCGAACAGGCGCCCACCAACAACAAGTTCCAGAAGATCCTCAAGGCCTGGCGGCAACTGGTAGAAAAACTGGGCAAGCCACAATGGGTACTGTAAACGGCCTGCGCGTACTGGTGGTGGATGACGAGCCGCTGGCGCGCGAACGCCTGATCGGCCAGGTGGCGCAGTGCGGTGCCACTACGGTGGCGGCTCTGGGCGATGCCGAGACAGCCAGCCACTGGCTGGCGCGCTACTCGGTCGATGTCCTGCTGCTGGACATTTCCATGCCCGGCATCAGCGGGGTGGAGCTGGCGCGCAGCTTGCGCCAGTTGCCGCTGGTGCCGCAGCTGGTGTTCACCACGGCACACGAGCAGTACGCCGTGGATGCCTTCGAGCTGGATGCCGCCGATTACCTGCTCAAGCCCGTCAGGCTGGAGCGCTTGCGCCAGGCGCTGGAAAAAGCAGCAGTCCGCTGTGGCAAGCGCCCAGCCATCGAAGCCCATTTCACCGTGCGGCACCGCGACCGGTTGTTGAATATTCCCTTTTCTGCCGTGCGCTACCTGAAGGCTGAGCAAAAATACATCAGCCTGGTGACGTCGGATGGTGAATATCTGCTGGATGACTCACTGGTGGCGCTGGAGCAGCGGCTGGGCGATAGCGTGCTGCGCATTCACCGCAACTGCCTGGTGATGCGCCACGCCCTGCAAGAGCTGCTGCGTCTGGGCGATGGCGTGGAGGAGCAGTGGGGTGTGCGTCTGCGAGACATCGCTCAGCCACTGGCAGTCAGTCGGCGTCAGCTGTCCGCCATCCGGGCCGGACTGCGTAAGACAAGCAGCTAGTTTAGACAGCTAGCGGCAGGGCTTTTTAGTAAGGGCAAATACGTCTAGGTGTAACTACTTAACTCTTCCTGCTGGCTACGGATTACTTGCGCCAGCACGCCGCCCTTTCTATAGAATTCCCGTTTTCCCCCTTTCCAGTCCTTGCTCCATGCGGATAAAACTGGCCACCCTGGCATGTGTACTGCTCTGGCTATTGCTGAGTGCACTGATCTCCATGGCTTTTCTCAGCCGGGCGGTGATCAGCGCCGAGCAGGAGTTCGACATGCTGGGTGTACGCCTGTCCGAACAGTTGAACCAGAAGCTGCTGGTTAACGAGACCATTCTGGACAGCTATGCCGCCTTCACCATGCTCGATCACCAGCATGCCAGCGAGCAGGAACAGCTTTTTGTGCGTCAGATGGCCGAGCGCTATCCGCAGCTGGTGTCGCTGGAGCGTATCCAGCGCGTTCGCCAGCAGGATCTGCCGGCCTGGATGCAGGAGATGCAGGCACGCTGGGGTAGTGATTTCAAGCTGCATGCCTACGCCCAGTCCGGGCAGACGCTGATCTACCCCCTGCCGTTCCAGACAGAATACTACCCGGTGGTGTCCATCCTGCCGCTGAACCAGGCCGTACGTCCGCTGCTGGGTACTGACATTGTCCATGACCCGCGGTTTCATACGGCATTCCAGGATGCCCGGCGCTTTGGCCGCACCGCCATGTCGGTCTCATTCATTTTGCGCGAGGGCTACCGGGGCCATCTGCTGCTACAGCCTGTCAATGCCAGCGCACTATTGCTGCGCGGCCAGACCCCCGAGCAGTTTGTCGCCCTGGCTTTGCGTTCCGATTATCTGCGCCCGGCCGATACCGCACTGCCAGCCGGGCTGAGCATGAGGATTCTGGCAAGAGGGCCGCAGGCCAGCCAGCAGCCAGCCTATGTGGACGTTGCTGGTAAACCGCATGGCTGGCTGGAAACACTGGGCTTCCCGCGCCTGCAACTGGAGCGACCTGTGGGCAATGAATCGCAGCCGCTTACCCTGCGCATGGATTGGCCGCTGGGCTGGTATCTGCTCACCGGTTTCGAGCGTGCCGTCATCCTGTGCCAGTCATTGCTGGTATTGCTGCTGCTTGCGGTCGGGCTGCGTTTTTATTGGGGACTGCTGTCCCGGCAGCAGCGGCGCGAAAGCCATCTGTTTTATCTGGCCAATCACGACCGCCTTACCGGGCTGGCCAACCGCAACCTGTTTTATGACCGCCTGCAGCACGCCATTTCACGGCTTAACCGTAGCGACCGACGACTGGCGGTGCTGTTTCTCGACATGGATCGCTTCAAGCCGGTGAACGACAGCTATGGCCACGCCACCGGTGACAAGGTGTTGCAGCTGATTGCCGCCCGCATCCTGGCCATTATGCGCAATGAAGATACCGTGGCCCGGCTGGGTGGGGATGAGTTCGTGCTACTGATTGAGGATGTTGAATCCAACCGCGAGGCTGACCGGGTGGTTGAGCGCCTGAAGCACTCCATTCAGCAACCTTATGACGTGGACGGTCACACCATCCGGCTGGGGGTCAGCATCGGTATTGCCTATTATCCCGAGGACGGCATGCTGATTGAGGAATTGCTTGATGTTGCCGATCGCAAGATGTACGGCGACAAATCGCCCGCCATCCCGCGCAGCTAGCTGCTGCTGTGGTGTTTGTGCCGCCGCTGTGGCCAAATATCCGGCAATACCGTGGTCAGTGCCGGCGCTTATCGATTAGAATCCTGCGATCATAGCCAGGGGAACACCATGTACCAGTCCGACTTCACCAAATTCATGAGCGAATTTCTGGACAAGAATCCGGAAGTAGACCAGCAGCGCCGCGAACTGCGCCTCACCCTGTGGGACCGCAATGTCAGCCTGGACGACCAGCGCCGCTGGAAAGAATCCCGCGTAGCGCAAAAGCCCTACGTCTACCAGCCGGAATAAGCAGCCCCGGCCCGGCCGCCGCCGAGGCCATTTCCAAACGCCCCCTGTTGCCACCGGACTGGCCTGCCATGCCGGCCCGGTCTGTCCAGTGGGCGTTTTGTCATTTTTCCGAGACTACCCATGACCAGTCGTACCGTGCCGCTGGACGGCACCTTGCATGATTATCTGATGGCCATTGGCTTGACCGAGCACCCGGTCATGCGTGAACTGCGCGAATTCACCGCGGGCCACCGCATGGCCAAAATGCAGATCGCCCCCGAGCAAGGGCAGTTCATGGGCTGGCTGGTGCAACTGATGGGCGTGCGCCGCTATCTGGAAATCGGTGTCTTCACCGGTTACAGCATGCTTGCCGCCATGCTGGCCATGCCGGCTGATGGCGAGGCCGTGGCTTGCGATGTCAGTGAAGAGTTCACCGCCATCGCGCGCGACTACTGGCAGCGCGCCGGGGTGGCCGGGCGAATCCGGCTGGAGTTGCAGCCCGCCCTGCTGACCTTGCAGCAGCTGCTGGCAGAGGGGCAGGCCGGTCAGTTCGACCTGGCATTCATTGACGCCGACAAGCCCTCTTATCAGGATTACTTCGATACCTGCCTGCAACTGGTACGGCCCGGCGGCGTCATCGCCATCGACAATATCTTTTTGTCTGGCCGTGTCGTGGCACCACACCCGAACGATCCGCCTGGCGTACACCTGATGCATGCTTTCAATGCCCGGCTGCAGCAGGATAAGCGCATCCGCCATTGCGTACTGCCAATTGGCGACGGCCTTACCCTGTGTACCCGGCTGTGAGCCTTGGCCCAGCCCGCCTGCCGGATGAGAACTTTATGGTGGCGCTGCTGGTCAGACCCCTTTTTTGTTAAGCAAGATTGTTTGTCATCCGGCCTCTTTGGCTGCGGTGCTATGATGGCAAGCTGAACTTTGGTCTGGATTGTCATGCTCAACCGCCGTCCCCGCCGTCAAATGAACCAGATGAACGTGGTGCCCTACATCGACGTCATGCTGGTGTTGCTGGTCATCTTCATGGTGACGGCCCCCATGTTCACCCCCGGGGTGATTCAGGTACCCAGCGTATCCCAGGCGGCAGCATTGGATGCACCGCCGCTGGAAGTGGTGCTGGATGCCGGGGGCAAGCTGGAAATCAAGGATGGCGACAAGGTGACGGTGGTGGAATCACGTAGCACGCTGGCTGCCCAAGTGGTCGCCTTGCTGGCCGGTGCCGACCGCCCGGTGGCCATTTCGGCTGACAAAGACCTCAAGTATTCCGAAGTGGTGGGTGTGGCCGACGACCTGCACAAGGCCGGCATCAAGCGCGTGGCCCTCACCGTCAAGCAGCAGAATCATCAATAAGGCATGAAGCGTACCGATTCAAGCTCCCCGTCCTGGTCCGTACTGGCCTCGCTGCTATTGCACGGGGTGGTCATCGCCCTGATGCTGTGGGCCGGTCTTGCCAGCAAGCAGCCCAGCAGGGAAGTGCCGCTGGCGCTGGAGTTGTGGAGTAGCCCGCCGCCCGCGCCGGCTGCCGTAGTCGAACCACAGGCCGTTGCCAAGCCGGTGCGGACCGTACCGGTGCAAGCGCCGCCGGCACCGCCGCCAGAACCGCCCGCCGAGGTGAATCTGGGTAGCAGGAAAAAACCTGAACCCAAGCCACAGCACCTGGTGAAGCCGCCAATCGAACCGCCTAAAAAGCTGGAACCGGTACACAAGCTGCTGCCGGAAAAACCCAAGCCCGAGCCGGTAAAGGCCGCGCCAGTCAAACCGCCGGAGCCTGCGAAAAAGCAGGAAAAACCAGCCAAAGTGGTGGAAAAAGCGCCGGCCAAGCCTGTTACACCAGTCGTGACGGACAAAAAAACCGCCAAGCTGCCGCCAGCCACCACGCCGGGCAAGGGCAGCAAACAGTCGAAAACCTATAACAACGAGGCGGATGATCTGCTGTCCTCGCTGGATAGTCCGAATACCGGCCACAAGGCCAATGCCCGCAGCACCCAGGCAGGCAGTGCCAATGGCGTGGCCGGTGGCGCGGTGAATGGTTCGGCGGCTGCCAAGGGCGGCTGGATGGACAGGGTCAAGGCCAAGATCACCACGCTGGTGCAGGTGCCACCCGATCTGGCCGGCAATCCGGTAGCGCGGGTGCAGGTGACCCTGCTGCCTTCGCTGGAGGTCAATAAGGTGCAGCTGCTCAGTTCAAGCGGTAGCAAGGCTTATGATGAAGCGGTACAACGGGCTATCTGGGAGGCACATACCTTCCCCAGCCTGCCGCCTGGAGCCAATTTCAACGATGGCTATCGTCAGTTCAAGATGGAATTCCGCCCCCGGCAGTAGGCCGGCAGGCAGATGAATGGTTTTCAGGAAATTTTATATTCAGAGGGAACTCATGCCGGACATTCGTACTCTGTTTAAGGCATTGCTAATGTTTGTCTTGCTGGCCGGCCGTGGCGCATACGCGGAAATGACCATCGAGATCGTTGGCGGTGGTGCCAGCAAACATGCCATTGCCGTGGTGCCGTTCAAGGATGAAACCACGCGCATGCGCGAGGCGCTTACCCCCATCATCCGCAGCGATCTGGAACTGTCCGGCGTGTTCCGCATGGTGGATGGCTCGGCCATCGCCAATGTGCCGGTGGAGCCGGCCGACATCCGCTACCCGCTGTGGCAGGCAGCTGCTGCGCAGTCCATCGCCATCGGCAAGGTAGAGCCGGTGGCCGGTGGGCAGGTGAAAATCAGCTTCCGGCTGATGGACGTGGCACAGAAGAAACAGCTGACTTCCGGTGAGTTCACCGTGACGCCAGACCGTGGCCGCGAAGTTGCGCACACCATTGCCGACATGATTTACCAGGCGATTACCGGGCAGAAGGGCATTTTCAATACCCGGGTGGTGTATGTGGTCAAGAATGGTCGCAATTATCAGTTGCAAGTGGGCTTGATCACTGATGTGGACAGCAATCGGGCGCAAACCATCCTGCGTTCCAGGGAGCCCATCATCTCGCCTAGCTGGAGTCCGGATGGCCGCTATCTGGCCTATGTGTCGTTCGAGAGCAAGAAGCCGGTAGTGTGGGTGCAGGACCTGGCCACCGGCCAGCGCCGCGCGGTGGCCAACTTCAAGGGCAGCAATTCCGCCCCGGCCTGGAGCCCGGATGGCAGCAAGCTGGCGGTGGTGCTGACCACAACTGGCAATTCGCAGATTTATCTGGTGAATACCCTGGGCGGGCCGCCGCGTCGTCTCAGCTATAGCGATGCGATTGATACCGAGCCGGCCTTCACCCCGGATGGCAGCCAGATCTATTTTGTTTCCGACCGCACCGGCGGCCCGCAAATTTATCGCATGGCTGTCAGCGGTGGGCAGGCCCAGCGCGTTACTTGGCAAGGTAGCTACAACGTTTCGCCGCGCGTGTCGCCTGATGGTCGCACGCTGACCTTTATCCGGCGCGAGGCGGGCCGTTTTCGCGTGATGGCGCAGGACCTCACCACCGGTGATGTGCGTGCGCTGTCGGAGAGTGGTTACAACGAACGCCCCAGTTTTGCGCCCAATGGCCGCATGGTGCTGTATGCCAGCGATGCCGGCGGCAAGAGCGTGCTGTATGCCACCACGCTGGATGGCAGCAGCAAGGTAAGACTGGCAGTGATTAATGGTGAAGTGCAGGACCCGTCATGGGGCCCTTTCAACAATCCGCAATGATGTAATGCATTCAAATCCAAGGAGCGAAGGCATGAACTGGAAACAACTCGTACTCGGCACCGCCACGGTTACCCTGCTGGCCGCCTGCGCCAGCACCAAACCGGCTGCTGTCACCAGCAATACCGACAATGCCGGTGCCGCCAGCCAGGTACAGGCCCCGGCCGATACCGGCAGCAGCAACCAGGGCAAGCTGGCTGCAGACCCGCTGCACGATCCGAACAGCCCGCTGGCCAAGCGCAGCGTGTACTTCGACTTTGACTCCTCCACCGTCAAGGGCAGCGACAAGCCCACCGTGGAAGCCCATGCCGGCTACCTGAAGGATCACGCCGATCGCAAGGTAATCATCCAGGGCAATACCGATGCGCGCGGCAGCCGCGAATACAACCTGGGCCTGGGTCAGCGTCGTGCCGAAAGCGTGAAGCGCTCGCTGGAAGTGCTGGGCGTGAAGGACCAGCAGCTTGAGGCGGTCAGCCTGGGCAAGGAAAAACCGAAGGCGACCGGCAGCACCGAGGCTGATTACGCCGAAAACCGCCGCGCCGACATTCTGTACAACGGCGAGTAAGGCAAGCAGCGGCACACTTTAAGCGGTGTGCCGCCATGCCGGATCAATCAGGCCGGACATCTAGCCAGAAATACACTTCAGGCTGCTATGATGTCCGGCCAACCTGTATGCAACGGACCGAGAACTGCCCCATGAAACGGCTTGCCCTCAGCGCGGCGCTGCTGCTTACCCTGTCTGCCTGCGCCACCACCAGCGATATCGAAGCCACCCGCAACCAGATTGACCAGGTCAATCGTCAGGCCAGCGCGCGCCTGACTGAAGTGGAAAGCAAGCTGTCCAATGAGAAGCTGCTGGAAATGGTCAACCAGATGGAAAGCCTGAAAGCCGAAGTGGCCAAGCTGCGCGGCGAGGTGGAAGTGGCCAATTACAATCTGCAAACCACGCAGAAGCGCCAGAACGATCTGTATAACGATCTGGATGGCCGTCTGGCCCATCTGGAAAGTGCCGGCAAGGAGGCCGCCGCCCAGCAGAATGCCAGCCAGCCGGCAGCCAGCCAGCCTGCTGCGGCCGATACCCAGACCAGCCCGGATTACGACAAGGCACTCAATCTGCTGCGCGCGCGTGATTTCCCCAAGGCTACCGCCGCGCTCAGCCTGTACATCCAGCAGAACCCCAATGCGCCACAGGCCGTCGATGCCCTGTACTGGCTGGGCGTTGCCCATACCGCCCAGCGCCAGTACGACGCCGCCATTGAAATCCACCGCCGCTTTGCCGAGCAGTTTCCGGACAACCCCAAGGCACCGGATGCACTGCGCAATGTGGCCAACTGCCAGCGCGACCTGGGGCAAGTGGATATTGCCAAGGCCACGCTCAAGCGCCTGATCAAGCTGTATCCGTCCAGCTCCGCCGCCCAGAAAGCGCGCGAGCAGCTCACCAAGATGTAAGCCTTTAGCGCCCGGCCACTCCTTGCGCTGGCCGGGCGGCTGCGCATGCCCATGATGCTACCCGCCACCGTCGAACTGGCCAGCTTTGGCTGGCTGGCCATTGCCCTGCTGCTGCAGTGCCTGGGCCTGCCGCGCTCCTCCATGCTGGCTGGCCTGGGGGCGATTGGCCTGGCGCTGTTGTGCGGGCTGCTGCAACCGCTGGGCCTGCTGGCACTGGCGGTGGCCGGCAGCTTGAGCTATGTGGTTTACCGTTTTCCGCGCCCGGAATGGCGGGTGCTGTGGCTGGCACTCTTGCTGGCGCTGGCCCTGCATGCGCTGCCCGGTTTCGACAACCCCTTGTTATGGCAGGGGCGGGCGACGCCAGACAGCCAGGTGTACCGGCTGTTCTGGAGTTTTGACAAAGGTGTGGCCGGCTGGCTGCTGCTGCTGGGCCTGCACGACGCCCCGCACCGGGGCCGGGCCTGGGGTGGCACTGTGGCTGCGGTTGGCCTGCTGTTGCTGATGCTGGTGCTGGCGCTGGCACAGGAAAGCGGCCTGATTGCCTATGCTCCCAAGCTACCGGCCTGGATTCTGCCCTGGTTGTTTGCCAATTTTTTCCTGACGGCCTTGCCGGAAGAGGCACTGTTTCGCCATGGCCTGCAGCGCTGGCTGGAAAATCGCATCGAGCCCTTGCCCGCGCTGATTGGTGCCTCGCTGCTGTTTGGTGCCGCCCATGTGGCCGGTGGCTGGGGCTGGGTAGGGCTGGCCACGCTGGCCGGCCTGGGCTATGGCCTGGTGTACGCCGCCACCCGTCAGGTGGCACTGGCGGCACTGGCGCATCTGGCCTTCAATACCGTCCATCTGCTGCTGTTTACCTATCCGCGTCCGGGCTGAGCCAGAGACAGCGCTTGCGACAGTTGTCGCAACTGTCTTGATATCAAAATAAAAAACCATTCCGGCCCCAGCCGGCTCTCAGGTAAAATCACGTCTTTATTCCTCCCTGAGCTTCACCGCCATGATTGAAGTCGGCATCGTGATGGGTAGCAACAGCGACTGGGAAGTCATGCAGAACGCCGCGCGCGTGCTGAAGGACTTCGGTGTCGCTTTCGAAACCCGCGTCGTCTCCGCCCACCGTACCCCGGATTTGTTGTTCCAATACGCAGAAACCGCTGCCGCGCGCGGTCTGAAAGCCATCATCGCCGGTGCCGGCGGTGCTGCCCACCTGCCGGGCATGCTGGCCGCCAAGACCCACCTGCCGGTGCTGGGCGTGCCGGTGCCGTCCAAATACCTGCGTGGCGAAGACTCGCTGCTGTCCATCGTGCAAATGCCCAAGGGCATCCCGGTGGCCACCTTTGCCATCGGTGAAGCCGGTGCCGCCAATGCTGCGCTGTTTGCCGTGGCCATGCTGGCCAATGCCGTGCCGGAACTGGCCGAGAAACTGATCGCCTTCCGCAAGCGCCAGGAAGAAACCGTGCTGGGCATGACCTTGCCGGAGGTGGAATAAATGGCGGCCATCCTGCCACCGTCCATGCTGGGAATTCTCGGCGGCGGCCAGCTGGGCCGCATGTTTGCCGTGGCTGCCAAGACCATGGGCTACCGCGTGACGGTGCTGGACCCGGACGCCAATGCCCCGGCCGCCCAGTTTGCCGACGTGCACCTGTGCGCACCGTTCAACGACGCCGCTGCACTCAAGACGCTGGCGCAGACCTGTGCCGCCGTCACCACCGAGTTTGAAAACGTCAATGCCGACGCCATGCGCGAACTGGCGCGTACCACGCGCGTTTCTCCTTCCGGCGACTGCGTGGCCATCGCCCAGGACCGCATTGCCGAAAAAGGCTGGATCAACAAGGCCGGTCTGCCGATCGCGCCCTATCTGGCCATTGAAAGCGTGGAAGACATTCAGGTCGACCTCACGCCCTACCTGCCCGGTATCCTGAAAACTGCCCGTCTGGGTTACGACGGCAAGGGCCAGGTACGGGTCAGCACTCAGGACGAAGCCCGCGCCGCCTATGCCAATCTGGGTGGTCAGGCCTGTGTGCTGGAAAAAATGCTGGACCTGAAGCTGGAAGTATCGGCCATTGTCACCCGCGTCAGTGCGGCGCAGATGGCGGTGTTTCCGGTCGCGGAAAACAGCCACGCAAACGGCATTCTGGACGTGTCCATTGTCCCGGCACGCATTGCTCCGGCGCTGGCGGCCTCTGCCCAGCAGATGGCGCAAAGCCTGGCCGAAGCGCTGGATTACGTCGGCGTGCTGGCGGTGGAGTTCTTCGTGCTGGCCGACGATAGTCTGGTGGTGAATGAAATCGCCCCGCGCCCGCACAATTCCGGCCACTATACCCTGACGGCCTGTCTTACCGACCAGTTCCAGCAGCAAGTACGCGCCATGTGCGGCCTGCTGCCGGGCCGCACCGACCTGCTCAGCCCGGTGGTGATGGTGAACCTGCTGGGTGATGTATGGAAGGAAGACGGCCGCGAACCCAATTGGGACGTGCTGGCCGAGGCCCCCAATGCCCAGCTGCACCTGTACGGCAAGAAGCAGGCGCGCCCGGGTCGCAAGATGGGCCACTTCAACGTGATGGCCGCCACTGCCGACGAGGCACTGGAGCAGGCCGAGGCGCTGAAGGATACGCTGTAAGCCATTCCAGCTCTGCAAGCCGGCGACAGGCTGCTTGCGGAGCTGAGCAGTTTTCAAAATCGCCAGCCCGCCCACAAGGCAGGGTGGCCCAGCCTTTAGCAAGGACGTGTCATGAGCGGACTCAACACCACTAATCTGAAAAGCCTGAAGAAAATCTACTCCGGCAAGGTACGCGATCTGTACGAGATCGACGACAAGCGCATGCTGATGATCGCCACCGACCGTTTGTCCGCCTTCGACGTGATTCTGGACGATCCGATTCCGGCCAAGGGCCAGATCCTCACCGCCATTTCCAACTTCTGGTTTGAAACCCTGAAGGACGTGGTGCCCAACCACCTGACCGGTGACAAGCCGGAAGATGTGGTGTCCGCCGAAGACCTGCCGCAAGTGGAAGGCCGTGCCGTGGTGGCCAAGCGCCTGAAGGCCGTGCCGATCGAAGCCGTGGTACGTGGTTATCTGGCCGGTTCCGGCTGGAAGGAATACCAGAAGTCCGGCACCGTGTGCGGCATTGCATTGCCGGCCGGCCTGCAGGAATCCAGCAAGCTGCCCGAACCCATCTTCACCCCGTCCACCAAGGCGGCTGTGGGCGATCACGATGAAAACATCAGCTACGAGCAGTGCGTGGGTATCGTTGGTGCCGAGCTGGCTGCCAAGGTGCGTGACACCGCCATCCTGCTGTACAAGACGGCTGCCGAATTCGCCGCCAAGCGCGGCATCATCATCTGCGACACCAAGTTCGAGTTCGGTCTGGATGAAGACGGCACCCTGGTGCTGATGGACGAAGCGCTGACCCCGGATTCCAGCCGTTTCTGGCCGGCCGACAGCTATGCTGCCGGTACCAATCCGCCGTCCTTCGACAAGCAGTTCGTGCGTGACTGGCTGGAAGCCTCCGGCTGGAACAAGCAGGCCCCGGCCCCGGCCGTGCCGCTGGACGTGCGCGAAAAAACCGCCGCCAAGTACCGTGAAGCACTGGAACGCCTGACCGGCCACTAAGCCGCCAGTCGCAACGCAGCAAGACCTAACGCCCGGCCCGTCCGGGCGTTGTTGCATGGCAGGCCGCTTGAGCCTTGGGCCAGCCTGCACTTACACTGCTGGCTCCTGTGTCCTTGCCGAAAGACAGCCATGACCACTCAGCAAACCGTGCTGGTCACCCCGCGCCTGCATTTGCGACCCGCCAACATCAGTATGGCGCTGCCCATGCTGGAATATCAGGTACGCAACCGGCAGCATTTTGCTGCCTGGGACCCCAAGCCCGGCGACATGTTCTTTACCGAGCTGTACTGGACCATGCAGCTGCGTCAGCAGGCATTGGGCTGGGAGCAAGGCGTGTGCGCGCGCTACCTGCTGACCCTGCCCGACGCGCCGCAACAGGTGGTGGGCACCATCAGCCTGAGCAATATCGTGCGTGGTGTGTTCCAGGCGGCCCATCTGGGTTATGGCATCGACCACGCGCTGGAAGGGCAGGGTCTGATGCACGAGGCGGTCAGCGAGATCATCCGTTTTGCCTTTGACGATTTGCGCCTGCATCGCCTGCAAGCCAATTACCAGCCGCACAATCAGCGCAGCGCTGCCTTATTGCAGCGCTTGGGCTTTGTCGAAGAAGGCCTGGCGCGTGATTACCTGTATATCAATGGCAGCTGGCGTGATCATGTGCTCACCTCACTGACCAATCCGCACTTCGACCCGGCCAGGATGCTAGCCTGATGCTGTAGTTCTGCACGCGGCGGCACGATGGATTAGTCACATTCCCTCCTGTTTGTCTCCCGTTGTTTTGGACAGTCTGCCAGCGTTCCCGGCCTGACCGGCACCGCTGGACCGGCTTTGCCCTGCCATGCACCATGCGCCATGGTGCTCTGACACAGCGGGGCGAACCTCATTCTGAAGCCGGGGAAATCATGCTGCACACCATCCTTCTGTCTTTACTGCCCATGTTCTTTGTGTTGGGGCTGGGTTTTTATGCTGGCAAACGACGGCGTGTAGACAATGTGCATATCGAATCACTCAACAGCCTGCTGATGCGTTTTGCCCTGCCGTGTTCCTTGTTTTTGACCACGGCCACTGCCTCGCTCGGCATGTTGCAGCAGCAGCTGCCCTTGTTTGTCTTGTTGGTGTTGTCCATGCTGTTGCTGTTCGGTCTCAGTTACGGCCTGGAGCGGCTGCTGTGGCGGCAAAAACCTCCGTTGGCGGCAGTACAGGCCTGTACGGTGGCACTGCCCAACTATGCAGCGGTAGGCATTCCCCTCCTTGCCACGGTGATTTCACCCACAGAATCCTTGGCGGTGGCAGTGGCAATCATTGCCGGCAGTGTCATCATTTCGCCGCTGACCTTGTTGTTATTGCAGGACAAGCCAGCCACCGCGGCAGGAGGCGAGCGCTGGCCACTGCTGACGGCACTGGTGAACATCCTGCGTAATCCGGTGGTGCTGGCACCGCTGGCGGGCACCCTGCTGGCCTTGTTGCAATGGCCCTTGCCGGATTATCTGCGTGCTGCTTTCTCGCTGATGGGTGTGGCCGTTGGGGGGCTGGCCCTGTTTGTCACCGGCTTGCTGGTTTCTGCCCAGCCTTTCCGGCTGGACTGGCACATCCTGCTGAGTGCCGTGCTGAAAAACGTGGTACACCCGGTACTGGTTTACGGGCTGGCCCTGTTGCTGGCGTTACCGCATGAAGTGACACAGGCGGTGGTGTTGCTGGCTGCCATTCCGTCTGGCTTCTTTGGCATCCTGTTCGGGGTGAACCAGCGACTGCCTTATGCCCTGTCGGGCGCCACATTGCTGTGCAGTACCATTCTAGGGACCCCCACCCTGATGCTGACCATTGCCTTGCTGCCTGCCCTTTAGCGGCGAGCTGGCCCTGCTGGTCCGGCATCACCACGGCTGCCCGGTTTTTTGCTTGCGACAGTAGTGGGCCAGGACGCATGATGGCTGCATCATCAATGCAGCTCCATACCCCGTACCCGGGCAAGCGGAGCGCAGAGCGCGACGAGGAAAACATGGAGCACTTCACCCTGCCGGCGGCTGATGGCCACCGCATTCATGGCTGCTGCTGGCAGCCACCCGCCACGCAGGCCGTTCGCGCCGTAGTGCTGATCTGCCACGGCATGAGCGAACATGCTGCGCGTTACCAGCCGCTGGCCCTGCAACTGGCCGAGCGCGGCATTGCCGTGTATGCCCATGACCATCGCGGCCACGGCCCCCATGCGGCCCATCATGGCTGGTTTGCCGCCGCCGATGGCTGGGACAAGGTGGTGGCTGATGTGGATAGCGTGCGCCAGTACATTGCCAGCCACCATCCGGGTTTGCCGCTCATCCTGCTGGGCCACAGCATGGGTTCCTTCATCGCCAGGCAGTATTTCCTGCAGCATGGCGCACAACTGGCTGGGCTGGTGTTGTCGGCTACCGGTTACCGGCAGCGTCCGCTGGCTTGGGTATTGCGTCAGCTGGCCCGGCTTGCCGGCAAGCTGGGCGGGGCCAATCTGCCATCCGCCTTCATGGCCCGGCTGATTTTCGGCAGTTTCAATCTGGGTTTCTTTCCGGCGCGCACCCGTGTTGACTGGCTGTCGCGCGATACGGCACAGGTAGCAGCGTATCAGGCTGATCCGCTATGCGGCTTTGACCCCACGCCCGGACTGTGGGCGGACCTGTTTGGCGGCATCATCGCGCTGGAGCAGGGAGAGGCCGATGCTCGCAGCAGTCTGCCGCGCGCCTGTCCGGTTTATTTGCTGGCGGGAAGCCGCGATCCGGTCAGCCTGGGTCGGCTGGCACTGGGTCAGCTGGAAATCCGCTACCGCGACGCCGGCCTGCTGGATGTCAGCAGCAAGGTCTATCCCGGTGGTCGTCACGAAATGTTCAATGAAACCAACCGCGAGCAAGTGGTGGCCGATCTGCAGATCTGGTTGGAGCGGGTACTCAAAGCCGTACAGGGAGGTACCGGCTAGACCGGATGCGCCATATGCCAGCGCCAGGCTATCCAACAGCCCCATAGCAGCCAGTGCGCCAGCACGATCAGCCAGAACATCAGCTGATAGCTGCCCTTGCTGGATTTGTGCTGCAGCCAGTATTGCCCCAGCAGGCCGCCCGGCCAGCCACCCAGCATTTCCAGCCAGTGCAGTATTTTTTCCGGTGTGCGGCGGCCATGGTTAATGGCCTGGCGCTTGTCCCAGGCATAGACGGCAAAGGTCAGCAGGCTCATGGCCAGATACAGCAGTACCGGCCAGAACAGGTTGTCGGTGAGTGCAAAGCTGCCGGCAGCCAGCAAGGGTGGCAGGGCAAGCAGATTGGCCAGCGGGCGGGGCAGGGGCATGGATTATCCGGCAGAAAAGACACAGTGTAAGCAGCCTGCCTGTACACGCCAAGCAGGGTGAGCGCGGATGCGCGGTGCATGAGCACATCCGGACGATGGCTTGCGTTGACAACTTACTTACTAGTAAGTATTGTCGAGCGACAATAATGCATGCCATGCCGGCAAGCGACCGGCGGCTGAACCACAATCAGGGTGAGCGCCTGCTCGCCACGTCGACGAGGACGAAACATGACTGCTTATCCGCATTTGCTCTCCCCGCTGGACCTGGGCTTTACCACGCTGAAAAACCGCGTGCTGATGGGCTCCATGCATACCGGCCTGGAAGAAGCCGCTGGCGGTTTCGACAAAATGGCTGCTTTCTATGCCGAGCGCGCCCGCGGCGGCGTGGGGCTGATTGTCACTGGCGGAGTAGGGCCGAATGCGGAAGGCTGTGTGGCCGAAGGCGCGTCCATGCTGGCCGATGAGCAGCATGTGCCGGACCACCGCAAGGTGACCGCTGCCGTGCATGCTGCAGGCGGCAAGATTGCCTTGCAGATCCTGCACTCCGGGCGCTACAGCTTTCAGGAAAAATGCGTGTCGGCCTCGCCGCTGATTGCGCCCATCAACTTCTACCGCCCGCGTGAATTGAGCGACGCCGAGGTGTGGCAAACCATTGCCGACTTCGCCCGCTGCGCCAGACTGGCCCAGCAAGCAGGTTACGATGGCGTCGAGGTGATGGGGTCGGAAGGCTATCTGATCAACCAGTTCATCGCCCGCGCCACCAACAAGCGCAGCGATGACTGGGGCGGCAGCTTTGAAAACCGTATCCGCTTTGCCATTGAAACGGTCAAGGCCGTGCGTGCCGCGGTGGGCAGCGATTTCATCATCATCTACCGTCTGTCCATGCTGGATCTGGTGCAGGACGGCAGCAGCTGGGACGAAGTGGTGCAGCTGGCGCAGGAAATCGAGCGCGCCGGTGCCAGCATCATCAATACCGGCATCGGCTGGCACGAAGCCCGTGTCCCCACCATTGCCACCATGGTGCCGCGTGGCGGTTTTGCCTGGGTCACCAAAAAGCTGATGGGTAAGGTGAAGATTCCGCTGATCACCACCAATCGCATCAATACTCCGGAAGTGGCGGAGGACATTCTGGCCAGCGGCTGTGCCGATATGGTATCGATGGCGCGCCCCTTCCTGGCCGATCCGGATTTCGTCAACAAGGCAGCCGCCGGCAAGGCCGACAGCATCAACACCTGCATCGGCTGCAACCAGGCCTGTCTCGACCACATCTTCCAAGGCAAGCTCACCAGCTGTCTGGTGAATCCGCGCGCCTGCCGCGAAACCGAACTCAACTACACCCCGGCCGTTCAGCAGAAAAAGGTTGCTGTGGTGGGAGCCGGCCCGGCAGGCCTCGCCTGTGCCACTACCGCAGCCGAGCGCGGCCATCAGGTGACGCTGTTCGATTCCGCCAGCGAAATCGGCGGTCAGTTCAATGTGGCCAAGCGCATTCCTGGCAAGGAAGAGTTCTACGAAACCCTGCGCTATTTCGCCAGTCGCCTTGCTGATACCGGCGTCTCGTTGCAACTGAACACCCGTGCCGATGCGACTATGCTGCAGGACTTCGACGAAGTGGTACTGGCCACCGGCATTGCGCCGCGGCTGCCGCAGATTGACGGCATAGACCACCCCAAGGTGCTCAATTACCTGGATGTGCTCAAGCACGGCAAGCCGGTGGGCAAGCGTGTCGCCATCATCGGTGCCGGTGGCATCGGTTTTGATACCGCGGAGTTCCTGACCCATGAAGGCAAATCCACCTCGCTGGATGTGGCGGCCTTCATGCAGGAATGGGGGGTGGACATGAATGTGGCCGAGCCGGGTGGCCTCAGCCCGCAAGGCCCGCAGCCGCATGCCAGTCCGCGTGAGGTCTACCTGTTGCAGCGCAAGCAAAGCAAGGTGGGGGATGGTCTGGGCAAGACCACCGGTTGGATTCATCGCGCCAGCCTGCAAATGAAAAAGGTGAAGATGCTGTCCGGCGTCAGCTATCAGAAGATCGACGATGCCGGCCTGCATGTCATCATCAAGGACGAGCCGCAAGTACTGGCCGTGGATAACGTCATCATCTGTGCCGGTCAGGACCCGCTGCGCGAACTGCAGCAGCCATTGCTGGATGCCGGCAAGCGCGTGTATCTGATTGGCGGGGCCGATGTGGCGGCCGAACTGGATGCCAAACGCGCCATCCGTCAGGGCAGCGAATTGGCGGCCAGCCTCTGATTACTTCAGCTGCCAAGTAGCAGAAATGAAAATCCCCGCTGACAATAGCGGGGATTTTTGTTGCAGGCTGCTGCAAGACTTACAGGAAGTGACGCAGGGTGTCTTCCAGGTTCTTCTCGTTCAGGCGGCCCAGCAGGCTGCCCACCTGCTTGCCGTTGCGGTCCAGGATGATGCTGTAAGGCAGGGCCCCGGCCGGATTACCCAGCGTGCGCAGCAGGCCAAGCGTGTCGCTATCGCCCAGCACGATGGGATAGGTGATTTTCAGCTGACGGGCAAAGTTATAGGTTTCCGCCTTGTTGTCCAGGGCCACGCCCACCACCTCAACGCCTTTGGGGGCCAGACGCTCGCGCAGCGCATTGAGCATGGGCATTTCCTCGCGGCAGGGGCCGCACCAGGTGGCCCAGAAGTTCACCAGTACCACCTTGCCTTGGTAAGCACGCAGGGAAACCGAGCTGCCGCTCTGGTCGATAAAGCGGGTTTGCGCCAGGGTGGGCGCTGCGCTGGCTGCCAGTGGCAGCAGGCAGAGCAGGGCGGCCAGCAGCGTGGCACGCAATAATGTCAGGTTCATTTGGCCTCCAGAACTAGCTTGCAGAATGGGAAAGCGAGGTTTGCTGCCTTTGGAGAGAGGGTGCAGGCGCAAGTTTCGCTCCGCATGCACAAAAAAGTTTCATGTTAAAATGTTCAGTTGAATTTTATTCGGAGTGAGCATGTCTCTCCTGGTATGCGGGGCGCTCGCCTACGATACGCTGTTCTCGTTTCACGGTCGATTCGACAGTCAGATCCTGCCCGATCAGCTACACAAGATTTCCACCACTTTTCTGGCTCCTAGCATGCGACGCGAATTTGGCGGCATGGCGGGCAATATCGCCTACAGCCTCACCCTGCTGGGCGAAAAACCGCTGGTGATGGGTACGGTCGGCGAAGATTTCCAGCCCTACCGCCAGCACCTGCTGCGGGCCGGGGTGGACGACAGCCATATCCGGCTGATCCGCAAGCAATACACCGCCCAGTGTTTCGGCATCGCCGATGAAGACGGCAACCAGTTGATGGCCTTTCATCCCGGGGCGATGGAGTTTTCTACCGACAACCATATCGCCGACATCCGTCAACCAGTGGAACTGGCCATCCTGTCGCCCGGTGGCCATCGGGCATTCTTGCAGCACTCGCAAGAGCTGGCCGCCGCTGGCATTCCCTTCATCTTCGACCCGGGTCAGGAGTTGCCACTGTTGTCGCGCGAAGAGATTCACCAGATTGTCGAGCTGGCCAGCTATATCACCATCAACGACTACGAAAGCGAGCTGATGCGCGAACGCGCCGGCCTGACGGTGGACGATCTGCGCCGCAAGGTTGCCGCCGTGGTGGTGACGCGCGGTTCGCGCGGGGCCGATCTCTACGTGGGAGCCGACCACATCCACCTGCCACGGGTGGAAATGCCGCAACCGCCAGTGGACCCGATGGGCTGCGGCGATGCCTTCCGCGCTGGACTGATGGTCGGCATCAGCCGCCAGCTGGACTGGCAACTGACCGGGCGTCTGGCCAATATGATCGGTGCCATCAAAGTCACCACTGCCGGTTGTCAGAATCACTTCTTCGACTGGGAACAACTACGCGCCATGTATCAGCGCAGTTACGGCGAAGTCTGGCCGCTGGACTAAGCGCAGCCCGGCCAATTTTGCGTGCCGGTCGGCCGCCGGGCTGGCCGGCAAGGTGAATTGCACTTGTCATGCAGACACGCACGTCGTCAGGCTGAAGCTTTCCTTCATGAAGCAGGGTTGAATTCCCCGCAGCCAACCCCCACCATAGATCAATTACTCGCAAGTCATTCCGACGCCTAGGGGAGCCCATGACCGTCCCACACCTGTCCACCGCACTGACCGGCCCGTTGCTGGAACTGGAAAGCCGCATTCTGACCGCCCAACCACATATCGAGCACTGGTTCCGTAGTCAGTGGCATAACCACGCCGCACCGTTCTACGGCTCGGTCGACCTGCGCAACAGCGGTTTCAAGCTGGCTCCGGTGGATATGAACCTGTTCCCCGGCGGACACAACAACCTGAATCCGGATTTCCTGCCCTTGTCCATCCAGGCGGCGCAGGCTGCAGTGGAAAAGGTTTGTCCGGAAGCACGCAGCATCCTGCTGATTCCGGAAAACCACACCCGCAACACTTTCTACCTGCAAAATGTGGCCACGCTGGTGCACATCTTCGAGCAGGCTGGCCTCAAGGTACGCCTGGGTACGCTGAACCCGGAAATCACCGAAGTCACCGAGCTGACCAGTGCTGGCGGTGACATCGTCAAGCTCGAACCCATCCTGCGTCAGGGTAACCGTTTGAAACTGGCCGATGGCTTCAACCCCTGCGTGGTGCTGCTTAACAACGATTTGTCCGGCGGCATTCCCGACATCCTGAAGGATCTGGAACAAAACCTGCTGCCACCGCTGCATGCCGGCTGGGCGGTACGACGCAAGAGCAATCACTTTACCGCTTACGATCAGGTGGCCGAACAGTTTGCCCAGCTGATTTCCATCGACCCGTGGATGATCAACCCCTACTTTGTCAACTGTAGCGGGCTGGATTTCCACGCTCGTCAGGGCGAGGACGCGCTGGCCGAAGCAGTAGCCGGCACACTGGACAAGATCGCGGCCAAATATCGTGAATACGGCATCAAGAACGACCCCTTCGTCATCGTCAAGGCCGATGCAGGCACCTATGGCATGGGCGTGATGAGCGTGAAGAGCCCGGAGGAAGTCATCGGGCTGAACCGCAAGGCGCGCAATAAGATGTCGGTGGTGAAAGAAGGGCTGGAAGTCTCCGAAGTCATCGTGCAGGAAGGCGTGTATACCTTCGAAACAGTGGACGACGCAGTGGCCGAGCCGGTGGTGTACATGATGGACCGCTTTGTCACCGGTGGTTTCTACCGCGTGCACACCGGTCGTGGCATTGACGAAAACCTCAACGCACCGGGCATGCAGTTTGTACCGCTGTCGTTCGAAACCCCCTGCCTGCCGGACAAACACGGTTCACCGGACTGTGCGCCCAACCGCTTCTACGCCTATGGCGTGATTGCCCGTCTGGCCCTGCTGGCCGCCGCGCTGGAGCTGGAAAACACCGACCCCGAGCGCGATTGAGGCCATGCAGATTCTGCGTGGACTGTGGCTGCTGCTGTTGCCCCTTATGGCAACGGCGGCCAGCTTCGATTGCGGCAAGGCGGCAACAGCTATCGAGCAGGTCATCTGCGCGACCCCTGCGCTTTCCACGCTGGATGAGCAATTGGTCACGGCCTACCGCGAGCACAATCAGGATGGTCTGCTGCAGGAAAATCAGCGCAACTGGCTGAACGGCCCGCGTGCCGAGTGCAAAGTAGACGTTGCCTGCCTGCAAAGCCGTTACCAAGAGCGGCTGGCGCAATTGCAGGGCGGACAGCTGATGCGCCAGCGCATCGACAATGCTTCGCCGGTTTACCGTTTCGACATCGGCCTGTTCAACTGGGGCGAGCGCGACTGGGCGGCAGAAGGCCCGGCTACCATCAACATCATCGACAAACGCAGCCAGCGCAGGGTACAGCAGCTACGGCTGGACAATGTCTATATGGCGCATGGCGACAACGGCAAGCCGCTGGTCAATAGCGCGCGCCTGTATGATTTGCAGGGTGTGATCAATGTGGCCGATTTCGACTTCGACGGTCATGCCGATTTCGCGGTGCAAAACGGTAATGACGGCCCCTACGGCGGCCCCACCTACCGTGTTTACCTGTACGACACTGCCCGCAAGCAATTTGTGCTCAACGATGAATTATCAACGTTGACCGAAGAAAACCTGGGCATGTTTCAGGTGGATGCCAAGCGCAAACGGCTACGCAGCTTTGCCAAGAGCGGCTGCTGTTACCACGAAACCACCGACTACCAGTTCGATGCCCGCCACCGCCTGCAGGCTGTGGAGCGGCTGATTGAAGACGCGCAGGACCCGGCAGGCAAACAGGTGCGCGTGACCCGCGAAACCCTGGTCAATGGCCGCTGGAAAACATCTACCCGGCGCTATGCGCTGGACGCCTACTATCATCAATGAGGCTGACGGCCGCCTGCCGGCCACCACCCAACCCTGGAGAGCAGCATGCGTATCCTGTTCATCGCCGACCCGCTGGAACAGTTCAAGATCTACAAGGACACCACCTTTGCCATGATGGAAGAGGCTGCACGGCGCGGTCATGCCATCAGCCATGCCCAGGCGCACCAGCTGTCGGTGGAAGGCGGCCGCTTGCTGGTGGATGCCCGCGGGCTGACCATCACCGATGAGCGCAAGGGCGACCATCCGGCCTGGTACAAGCTGGAAGATGTGCATCGCCAACCGCTGACTGCCTTCAATGCGGTGGTGATGCGCAAGGATCCGCCGTTCGACATGGAATACCTGTATGCCTCCCAGCTGTTCACGCTGGCTGAAGCGCAGGGCGTCAAGGTATTCACCAGCGGTCAGGCACTGCGTGACTTCAACGAAAAGCTGGCTATCCTCAATTTTCCCGAGCTGACGGCCCCCACCATGATTACCGGCGAGACGCCACGGTTGAAGGCCTTCATCCGCCAGCATCTGGACGTTATCCTCAAGCCGCTGGACAGTATGGGCGGCGACAGCATTTTCCGGGTGAAGCCGGATGATCCAAACCTGTCGGTGATTCTGGAAACCATCACCCTGCGCGGCAAACGCACCATCATGGCGCAGCGTTACATCCCGGAAATCCGCGATGGCGACAAGCGTGTGCTGGTGATTGATGGCGTGCCGGTGGATTACTGCCTGGCGCGTATTCCGGCCGCGGGTGAAACCCGTGGCAATCTGGCCGCCGGTGGCCGTGGCGAAGCCCGTCCGCTCAGTGCCCGTGACCGGGAAATTGCCGAAGCGGTGGGTCCGGAGCTGAAAAAGCGCGGCATCCTGCTGGCCGGGCTGGATGTGATTGGCAATTATCTGACCGAGGTGAATGTCACCAGCCCCACCTGCTTCCGCGAAATCATGGACCAGACCGACATCAATGTGGCTGGTCTGTATATCGATGCCCTGGAGCGGGCCTGCCAGCACTGAGTCCTGCCATCAGCCTGTCATCTGCCGGCGGCAACATCGCCGCTGGCATGGCAATATGGCCAGCGCTTGCCCATGACGGCGGCAGCGCTTAACATGCCGCTCGCCAGACTGGCATCAGACCAGACGGCACCGCGCAACTACAGGACCCGACATGAGCAAGCATGAGGAAAGCCCGTTCAAGGGCAAGACCGGCATTCGCCGGCTGATCAATGCCTTTGGCTATTCGCTGGATGGCATCAAGGCGGCCTTCCGCCATGAGGATGCTTTCCGCCAACTGGCCTTACTGGCCATCATCCTCATCCCTGCTGCACTATTCATTGTCCCGGCCAGTCCGCTGGCCCGTGCGCTGCTGGTGGCCAGTTCGTTGGCTACGCTGGTGATCGAACTGCTCAATTCTGCCATCGAGGCGGCGGTGGATCATACCTCGCTAGAGCGTCATCCACTGGCCAAGCGCGCCAAGGACATGGGGAGTGCCGCCCAGTTGCTGGGCCTGATCAATCTGGCGGCCATGTGGTCGCTGGTGTTGTTTGGCCACTAGGCGGGCAACAGCCGACGGGACTGCAGCTGCAAGCCGATCGAGATCAGTGCGGCCAGCAGAAACGCCAGATTGCCTTCCAGCCGGGGCAGCAGCAAGACCAGCGTCAGACAGAAACCGGCAAAACCCAGCCGTCCCAGCAACATGCCGCGCAGTAGCACCTGTACTGCCGCTGCGCCTTGCATGCGCTGAGTCGACACCGCCATCACTACCGCCAGTAGCGGAAATACTGCAACCACCCCGCTCCAGCGTGCGCCCAGCCTGCTTGCTGCCAGACTTGCCAGCAGGGTTAGTACAGCTGCCGCCAGCATGCGCAGCCACAGCGTTTCGTTTGCTGCCGCCCGCACATCCTTTGCCGCTGGCCTGGGCAGGCAGCGGCTGTTGATCAGCACCGCCAGCCCGGCCACGGCCAGGACCGATGGCAGCGACAGTGTCAGCGCCTGCAGCAGCATGGCTGCCAGCAACCAGCCGCCCAAGGCGGCAGTCAGCGTCAAAGGCCAGCCTGAGCGGGCTGCGCAACGGGCGTATACCAGATTGAACAGTTCGGAAGCGGCAATGGCCGCGATGGCTTGCATGGCGGCATGGGTGGCGAAGTCTGCGCCATGCTCTTGCAGCAACAGCCACAGGATGGGACCGGCCACCACGGGCAGGCCCGCCATCCAGCCAGCACGCTGTGGCCCGTAATACCTGGCCACCTGCGCCAGCAGGTAGAGAAAGGCAGGAACCAGCGTCAGTTTCAGTAGCAGCATGCGAGCAGTCGGACAGGGTAGACCGGCAGCATAACATGTCCACGACATGGCCTGCCCACTGGCACTGCCCTGCCTTGCGTGTATGCTGGGGAGCCCACATCAAGCGCAAGGAGAGGACATGCTGTCACCCGCCGAATCCGGAGTGGAAGAGTTGGTATTGAATCTGGTGCTGTGGCTGAAACTGGCAGTGGAAGCCAGCGGTGCCGTGGTGATTGGCATCGGCGTACTGGTGGCCGGGGTGCGCTATCTGCAGCGCTGCTTTGAGCCGGGCATGGCGCAATTCAATGCGGTACGACTCAGCTTTGCCCGCTTTCTGGCGCTGGCGCTGGAATTACAGCTGGCGGCCGACATCCTGTCCACCGCTGTAGCACCTAGTTGGGACCAGATCGGCAAGCTGGCCGCCATTGCCGTGCTGCGTACTGCGCTCAACTTTTTCCTGGGCAAGGAAATCCGCGATACCGAGTTGGAGGGTAAAACCTCGGTAGCTGATCAGCCCTGACGCACCGATGTTGAGCGGCGACGATACAGATAGCCGGGGTAGACGCGAATACAGCCGCTGTCATCTTCCACCTTGCCATACTCGCCCACCAGCTCCCAGCTGGCACCATTGGCCTGCAATACCCGGTATACCGGGCTGCCGGCCTGATAGAACATCAACTCGTCGCCGTGAAAATGGTCCAGCGGCAGCAGCGGATGCTGGCTGGGCAGTACCAGCAGCATGGCTGCGGTGCGGGCATCCATGTCCGCCAGCTGTTCGCGGTCGGCCACCACCATGCCACAAAAGGCAATGAGAAAGGCGATGGGCAGCATCAGCCAGTGGCCGCTGAGCAGGCCGAACAGGGTGAGTACCGTTGCACCGGTAAAAAAGAAGCTGCTGTGTGTTTTCATGATGTGTGCTTTGCCTGGGCACGCTGGCCCGTGAAACGGCAAACGCCGCCTGACATGGAGGCGGCGTATTGTCTGGAATGGATGTGGCCCGTCGCAGGAACCTTCAGGCGGCTTGGCTGCTTACGGTTTAGCCTGATTTCCGAATTATATGGCGGCTTTTCCGAAATTGATCAATAAAATCAGCCGATTGCCAATGCTGATGGCGTAGCCCTTCCCGTTGCAGGGGTTTCAGTACCATGGCCAAAAAAACAACGCCACCCGAAGGTGGCGTCATAGAGTGCAATCCGCTGGTGGTGATTTATTCTTCCGCCGGCTTGGCTTCCGGTGGGGCAATCACCTCGCTGTAGCCGCATTCCTTCTGCGGGCAGACTTTCTCGGTACCGCGACGCTTGGTGGTCTTGATGGTGAGAATCGGCCAGTTGCACTTGGGGCAGGGCTCGGCGACCGGCGGGTTCCAGGTGGCGTACTTGCACTTGGGATAGGTATTGCAGCTGTAGAACAGCTTGCCGTAGCGGCTTTTGCGCTCGATCAGATGGCCAGCCTTGCACTCCGGGCATTCCACGCCGGTGTCGCGCGGTTTTTCCAGTGGTTCGATGTGCTTGCACTTGGGGTAGTTGGCGCAGCCGATGAACTTGCCGTACCGGCCCTTCTTGATGTGCAGCGCGCCGCCGCAGTCCGGGCAGACACGGTCTTCGATCACCGTCGGGGCTTCGGCTTCTTCCGCTGCCTGCTCGGCGGTTTCGCCCATATTGCGGGTGTAGTCGCAATCCGGGTAGCCGGTGCAGGCGATGAAGCGACCGCGCTTGCCAAACTTGATCGACAAGGGCTTGCTGCACTTGGGGCAGGCTTCGTCCAGGCTCTCGGTGGTGACTTCGGCGCGGGAAATGCTTTCCTTCTCGGCAATCTGCTTGGAGAAGCCCTTCCAGAAGCTGTCCATCACCGGCACCCACTCGCGCTGACCGCTGGCGATGTCATCCAGCTGGTTTTCCAGCTTGGCGGTGAAGTTGTAGTCCACGTACTGGCTGAAGTGCTCAGTCAGGAACTTGTTGACGATGTCGCCGGTATCGGTGGGCAGGAAGCGCTTCTTGTCCAGAATGACGTATTCACGGTCCTTCAGCGTGGAGATGATGCTGGCGTAGGTGGAAGGACGGCCGATGCCGAATTCTTCCAGCGCCTTTACCAGGCTGGCTTCGGAGAAGCGCGGCGGCGGCTGGGTGAAGTGCTGCTCGCCGTACAGCTTGTCCACCGGCAGGCTATCGCCTTCTTCCAGTAGCGGCAGCTTGGCATTGTCTTCGTCCTCGGCATCGTCCACGTCTTCTTCGTAGACGGCCAGGAAACCGGCAAAGGTCTGCACCTGGCCGCTGGCACGGAAGATGCCTTCGCCCATGGTGATGTCCACGCTGGTGGTGTCGAACTTGGCCGGGGCCATCTGGCAGGCCAGGGTACGCTTCCACACCATGTCGTACAGCTTGAACTGGTCGGTGGTGAGGAAGGGTTTTACCGACTCCGGTGTGCGCAGGATGGAGGTCGGGCGGATGGCCTCGTGCGCTTCCTGGGCGTTCTTGGACTTGTTCTTGTAGGCGACCGGGTTCTTGGGCAGGAAGTCGTTGTTGAAGGTGTCGCCGATATAGGCACGAATTTCTTCCACGGCTTCGTTGGCCAGCGCCACCGAATCGGTACGCATATAGGTGATCAGACCCACCGTACCCTGGCCGATGTCGATACCTTCATACAGCTGCTGTGCGGTCCGCATGGTGCGGTCGGTAGTCATGCCCAGCTTGCGCACGGCTTCCTGTTGCAGCGTGGAGGTGGTGAAGGGCGCGGCCGGGCTGCGCGACTTCTTTTTCTTCTCGATGCTGGTGACGGTGGCCGGCTGGTCTTGCAGGCGGGCCAGAATGCTGGCGTGTTCGCCATCATTGGGGATGTCGAACTGGTCCAGCTTCTTGCCGGCAAGCTGGGTCAGTTTGGCGGAAAATTTGGTACGGCCTTTGTGGCTATCCAGGTGTACCGACCAGTATTCCTGCTGCACAAAGGCCTTGATCTCGTTTTCGCGTTCGCAGATCAGGCGCAGTGCCGGGCTTTGTACCCGGCCGGCAGACAGGCCACGGCGGATTTTCTTCCACAGCAGCGGGGACAGGTTGAAACCCACCAGATAGTCCAGCGCACGGCGTGCCTGCTGGGCATCCACCAGGTCTTGTGCCACTTCACGCGGATTGCCGATGGCTTCCAGCACCGCGTTCTTGGTGATTTCGTGGAACACCACGCGCTGGGCGGTCTTGTCCTTCAGCAGCTTCTTGCTGTTGAGGATTTGCACCAGGTGCCAGGAAATGGCTTCGCCTTCGCGGTCCGGGTCAGTTGCCAGGTAGACATGGTCGACTTCGGCGACTGCCTTGACGATGGCATCAACGTGTTTGCTGTTGCGGGCGATCAGCTGGTATTTCATGGCGAAGCCCTTTTCAGGGTCTACCGCGCCGTTTTTGGGTACCAGATCGCGCACGTGACCGTAGGAGGCCAGGACTTCGAAGTCCGGTCCCAGGTATTTCTTCAGCGTTTTTGCCTTGGATGGCGACTCAACGATCAAGAGGCTGGAGGGCATGTTTTCGTTTCAGTGTGTACCGGAAACATCCGGCTGATAGCGGTTCTATCTATCAAATAAAGCAAGAGCGCAAATAAAACAAGAGCGCATTTGGCGCTCTTGTGCAAAATTCCCTGCCATTATCATCAGGCGAGGCGGGATGGTAAGCCCGTACCGCCAATGCTGACAAGTTATTGCATGGTCGGTTCGCCGTGAATGGCGTCCAGCAGTTCTTCCCCCAAGAGGATGGGCAATTCCGCCTTTTGTGCCCACAACACCATCAGCGCCACCAGTTTGGCTGAGCCGACGTTGATGTCATCGTCGGGCAGCTCGCACAGGCGGTCTATCACCATTTCACGCTGCGATGGCGAAAGTGCACCGTGATCTTCCAGAAACTGGATCAGGCCGCGCACTTCAGTGGGCAGGCGTTCCAGTTCGGCATCGGCGTAGATGCGCATGCCGGAGGCATCATCAGCGCTGGCATACAGGCCGTCTACCATATTGGCAACATTGTCCAGCCAGTCCAGTGCGTCGTTGATTTCCTCGTCCTCGAAGCCGGCGGCTTCGAGTTGGCGCATCAGGGAGCCGCGGTCGCCAAAGGCGTCCGGGTCACGGTATTGCTCGAACAAATAAGTGAGAACGTCAAACATCAGGTCTTCTTCAAATGGGCTACCACACGATCCGGTCCGGGTCAGACCAGCCGCTGGACCTGCCCGCCAGGCAAGCTGGCCAGCTTGCCGGCAAGCTCCAGCTCGAGCAGCATCGCGTAAAGCTCCCCCTGCGTCAACCCGAGTTGCACGGCAAGTGTCTCACTGCTGACCGGATCAAAGCCCAGCAGTGCCAAAACCGGGTGCTCGGCGACGTGGCTATCCAGCCGTGGCTGCGGGCTGATTACTGCCGGTCGGCCCACTTCTTCCAGTACATCCTCCACCGTTTCGATCAGCCGGGCTCCATCTTTCAGCAAACGGTGGCAGCCTCGTGCCTGTGGATTGTGAATGGAGCCGGGAATGGCCATGACTTCGCGCCCGTACTCGCCGGAGAGCCTGGCGGTAATCAGCGAGCCGGAATTGATATTGGCCTCTACCACCAAACAGCCGCGCGACAAGCCGGCAATGATGCGGTTGCGGCGTGGAAAGTGGCTGGCGAGCGGGCCGGCTCCCAATGGAAATTCAGACAGAATCAGGCCGGTACTACCAAGCTGGTGGGCCAGTTCGCGGTTGCTGGCCGGATAAACCCGGTCGATACCGGTACCGATGACAGCAATGCTGGAACCGATTTCCTGCAAGGCACCACGGTGCGCGGCGGCATCAATGCCGCTGGCCATGCCACTGACGATGGTATAACCCAGGGCGGACAGCCGGCGGGCAAAGTCTTCGGCAATCTGCTTTCCCGGTGGGGTCGCGCTGCGGCTGCCCACCATGGCCAGCATGGGGCGTTGCAATAATGCCCGCTGGCCACGGGCAAACAGCAGCGGTGGTGGCGACGCTGTTTCGGCCAGCGCCTGCGGATAATCATCATCCAGCAGGCTGAGCAAGGTACAGTCAGGTTGGGATGCCCAGGCCAGTGCGGCCTCCACGGAGGGGCCGGCCAGCCGGTCGCGCAGTGCGCGTGCCGCTTCCTGGCCCAGAATGGGCGTGGTCTGCGCCGTACTGGCGGCAATGGCTTGGCTGGCCGAGCCAAAGCCGGCAATCAGCTTGAGAAAGCCAGCCGGGCCTATGCCCGGTGTCAGCGCCAGCAACAGCCAGTCTTCCGTGGCCTGGCTCATTCGTCTTCCGGTGGTGCGATCACATCTCCGACGCTGGTTGCATCGGTGCTTTCCAGTACCAGCCCATAAGACACCTTGTCAAACACCCGGTAGACAAAAATCTTGCCGATGGTCTGGCCCGGCAGAGTGACTTCTTTCTTCTCACCATCGGCCATGATCAGGGTGACAGGCTTGGCATTCTTGTAGATGCTGAACACATCGCCAGCTTCTACCTGTTCGCGCTTGCCACGGTTGATCACGACGTTGGAGTATTGCGCCGCGCCATCCACGCCGTCGTATACCGAGATGATCTGTCCACGGATATTGCCATCCGGGCTGTGCGGCACATAGCTGACAAACTGGTCTTTCGGAGCCTTGATCAGGCGGTCGCCCACCAGGATTTCACTGCTTACCTTGGTAATGTGCATGGTCTGGATTTCCTCACCCAACTTGTCCACCTGGGTGTCGCCGCCATACAGCACCTCGTAACCAAGGTTCTCCTTGGTTTGGGGGTCGATCAGCGGTTTACTGGCGCGATAGACCTGCCAGTTGCCCATCTCGCCCACCCCGTTGGCAAAGACGCGGTCTCCGGTGCCAAATGCCAGCCGCTCTTCCGGACCGGCAACCAGTCTGGGCGAGGTGGCGAATTCTTCTTCATTGACCACCAGTGGACGGTACAGGAATGGTTCGATCGCCTTGGCCGGAATGCTGGATACAGCCTTGTCGATGTCAGACATGCGCACCTGCGGAGACAGGCGTACATCACCCTGCCGGGATTTTTCCAGTGATAGGCGCGGTTGACCGTTTACATAAGTCAGTACCAGTACGTCACCGGGATAAATCCAGTGCGGGTTCTTGATTTCAGTCTTGTTCATCTGCCACAGACGGGGCCATTTCCACGGGCTCTTGAGATAACGGCCAGAAATACCCCATAGCGTGTCGCCCTTGACCACGGTATAGCGCGCCGGAGCGCCGGGTTTGATGGTCAGTGTGTCGGAAAAAGCCGGGAGAGCCAGTCCCAGAGCCAAAGCAAGCGATATAATACTTTTACGCATGAAAAGTGCCCCAATATTGAGTGTAATGAGCGCCCGCGAGCGCTCCTTTGACAAACGAGCATGCGTCAGACACATCTATTATCGACGTGCTGATGGCATTACGACAACTTGGAGCAAGAAAACCGATGGCGCTGCTGAATATTTTGCATTATCCGGATGCGCGTCTGCATACCGTGGCCACGCCGGTCGAGACCTTTGACGCAGCCCTGCAGACCCAGATCGACAATATGTTTGAAACCATGTACGAGGCTAAGGGCATCGGTCTGGCGGCCACCCAGGTGGATTATCACCAGCGCCTGGTGGTGATGGATATTTCCGAGGAGCACAACGAACGTCGCGTCTTCATCAACCCGGTCATTCTCGAAAAAGAAGGTGAAACCGTGTATGAGGAAGGCTGCTTGTCCGTACCCGGCATCTACGACAAGGTTACCCGTGCCGAACGGGTCAAGGTGCGCGCACAGGATGCCACCGGTGCCGAATATGTACTGGAAGCCGACGGCCTGCTGGCCATCTGCATCCAGCATGAAATCGATCATCTGGACGGCAAGGTGTTTGTCGAATACCTGTCCGAACTCAAGCAGGGCCGTATCCGCACCAAGCTGAAAAAGCGCGAAAAACAGAATATGTGATAAATGGCACCGGTCTGCATAGGCAGGCAACGGTGCCTCTGAAAAGGACAGGCCAGCCCTGTCTTTTCTACTTGTGGGCTTACGATGAAACTGATTTTTGCCGGTACGCCGGAATTTGCCGCCGCCGCGCTGCGCACCCTGCTGGCAGCCGGTCACGAGATTGCCCTGGTGCTGACCCAGCCGGATCGCCCCGCCGGGCGTGGCATGAAGCTTAAGCCCAGCCCGGTAAAGGAAGTGGCGCTGGAACACGGCTTGCGCGTGGAGCAGCCCCTGTCGCTCAAGACCGAAGAAGCCCAGGCCATGCTGCACGAGATCGGTGCCGAACTGATGGTGGTGGCGGCCTACGGCCTGTTGCTACCCAAGGCCGTGCTGGACATTCCGCCGCGCGGCTGTCTGAACATCCATGCGTCCTTGCTGCCGCGCTGGCGCGGTGCCGCACCCATCCAGCGCGCCATCCTGGCAGGTGACACCGAAACCGGTATCACCATCATGCAGATGGATGTGGGGCTGGATACCGGCGCCATGCTGTCGGTGCATCCGGTGGCCATTTCCAAGGACGATACCGCCGCCAGCCTGCACGACAAGCTGGCCGCATGCGGTGCCGAGGCCATTGTCAGCACCCTGGCCGGGCTGGATGGACTGCAGGCACAAGCGCAGCCCGAAGTCGGCGTGACCTATGCCCACAAGCTGAGCAAGGCCGAGGCCGAAGTGGACTGGGGCCTGCCGGCTGCGGATATTGCCCGCGCCATCCGCGCCTACAACCCGGCTCCCGGTGCTTTTAGCAAGCTGGGCGGCGAGCCGCTGAAACTGTGGCAGGCGCATGCCATTGCCGGCCAAGGCGAAGCCGGTGTGGTGCTACGTGCCGATGCCGACGGCGTGGTGGTGGGCAGCGGTGACGGACTGGTAGTGCTTAGCCAGCTACAGGCAGCAGGTGGCAAGCGGCTGAGTGCACGCGATTTTGCCGCTGGTCGTGCCGCGCTGGTGGGAACCCGCTTAGGTCAGTAAGCGTCTGTATGGGTCACAGCAAAAGGAGGGTGGTGTGAACAATATGTTCAAGACGGCCATGCTGATGGCTGGATTTGTGGCGTTTCTCGGCGTGATCGGTGCGCTGATCGGTGGTAAGAGCGGCCTGCTGCTGGCCTTGCTGTTTGCCGGCGGGATGAATCTGTTTGCCTACTGGAATTCCGACCAGATGGTGTTGCGCATGTACAACGCCCAGGAGGTCGATGCCCGCTCCGCCCCCGAGTTTTACGGCATGGTGGCTGAGCTGGCGCAGCGCGCTGGCCTGCCTATGCCACGGGTTTACGTGATTCACGAAGAGCAACCCAACGCCTTTGCCACCGGGCGCGATCCTGAACACGCCGCCGTCGCGGCAACCAGCGGCATCATGCGCATGCTGGACTACCGCGAACTGCGTGGTGTCATGGCACATGAACTGGCCCATGTGCAGCATCGCGACACCCTGATTTCCACCATCTCCGCCACCATGGCCGGTGCCGTGTCGGCATTGGCCAACTTTGCCATGTTTTTTGGCGGGCGCGACGAGAATGGCCGTCCGGTCAATCCGCTGGCCGGCATTCTGCTGGCCATTCTGGCACCGTTGGCGGCCAGCCTGATCCAGATGGCCATTTCCCGCGCCCGTGAATTCGAAGCCGACCGTGGCGGTGCAGAAATTTCCGGTGACCCGCTGGCATTGGCGTCAGCGCTGCAGAAGATTGAGTACTACGCTCAAGGTATTGCCATGCCTACGGCACAAGCCCATCCGGAAACAGCGCAGATGATGATCATCAACCCGCTGGCAGGGCTGGAGGTGGGTGAGCTGTTTCGTACCCACCCGCACACTGAGGAGCGCATTGCCCGCTTGCACGCTATAGCGTGCGGCGTGGGCTGAACGTATCATGCGCAACTGAACAAATCACGGGCCGGTACCGCCAGGCGGACACCGGCCGTTTTCATACGGCGAGTGCGCAGTGCTCGCCGTTTGCCATTTCAAGGTTTTGACATGCATCGCATACAGCAACTGGCCGCCGACGTGCTGGGCCAGGTGGAATCCGGCCATACCCTGACCGAGGCGCTGGCTCAAGCCCAGCGCCAGGGCAGTGAACTGACGCCACAAGAGCGCGCCGCCCTGCAGGACATCTGCTATGGCAGCCTGCGTCAGCTGGCCCGCCTGCGCTTCTGGCTGCGGCGGCTGGTACCCAAGGCCCTGCCGGAACCACAGCTGGAACGGGTGCTGCTGGTGGCGCTTTATCAGCTGGTGTATACCCGTGCGGCGGATTACGCCATCGTCAACGAGGCAGTCAAACTATCCGAGCGCCTGGCACGCGGCAAATTCAAAGCCCTGGTCAATGGCGTGCTGCGCAATTTCCTGCGCCAGCGTGAGGAAATGCTGCGTCTGGCAGACAAGGATCTGGAAGCGGCTACCAATCATCCGCGCTGGTGGGTGAAGGCTGTACAGCAGGCTTATCCGCAAGAATGGTCGGAAATCCTGCAGTGGAATAACAGCCATCCGCCGATGACCTTGCGCGTCAACGCCCGCAAAAGCTCGGTGGCCAGTTATCTTGCACAGCTGGAAACCCTGGGGATGGCAGCCACCGCGCTGGACGAGCGGGGCGGCATCCTGCTGGACAAGCCGGTCAATGTGCGGGAACTGCCGGGCTTTGCCGACGGCGTGGTGTCGGTGCAGGACTGGGGCGCGCAGCAGGCTGCCTGTCTGCTCGACCTGCAGGCCGGTCAGCGCGTGCTGGATGCGTGTGCTGCACCCGGTGGCAAAACCTGCCACATGCTGGAGCTGGCGGATGTAAACATGACCGCACTGGATATCGACCCGCAACGGCTGGTCCGCGTGGCCGAGAACCTGCAGCGTGGCGGCTTGCAGGCCAGCCTGCATGCTGCCGATGCCGGACAGGTCGCCGACTGGTGGGATGGCAAGCCCTTCGACCGCATTCTGGCTGATGTACCTTGTTCGGCATCCGGCGTGGTGCGCCGTCATCCGGACATCAAGTGGCTGCGTCGCCCGGGCGACTTTGCCGCGCTGGCAAGACAGCAGGCGCAAATGGTTGACACGCTATGGGGGCTACTCGCGCCCGGCGGGAAAATGCTATACGCTACGTGCTCGATTTTTCCGGAAGAAAACCAGCAGCAGTTGGAGGCTTTCCTGGCACGCCATGCCGATGCCGAATGCCTGAACCAGCAACAGCTGTTGCCCTGTGAGCGTCATGACGGTTTCTATTACGCGCTGCTTGCGAAACATTAGCCTGGTGTTATGGCTACTGGTCTGTGCCGTCACTACGGCACAGGCCGACGGCATTCTTGCGCGTCGTGCCGATGCTGAGCTGACGCAGGATGGTCAGCTCTCGCTCAGCACCCGCTTTCAAACCAAGCTTTCCAGCAGTCTGAATGATGCCCTGGCACAGGGCGTTGTCTTGACCTTCCGTCTGGAGTTCGAACTTACCCGGCCCCGCAGCACCGCGTATTACCTCAATCTCAAAGAGTGGTTCGAACCCCACGCCAGTCTCACTTTCAAACTGTCCTATCAGTCGTTGACCAGCCGTTACCGTGTCACCATCGGCAGTTTTTCAAATTATTACCGTTCTCTCGCCGAAGCCATGGGGGCCTTGGGGTCTATCCAGGACTGGCGTGTGCTGCAAAGCGGTGCGCTGGACCCTCACAGCCCGGGCAGCGTGGCCGGCCGCGTGCGGCTGGTGCTGGATATCAGTGAATTGCCCAAACCCTTTCAGCTCAATGCATTGGGCTCGGGTGAATGGAGTCTGTCCTCCAACTGGACGGCCATCAACATGAAAGAAGCAAGCTGATGCGCTATGCCGCCATTGCACTGGCGACATTCGGAGCCATCATGCTCTACCTGCTGGCCGTAGCAACCGGCAATGCTTCCAAGCTGGCCGAGTACTACTGGTGGGTGTTCGGGCTCAACAGCCTGTTGCTGGTTGGTCTGCTCGGCGTAGTGGGGCGGCAATTGCTACGTCTGCGTCAGCGGGTAAAGGGGCGGGTATTCGGCGCCAAGCTGACACAGCGGCTGGTGATGATGTTTGCCGTGGTGGCCTTGGTACCCGGCCTGCTGGTATTTACCATCTCGGCCCAGTTTCTGACGCGCAGCATCGAAAGCTGGTTTGATGTCCGGGTAGAGTCCGCACTGGATCGTGGGCTGGAGCTGGGCAAGGGTGCTCTCAACTACGTGCTGGATGATGTCGCCCGCAAGAGCCGGGTGGTGCTGGATGATATCGACGGCCTGCCCGGCATCATGCTGCCCTCAAGGCTGGAGCGCTTGCGCGAGCAGTTGGGGCTGCGCGAAGTTGCCATCTTCAACAAATCCGGTCAGTTACTGAATTTTGCCAGCAGCAATGCAAAGCAGCTGCCCTTGCCGCCGTCGCGGGACAGCCTGCGTGGCCTGAAACTGCGCCAGAGCAGCAAGTCGATCGAAAATGATGCCAGCGGGCTGGCCTTGCGCGTGCTGCTGTCGTACCGGACCGCAGAAGGGGAGTGGCGCGTACTGCAGGTTGTGCAGGCGGCCCCCCAATCCATTGCGCGTGATGCCGAGCAAATTGAAACTGCACGATCCGAATACCATCAGCTGCTGTTGTCACGTGACGGTCTGAAAACCTTCTACATGTTGACGCTGGCACTGGCCTGTCTGCTGGCGCTCACCTCGGCGCTAGCATTTGCACTATTCCTGTCCGAGCGTCTGTCTGCGCCGCTGTCCGAGCTGGCCGCAGGTACCCGCGCGGTGGCGCAAGGTGATTTCTCCAAGCGCCACCCGGTATACCGGCGTGACGAGCTGGGCATGCTCACCACCCTGTTCAACCGCATGACTCAGCAGCTGGATGAGGCCCGTCAGACTGCTAACCAGACCCAGCAAGCCCTGGAAAGCGGCAAGCTTTACCTGGAAAGCATTCTGGCCAATCTCTCTGCCGGAGTGATTGCATTGGATGCGGCCTGGCAGCTGCGTGCCGCCAATACCAGTGCCGGACGCATACTGGGCGTCGATTTTTCCGAACTGGTACCCTATCCGGTCGAGCAGTGGTCCACCCGGGTTCCGGCCTTGATTCCCTTGGTCGATACCATGCTGCAACATGGTGAAAACAAGCAGGAAGAAGAATGGCAAACCCAGCTGGACTATGTCACCGGTCATGGCCCACGCAGCCTGCTGGTACGCGGTGCCCGCTTGCCGGAACGCTCCGGAAGCGGTTATGTTGTGGTGTTCGACGACATTACCGAGCTGGGCAGGGCGCAGCGGGATGCGGCTTGGGGCGAGGTGGCCAAGCGGCTGGCGCATGAAATCCGCAATCCGCTCACCCCCATCCAGCTGTCGGCCGAACGACTGGCCATGAAACTGACTGCCAAGCTCGACGGGTCGGATGCCGACATGCTCAAGCGTTCCACCGACACCATCATCAAGCAGGTGGCTGCGCTGAAGAATATGGTGGATGCCTTCCGCGATTACGCCCGGGCACCACGCATCAAACTCAGTGAACTTGATCTCAATCAGGTAGTGCGTGAGGTCAGCACGCTGTACGAATCCAATCCGGCTGTTAAGATTGAGCTGGAAGACAGGCCGCTGATGATCATGGGGGATGCCGCACTGTTGCGGCAGGTATTGCATAACCTGATGCAGAATGCGCAGGATGCGGTCCTTGACGTTGACATCCCGATGATTCACATTAGCAGCCGACAAGAAGGAAGAAACGCGGTCGTCTGCGTGCAGGACAATGGTTCGGGCTTTCCGGCCGAGCTCCTGCCACGCGCGTTCGAGCCCTATGTGACCAGCAAGCCCAAGGGTACGGGGCTGGGACTGGCGGTGGTGAAGAAAATAGCGGAGGAACACCATGGTCAGGTCACATTGGGGAATGGCGAGCAGCAAGGCGCGCGAATTCTTCTCACCCTGCCATTGCTGGAGGCCTAATGCGTAGCAGCGATATATTGATTGTTGATGACGAGATCGGAATTCGTGAACTGCTCTCGGAGATCCTGCAGGATGAGGGATACACGGTTGCCCTGGCGGAAAACGCCGAGGTAGCCCGGCAGTTGCGCAACCAGACGCGTCCCGCGCTGGTGCTGCTGGACATCTGGATGCCGGACTGCGACGGGGTCACCCTGCTCAAGGAATGGGCCAAGTCCGGCCAACTGAACATGCCGGTGGTGATGATGTCTGGCCATGCCAGTATCGACACTGCGGTAGAGGCAACCCGTATCGGGGCTTTCGATTTCCTGGAAAAGCCGATTGCCCTGCAAAAGCTGCTTACCACGGTGCAACGGGCACTGAAGTATGGCGACATGCAGGCCAATACCTCGCTGAACCTGGACAAACTGGGCCGCAGCGAGCCGATTCAGGAGCTCAAGCGCCAGCTGGAGCGGGTGGCCAAGGTCAAGTCCCCGGTATTGCTTACCGGCGAACCGGGTTCCGGATTCGAACTGGTGGCGCGTTTTTTCCATCAGGGCAACACGCCCTGGGTGACGCCGGCCAAGCCGGAACAACTGGCTGATGCGCCGCTGGAATTGCTGCAAAAAGCCAATAACGGTGTGCTGTTTCTGCCGGAAATCGGCCAGTACAACCGCCGGGTGCAGCAGGGCTTGTTGTTCCTGCTGTCCAAGCTGGACCGCTTCAATGTGCGTCTGCTGTGTTCCTGCAGCCGCCCTTTGCAGGAACTGCTGGTCGATCCGGAGTGCGACAACCGCCTGCTGACGGCGCTGTCCAGCGTGATCGTGCCGATTCCACCGCTGCGCGAGCATGCGGAGGACATCATCTTCATCGCCGAACAGATCCTGATCGAGCTGGTGGAGTCTCGGCAGATCCCCAACAAGAAACTGACCACCGCAGCGCTGAATGCCCTGCGTCAGTATGACTGGCCGGGGAACCTGGAGCAGCTGCGCAGCATCATCAAGAGCCTGGCGCTGACCTCCGAGTCGGATGATGTGGACGCACCGGAAGTCAACAAGGTACTGGCGCAGTTCCGCCATGAAAAACCGGTGGAAGAGTCGGGTTTTGACTTCAACATGCCCTTGCGCGAATTGCGTGAACAGCTGGAACGTCGTTATTTCGAGTACCACATCTCGCTGGAAAACGGCAATATGAGCCGGGTTGCGCAGAAAGTGGGCCTGGAACGTACCCACTTGTACCGCAAGCTCAAGCAGCTGGGCATCAAGTTCGCCCGCAAGGTGGTCGAAGAATAATCCGCCACTTGCTCAACCAGACGCCAGCCTCGTGCTGGCGTTTTGTTTTTCCGGCTAGCTCGCAGGAACTATGGCGCCGGCCTGCCGATTTGACTAAGCTTTGACCCCATGACAGATCTGAACGATGCGGCGCTGCTGCGCTACAGCCGGCATATCATGCTGCCGGAAATCGATATTGAAGGCCAGCAGCGGCTGGCAGCGGCCCGGGTGCTGGTGATTGGTGCCGGCGGACTGGGCTCGCCGGTGGCGCTGTACCTGGCCAGTGCCGGTGTTGGCCATATCACGCTGGCGGATGATGATGTGGTGGAGTTGAGCAATCTGCAGCGCCAGGTGGCACACGACATGGATTCGCTGGGGCAGAACAAGGCTGAGTCGGCCCGTGCCCGCATGCTGGCACTCAATCCGGACATCGCAGTGCGGGCGCTGGGCGAGCGGCTGGATGCCCAGCGGCTGCTGCAGGAGGCCGGCCTGCATGATCTGCTGCTGGATTGTTCGGACAATTTCACCACCCGCCATGCGGTGAACCGCGCCAGCGTGGCTGCCGGGGTGCCGCTGGTATCCGGTGCGGCAGTACGCTTTGCCGGACAGCTGGCGGTGTTTGATCCGCGCGTGGCGGGTTCGCCCTGTTATCACTGCCTGTTTGCCGAGGAGGGCGAGGCATCCGATGGCCCGTGTGCGACCTTTGGCGTGTTGTCACCGCTGGTGGGAGTGATTGGCAGCTTGCAGGCAGTGGAAGCGGTGAAACTGCTGGCAGGGCGTGCGCCGGTACTTGGCCGCCTGACCTTGTACGATGCGCTGAGCGGCGAATTCCGCCAGATGAAGTTCAGCCGCGATCCGGACTGTCCGGTATGTGCGGTGCGTTGAAGAACCCTCTCTCGCTTTCTGAAAAGAAAACGAGGCTCACGTCTTCTCTTCAATTGGCAGGGTAAGGGCGGGGGATAGGGAATCGATGGGAAGGCTGCGGAAGAAATAGCTTAGTCGAAAGGCCCGGCTTTGCCGGGTCCAGTGCAATCGAACCAGATTACTATGCCAGCAGCCTGAAGCCCCACTTTGGCGGGGCTTTTTGCTGACCGGGCTCAGGCGCCCAGTTGCTGGTTCAGGATCTGATGGACTTCCTTGAAATCCATTACCCCGACATAGCGCTTGAGGATATTGCCCTGCTTGTCGATCAGAAAAGTTGTGGGTGCCAGCTGGATATCGCCGAAGGCCTTGGCAATGCTGCCCTGGCCATCTAGGGCGACAAAGAAGGGCAGCTGGTTTTTCTGCACAAAAGCCTGCACGTAATTGGGCGGATCATAGCTCATGGCCACCGCCATGATTTGCAGTCCCCGCGCACCGTATTGCTGGTGCAGCTTCTTGATTTCGGGCATTTCTTCCACGCAGCCCGGGCAGCTGGTGGCCCAGAAATTCACCAGTACCACCTTGCCCTTGAGCGAAGCGGTATCGGCCTGCTGGCCGCTGAGCGAGGTATAGCTGACCTGTGGCGCTGCATTACGGTCGAACAGGGTGGTGTAGGCAATCAGGCCGACGACGGCAAGGGCCAGGAGTGAGAGCAGAGCCTTCTTCATGCGTGGTAATCCGAATGGTGGAAAAACGGTAGCCCCGCATTGGCGGGGCCTCCGGCATTATTGGTCTTGCATGGACTGCAAGAGTTCCTTCAATTGTCCCTCAAGCGTTACTGCCTTGTTCTGCTTGGCGTCAAATACCACGAAGGTGACATCGGCTTCGGCCACAAGCTTTTCGCTGCCAGCCAGTGTAACGCGCTGGTGCATCACTGCACTGCGGCTGCCAATGGTCTTGACCGAGGTGGCAATGGCCAACTCGTCGCCCATGGTGGCCGGGTAGCGGTAGTCGATGTTGATGTTCACCACCACCAGTGCCAGGCCGGACTGCAAAAACCAGGGCAGATCGCCGCGTTCTTCGAAGAAGGTCCAGCGCGATTCTTCGAGAAACTCCAGGTAGCGGGCATTGTTGACGTGGCCGTACAGATCCAGATGATAGCCCCGGACCTTGATGCGTGTTTCATGTGTCATGTGTTTCCCCTCGGTGTGAAGCTGGGACTCAATCCTCGGCATTGAGGTCCAGCGGAACGAATGGTTCGCGCTCTAGTGGCGTCTCGACCATATCGGTAAGAACGGAGTGGATTTCAACATCGAACCACTCCAGGAACAGGGCCGGCGTCAGTTGCTCCGGCCACAGTGTTTCGTCATCGCACCAGTCGGCCAGTTCGGCCTGAAACAGCATACGGTAGTGCTGCAATACAAAATCATGGGCGGATTCATAATCGTCAGCGGCCGGAATCAGCAGGGCATTGCAGTCCCGGGTCAGGGCTTCCAGCTCCAGCTGGCCATCCAGCTCGCCCGGCAGTTGCTGCAGCCATGCCAGAAAGGGTGCACGCGGGCGGATCAGGGCAATGCTGCGGTTGACTTCAAACATGGTGAATCCTTGTATTAATGGCTGGAAATCTGGTTATCGCGCGTAAAAGCGAAAGTCTGCACGATGATTTTGGAGCCCTGCGGCGCGAGTGATGGCGGGAAGGGGCTGAATGGCGCGCTCATCTGCACGATGCGTTTCGCCCCTTCGTCTAGCACATCTTGCCCTGAGCCGCGCAGGATGCGGCACTTGAGCAGGCTGCCATCGGCGGCAACAGTCACTTCCAGCGTTACCGAGCCATGGATGTTCTGCCGGCGGGCCTGCTCGGGGTAGTTGAGGTTGCCTATCCGTTCGATGCGCAGTCGCCAGTCGGTCTGATAGCGCGACCATTCGTAGCGATGGGTGCTGTCGCCGTTGCTGTTCTTGCGGCCTGATTCCAGGCTGCTGTCGTTCATGGTGACGTCGCCACGTACGGCGCTGAGCTGGCCTACCTGGGCCAGCAGGCTGCCGGAATTCACCGGGGCAGCTGGTTTGTCAGTGGACTCGGCAGAGGGCGGAGGCAATGCCGGAGATTTTTTGTCTACCGTCTGGCGTATGGTGTGAACCTGCCGTGGCTGTGGTGTGCTGTCGTCGAGCGATGCCGATGGTGTCTGAGCCGGCGGCTCGTTGGACTGGCGATGGCTGGCCTGCTTGTGTTTTTGCTCGGTGTTGCCGCTGCCCTGGTTATTGTCCAGGCCAAGGCGGCGGGTATCCGGGGGGGCCAGGCTGGGCTGGGCTGCCAGATTGACGCTGATGGTGTGACTGTCCGGCAATTGCAGCGGACGTACCCATCTAATCATGCTGGAGCCGAACAGCAGCACATGTGCCAGCAGCGATGCAGCAATCATGATGAATAGTGTCAGCTGCGGATTGCGGCTGACCGGGGTGCGCAGATGGGCGGTCATGGGTGTACGGCGGCCTCCATAGGTCTGCAGCAGTTTAGCATGGCTGAGGAAGTACCAGAAAAAACGCCGTGCAATGCACGGCGTTCTACTGGTGTTGACGGCTTACTTGTCCAGCATGCTGCGCAGCATCCATGCGGTTTTTTCATGCACCTGCAGGCGCTGGGTCAGCAGGTCGGCGGTGGGCTCATCCGCGGCACGGTCGGCCAGCGGAAAGATGCTGCGGGCTGTACGGCAGAGGATTTCATGGCCATCCACCAGCTGGGCCAGCATTTCTTCCGCTTTCGGTACGCCGCTGGCTTCTGCAATGGCCGTCAGTTTGGCGTAGTCGGCATAGCTGCCCGGTGCAAAGTGGCCGAGTGCGCGAATGCGCTCTGCAATCAGGTCTACCGCCAGTGAAAGTTCGTTGTATTGGGTTTCGAACATCAGGTGCAGGGTGTTGAACATCGGCCCGGTGACGTTCCAGTGGAAATTGTGGGTTTTCAGGTACAGGGTGTAAGTGTCAGCCAGCAGGCGGGAAAGGCCATGGGCAATGTCCTGGCGGTCTTGTTCGTTGATGCCGATATCCATATGCAAACTCCTGATTGATGGGAACGCCAGGCCATGTCTGCGGGCTGGGCTTGCCGGCCTGCGGCAGTTCTGGTCTAGAATTGCCCTTTTGCGGAAAAATCACCATGAAACCCTGGCTGGTCTGTAATGGCAGTGTGGTACGACTTACTCTGCACGTGCAGCCCGGTGCCAGAAAAACCGAAGTCGCCGGCGAACATGGCGACTGTCTGAAAATCCGTCTTGCGGCACCCCCTGTTGATGGTAAGGCCAATGCAGCTTTGCTGGCATGGCTGGCCGACTGCTTTTCGGTTGGCAAGCGGGCGGTCAGCCTGCAGGCCGGAGACAAAAGCCGACACAAGGTGGTGTCCATTGCTACGGCGCTGGATGAAGCTGCGGTACTGCAGCTGCTGCAAGTCCAGTAAGCACCGTTACTTTAGTGAATACGGCGCGGATCATTGCCCTTGGGCTCAACCCGGCTGAATTCGCCTTCGATCACATCATCAGCCATTGCTGTCGGGCTGCCCACATTCTTCAGGGTCGGTCCCTTGAATGGCAGCAACAGCAGGATGGCCAGCAAATCGCTCAGAATACCCGGAATGGCGAACAGCAACCCAGACAGGGCATAGCGCAGTGGCCACAGCAATGAGTATAGCGACACCTGCTGGCCCTGGCGCAACACGCTGGACAAGGTAAGCAGAGCGCCCAGCTTCTGGTTGCGCAGCATCCAGATGCCCAGCATGCTGCTGGCCACCACCAGCAGGAACACCACACCACCACCAAGATGATGGGCCAGGGTAACCAGGGTGGCGATTTCCAGCAGGGGATAAATCAGTAACAGCAATAAAATGGCGCGCATCGAATCAAGGTATCCGTATGAATTATCTGATGGTGTTTTGCAATGTGCCGGACGAAACAACGGCCAAACACATTGCTCATGTTCTGGTGCAGGAGCAACTGGCTGCCTGTGTCAATATCCTGCCCGCCTGTCGGTCGGTTTATATCTGGCAAGGCTTGCTGGAAGAAAGCAGCGAAATTCCCTTGCTGATCAAGACGACACAAGCAGGCTATGCGGCTTTGCAACAGCGTCTGCTGGCATTGCATCCCTATGATGTGCCGGAAATCGTCGCAGTGCCAGTCACGCAGGGCTTGCCCGCTTATCTGACATGGGTATCGCAGGCGGTGGTTTCAAGAGATGCCGGCCAGGTGGCAGGATAATTTTCGACTTGCAGCAATGCGGCCGAGTTCCAGCCGTTTAGCATGAATTTCTGGTCTATGCCCCGGTTTTTTCAAATTAATTCGGTAAAAGTATTGACTGAAAAAGGCTGTTTTATTATAGTTGCGAACTCTTTCGTGGGTCGGTAGCTCAGCCGGTAGAGCAGCGGACTTTTAATCCGTTGGTCGCGAGTTCGAATCTCGCCCGACCCACCAGTTTTACCCGGGTTGTTAGCTCAGTTGGTAGAGCAGCGGACTCTTAATCCGTAGGTCGAGTGTTCGAGCCACTCACAACCCACCAAGTTTTCCGGTTTTGCCGTCAAGCAAGATCGGGTCGGTAGCTCAGCCGGTAGAGCAGCGGACTTTTAATCCGTTGGTCGCGAGTTCGAATCTCGCCCGACCCACCACCGTTTTACCCGGGTTGTTAGCTCAGTTGGTAGAGCAGCGGACTCTTAATCCGTAGGTCGAGTGTTCGAGCCACTCACAACCCACCAGATAGTACAAAAAGCCCGGTCGGCAAGCTGACCGGGCTTTTTGTTTTGTCGATCTGACATGGTGATATCGTCAAGCCGGCTGTGGGTGTGGATAATGACAGAGTCAAGAATACCTGTGAGAGGGTCCGGCCAATGATCAAACATTTTGCCTTTGTGATGCTGCTGGCTGCTCCGCTGCCACTGCTGGCGCAGACGATCGATGAACAATTGCTGTCGGCGCAGATGGCCTATCAGCAGGCCAATAATATGCAGGAGCAGGCGGCAGAGCGGCTCAAGCAAGCCCAGGCTGCCAAGTTGCAGGCAGACCAGCGTCTGGCAGATGCCCAGGCGGCGGTACAGCGTGCTACGGATGAGCTGGCTGCGGCTGGCAGTGCCGATGCTGCGGCAAAGCAGCAGATGCAACAGCAAACCAAGCAGTTGGATGAGGCCTGGAAGCGCAAGGACGCTGGCGGTCAGTGAGTGGCTGTTCGATAGGATGAAAAAAGCCGGAATCTTCCGGCTTTTTTCATTTACTGTCTGCTACGGGTGATCTGCTGGTAGCGCGTAATGTCTTCTTGCATTTTCTGACGCACGCTGTTGAATTCAGCCTGCTTGGTAGCAAGCTGCGCACCCAGGCCTTTCTGCTCCTGCTGAATCACCTGGATATTGTGTTGCAGGCCAGCCGGTACCGGGCGGTGCATTTTCTGACTGACATCCTGCTCCTTGAGCATGTCGCGCAGTTGCAGGTTGAGAGATTTCAGGCGTGAGTACTGGGCATCCAGCGATGCCTGCAGAATGCTCAGCTGTTTTTCGCGGTCAGCTTTTAATTCGTCGATATTGCGATAGCTTTCCAGCAGCCCCTTATCGTAACGGGCGCTATCCAGCTGGCGCTGCTGCTCCTGCTTGTGCTGGGCTTCGCTGGCTTCGCGCTGGCGGCGGGCCTGCTCGCTTTCTGCCTGCTTGCGAACGGTACCCTGTCGGCTCAGTTCGGCCACCCCCTGCTTCTGGTTCTGCAGCGGGGCGGAGTCGCTGTAATGCACCTTGCCTGCGTCGTCCACCCACTTGTACAGCGCACCATCAGCCATGGCAGTGCCGCAACCCAGCAAGAGCAACAAGGCAGGAAGATGCTTGGTCATTTAATCATTCACTCCATATTGGGCGCGGTAGTCGCGTACTGCAGCCAGATGCTGCGCCAGTTCCGGGCTGTCTTCCAGAAAGCCCAGCAGGTCTTTCAGGGTGGCAATGGCCACAACCGGCATGCCATATTGCTGGGTCACTTCCTGCACGGCAGACAGGCTGCCAGTACCGCGTTCCATGCGGTCCAGTGCAATGGCCACCCCGGCAGGTGTAGCTCCGGCGGCACGGATCAGCTCGACCGATTCCCGTACCGAGGTACCCGCGGAAATCACATCGTCGATGATCAGCACGCGGCCTTGCAGGGGGGCGCCAACCAGGGTGCCGCCTTCGCCATGATCCTTGGCTTCCTTGCGATTATAGGCAAAAGACACATTGCGGCCTGCTTCGGCCATGGCCATGGTGGCACCGGCGGCCAGGATGATACCCTTGTAGGCAGGCCCGAACAGCATGTCGAACTCGATATTGCTTGCCATTATCGACTTGGCATAGAAGCGCGACAAGTGCAAGGTGGACAAACCGTCGTTAAACAGGCCGGCATTGAAGAAATACGGCGATTTGCGCCCGGCCTTGGTGATGAACTCGCCAAACTTCAATACCTGCTTGTCGAGTGCAAAACGGATAAAATCTTGGCGGAAATCGCTCATATCATTCCTCATAGAGACTAGTTAACTATCTGAACGGCTGGAAAATTTGCCGGCAAGGATAGCACAGGAGACTGCATTGCTTCGAATCGTTTCAGCCAATCTCAATGGCATCCGCTCGGCGGACAAGAAAGGTTTTTTTGACTGGTTGTCCGGCATTGCTGCCGATTTTGTCTGTGTACAGGAGCTTAAGGCACAGGCGGGGGACCTGAGCGAGCGCATGCGCGCACCCGATGGCATGACTGGCTACTTCCACTATGCCGAGAAAAAGGGTTACAGCGGCGTGGGGGTGTACACCCGCCGCCAGCCCGACAGGGTGGTGGAAGGCTTGGGGGTGGACTGGATCGATGCCGAGGGCCGTTTCCTGCAGCTGGATTTCGGTAATCTGAGTGTGGTGTCGCTCTACCTGCCTTCCGGCTCCAGCAGTGATGAACGCCAGCAGGTGAAGTTCCAGTTTCTTGATGTGTTCATGCCACATCTGGAGCAATTGAAAGCTGCCGGGCGGGATATCGTAATCTGTGGCGACTGGAATATTGCCCACAATGAAATCGATCTGAAAAATTGGAAGGGCAATCTGAAAAACTCCGGCTTCCTGCCCGAAGAGCGGGCCTGGATGACAGACCTGCTAAGCCGGGTGGGCTGGTGCGATGTCTGGCGCAGCCTGTATCCGGATCTCCCCGGCTATAGCTGGTGGAGTAACCGCGGCCAGGCTTATGCCAAGGATGTGGGCTGGCGCATCGACTATCACATCGTTACACCGTCACTGATGGCGTTGGCAAAAGCTGCCTCGGTGTACAAGGAGGAGAAGTTCTCCGACCATGCACCGCTGACTGTCGATTACGCGCTGGACCTGCCGGCTTGATGAATTTGTGTTGAGCATCGTGTGCTGGCAACAAATTGCAATGATTGTCTTAACCCTTTCTTACGTCTTACGCCTAGGATGAAGTTATCGTTTGTGCGTGTTCGCCGGCAGTGCAGGTGTGTCGGCGGCTGGCTCAATCTCAACTTCACAGGATGTATGCCATGAGAAACCGTCTGCTATTTTTTCTGCTGGCACTGGGTGCCACGGCACCGGCACTCGCTGCCAATGTCGGCATTTCAGTCAATATCGGTGAGCCGGGCTTTTACGGCCAGCTGGATATCGGTAATTATCCGCCTCCGGTCTTGCTATACCCGCAGCCGGTGATTGTCAGTCCGGTGGTGGTGGCCCAGCCGCCCATCTATCTGCGTGTTCCACCGGGACATGCCCGCCACTGGGATCGTTATTGCAGCCGTTACCACGCTTGTGACCGGCGGGTGTATTTTGTGCAGGACCAGTGGTACCGCGAGGAATATGCCCCACGCTATCAGCGTGAGCACCCACATGGCCACGATGGTCACGATAATGGCTGGCACAAGGGCGAAGACCATCGCGGTAATGATTACCGGGGCAATGATCATCGTAATGGTCGGTCGGGCGAGCCCTGGCCAGACCAGCCCGGTGAGGGCCGGCGCTGACCTCGTTGTGCTGCATGCGGAAACCGCCGGCTTGTCCGGCGGTTTTGCATTCCCGCGTCTTAAGCTTTAGCCTGTTGCCTGCGTGGCAGCTAGGGTGGTCACGCGGCGATCAACCATGATGCTGCTACTGCTAAGCAGGCAGCATCAGCAAGGCACAAGGGCCGTGATGCTGGACGATGATGATGTAGTACTGATTACCGTACCCGGCTGGGGAAATTCCGGTGACCGGCACTGGCAAACCCTGTGGGAGCTGACCTATCCGCTGGCGCGGCGGGTACAACAGCTGGACTGGCTGTATCCGGAGCGTACTGCCTGGGTAGCGGCGCTGGATGCGCTGGTGCGGGATACCCCCGGTCGCATTGTGTTGGCGGCACACAGTCTGGGTTGTCATACCACGGTGGCCTGGTTGCGTACGGTGGATTTTGCCACGCAGCGTCGTATCAAGGGGGTATTGCTGGTGGCACCTCCGGCCTTGCCGATCACGGAAGCACGGGCCCGTGTCAGTGGCGAACTGCCCGAAGATGCTGCCATGCCGGCATTTTCCGGTTTCGAGTTGCCGGATTGCGGGGTACTACCGGTTCCGGCGGTGCTGGTGGCCAGTCGCGATGATCTGTTTTGTGATTTCGCCGTTGCCGAGTCCATGGCATCTGGCTGGGGCGTGCGCTTGCTGGATGCAGGCAAGGCCGGCCATATGGGCAGCCATGCCGGGCTGGGAAGCTGGGCGCTGGGTCAGCAGTTGTTGCAGCGTTTCATACTGGCCTGAGCTGGCTTGTGACGAAACACCGCCGTCCCGGATACCGAAGACGGCGGTTTTGTCATGGTCGTGACTTAGCGGGCGACCGGGCGCTCCGGATCGCTGCACCACTCACTCCAGGAACCCGGATACAGACGGCTGCCGCCGAGGCCGGCGTATTCCATCGCCAACAGGTTGTGGCAGGCGGTGACGCCGGAGCCGCACTGGTGGACGATTTCTTCCGGGCTGATGCCGGCCAGTACCGCCTCCCATTCACTGCGCAAGGAGGCCGGGTCCTTGAAGCGGCCATTACCATCCAGATTGTGCTGGAAGAAACGGTTGCGTGCGCCGGGAATGTGACCGCCAACCGGGTCCATGGTTTCTCCCTCGCCACGGAAGCGTTCCGGACTGCGTGCATCCACCACGACAAAATCCTGCTCTGTCAGATTAGCCAGCACCTGCTCTGCATCGACGGTTTCCACCAAGCTGACATTCACCGGAAAACGACGTGGCATATGGCGTTTTTTGTCGGTTTCCAGTGTGGCACCAGCCTGCTGCCAGGCCTGAATGCCGCCATCCAGCACGGCAACGGCGGCGTGGCCCAGCCAGCGCAGCAACATCCAGGCGCGTGCGGCATACATGCCACCGGCGTCGTCGTAGCACACCACTTGTACATCGCCGGTGATGCCGGCAGCACCCAGATCCACCGCCAGGCGCTGGCCGTCCGGCAGCGGGTGACGGCCATTGCTGCCGGTTTTTACCCCGGACAGGTGATAATCCAGATTGAGGTATAGGGCACCGGGAATATGACCGGCTTCGTAGGCATGCAGGCCGTATTCCGGGTCGGTGAGCTGGAAGCGGCAGTCGAGGATGACGGTATGTTCGGGATCCTGCTTTTGTAGCTGGTCTGGGCTGATAAGGGTGCTGTACATCGGCTACTCCTGGCTGGGTGGAGGCAGGACGGTATGCCCTGTCACAAGGAGGAGCCGCTTACGAGCCGGCCCAGGGGCCGGCTTGAAAGCGGTTCCGCAGCCCTGTTGGCAGCGGTGGATGCCAGCAGGACTGCTCTAGCCTACACAGAAGCCTGTACCGCAGGCAAGCTGCCCGGGTGTTGCATTGCATCAGGCAAGTGGCTGATTTTTCAAGGCAGCACGCAAGCCGTCTGCCAGGCCGGCTTTGCCATGGTCGGTGCCGCTGCGTTGTGGGCTGGCCCAAATGGGGCTGGGGAAATGGGCATCATCGGCAAAGCGCGGAATCACATGCCAGTGCAGGTGGGGAACCACATTGCCCAGGCTTGCCAGATTGATCTTGTCTGGCTGCATGACATGGCGGATGGCTTTTTCGGTACGCAGCACCCAGTCAAGCAAATGCGAGCTGTCGGCCGCGGCCAGGTCACTCATTTCGCGCACGTGCTGTTTCCAGATGACGCGGCAGAAGCCGGGGTAGCCGGCTTCATCTACCAGCAAGACCCACAGTCGGGCATCTTCGTACAGCAATTCACCGGCAGGCAGGGTGCAAAGCGGACAAGTCATGAGCGGATCGCCTTATTCTGTTGAAGGATGTCGCTCATTCTACCGTGCCACGGCCTTGCGGTTTTTTTTCGTCTGTTATACTGATTCCACTGTCCGCATGTTCAGTCCTGTCATGCGGGACTGCTATCCTGTACAAGACATCTCGTCGCTAACTCCCTGGAAATACTGTGTGAATCTGGTTCAGAACCTGATGGTGATTGCCGTACTGATTTTGATCAGTGCCTTCTTTTCCGTATCGGAAATCTCGCTGGCGGCTGCGCGCAAGATCAAGCTGCGACAAATGGCCGAGGAGGGCGACGTGCGCGCCGAGCGCGTGCTGGCCTTGCAGGCACAGCCGGGCTTGTTCTTTACCGTGGTGCAGATCGGCCTGAATGCCGTGGCCATCATGGCCGGTATCATGGGTGAAGCGGCATTTACTCCCTATTTTGCCCAGGCCTTGCATCTGGTGTTTTCCGCCGACTGGGTGGAGCGGGTCAGCTTTCTGCTGTCCTTTGTCACCGTCACGGCCCTGTTCGTGCTGTTTGCCGACCTGATGCCCAAGCGGCTGGGCATGTCGGCACCGGAGCAGATCGCGGTGCGCGTGGTGCGGCCGATGCAGGCCTGCGTGCGGCTGTTCATGCCCTTGGTGTGGCTGTTCAACAGCCTGGCTAATGCCTTGTTCCGTCTGTTTGGCCTGCCCACCGCGCGGCCGGATGATCTGACACCGGACGATATCGTGGCCATGATGGAGGCCGGGGCCGAGGCCGGTGTGTTGCAGCAGCAGGAACATCACCTGATCGAAAACGTGTTCGAGCTGGAAAGCCGCACCGTACCGTCGTCGATGACGGCGCGGGAAAGCGTGGTGTATTTCACCTTGCAGGAAGAAGAAGCCAGCATCAAGCGCAAGATTGCCGAAAGTCCGCATGCCAAATACCTGGTGTGTGACGGGGTGGTGGATGCGGTGGTGGGCTATGTGGATTCCAAGGATATTCTGACCCGGCTGGTCAACCAGCAAAGTGTATCGATCAAGCGCGAGCTGACCATCCGCAATGTGCTGATCATCCCGGACAGCCTGACCTTGTCCGAGCTGCTGGAACGCTTCAAGGCCACACGTGAGGACTTTGCCGTGGTGATGAACGAGTACGCGCTGGTGGTGGGCATCATCACGCTGAACGATGTGATGAGCACGGTGATGGGTGACCTGGTGACGCAAAACCAGGAAGACCAGATCGTGCAGCGCGATGCCGACAGCTGGCTGGTGGATGGTGCCTCGCCGGTGGAGGACGTATTGCGCGCACTGGATATCGATGGTTTCCCGGACGACGAGAACTACGAAACCATTGCCGGTTTCATGATGTACATGCTGCGCAAGATTCCCAAGCGTACCGACCATGTCGAGTACGCCGGCTACAAGTTTGAAGTGGTGGACATCGACAACTACCGTATCGACCAGCTACTGGTCACCCGCGTGCAGGCCGCGGCACCGGTGGGCTGAGGCGGTTACGAACGCTTACACGGGCTTACAAGAGTCTCACAGACGCGCAGCTCTGCCCTCCCTAAGATGCAGTTCATGGAGGCAGCAAACACGCTGCCTCCGGAACCCAACAAAGTCGCCTTACGGGAGAATGACCATGAAAAAGATCGCCGCCCTTGCCCTTGCCGCCGTGTTTGGTCTGGCTTCCGCTGCCGGTTTTGCTGCTGACGCCTCTGCCCCGGCTGCCAAGGCTGCCGTTGCCGCTCCGGCCAAGACCCATGCCAAGGCGCATCACGCCAAGAAAAAACATCATCAGGTGAAGAAGGCCCGCAAGGCCGCTTCGGCACCTGCCGCACAAAAAGCCCAGTCTGCCAAGAAGCACATGCACAAGCATCATCGCCATCACGTGATGAAGCATCATCACAAGATGGCGCACAAACAGCATTAATAAGCCGCTCAGCGGCAGCTCACTCGCAGTAAGCAGTGCTCAAGCAAAAGGAGGCGTAAGCCTCCTTTTGCTTCGTCCGGAATTGCCGGTCTGATCTGGCGCAATATCCGGCCAGACAGCCGGTAATGCCCATGTCATTGCGTGGCATCATGTTGGCTCTGCCACTACGGGCCGGATGGGCTGATGCTGACACTCTACCAATTCCCTTTTTCCCATTTCTGTGAGAAAGCCTGCTGGGCGCTGGACCTCAAGCAGCAGCCCTACCGCGCGGTCAACCTGTTACCTGCTTTGCATCTGGCCTGGAGCCGGCGCATGGCCAGTGCCAGTTCGCTGCCCATTTTGCGCGACGGGCCGTATATCGTGCAGGATTCGTCCGCCATCATCGACTATCTGGACCAGCGCTGGCCACAGCATGGCCTGACGCCGGCCGCAGAAGCGCAGGCCAGGCAGGCACGGGAGTGGGAGCATTGGCTGGGCGAGGAAATCGGTGTGCCTTTGCGCTTGTGGTTCTATTCTCACGTACTGCGCCAGCGCCAGTTCGCCATGGCCTTTCTGTTACGCGGTGCATCACGTGGCCAGGGCCTGGTGTTTCAGGCGCTGTTCGGCCTGATCCGCCATGCCATGTTTTACAAGATGCGGATCAACCCGCAGAGCGCTACTGCTGCCTTGCCGCAGCTGGAACAGGCACTGGATACGCTGGAAGCCGCCTTGCAAGGTCGGGATTATCTGGTGGGGGATGCCTTCAGCCGGGCCGATCTGACTGCCGCCTCCCTGCTGTGGCCGATGCTGCCGTGGAGTTGGGATGAGACGGCAATGCAGGCCTGCCTGCCCGAGGTGATCAGGCAATGGCGGCAGGGCTTTGTGCAGCGCCCGCTGTATGACTGGCTGCAGCGCACCTATCGCCTGCATCGCCCGGCATCTTGCATTCAGCCATGAAAAAACCGCAGGCACAGGGCCTGCGGTTGTGTGGGTGATGCCAAGAAAAAAGGCTTACAGCAGCACGCGCTCGATACCGCCGTTGCGGGCTTTTTCCACGTAGTCCTTCATCCAGTTTTTGCCCAGGATGTGCTTAGCCATTTCCACCACGATGTAGTCGGCTTCGGTGCCGGTATCCGGGCTGTAGCGCGACAGGCCCTGCAGGCAGGACGGGCAGGAGGTGAGAATCTTCACCGGCTGCTCGGTAGCTCCGATCTTGGCCAGATCCGTGTTGATTTCCTCTTCCTTGCGCGAGCGCACTTGGGTGGCAATGTCCGGGCGGCTGGCGGCAAAGGTGCCGGACTCACCGCAGCAGCGGTCGTTCAGCGTTACACCGCCACCCAATAGCTTGTTGGCCACGTCCAGCGGCTGGTAGGTTTTGATCGGGGTGTGGCAGGGGTCGTGGTACATATACTTCTGACCACCGATGCCTTCCAGCTTCAGGCCCTTTTCCATCAGGTATTCATGGATGTCGATGATGCGGCAGCCTGGGAAGATTTCCTCGAAACGGTACTTGGCCAACTGGTCGTAGCAGGTGCCACAGCTGACCACCACGGTCTTGATGTCCAGATAGTTCAGCGTGTTGGCCAGACGGTGGAACAGCACGCGGTTTTCCGTGGTGATGGCCTCACCCTTGTCGGCATAACCGGCGGAGGTCTGCGGGTAGCCACAGCACAGATAGCCCGGCGGCAGCACGGTCTGGGTGCCGACATGCCACAGCATGGCCTGGGTAGCGAGGCCTACCTGGCTGAACAGGCGTTCCGAACCACAGCCGGGGAAGTAGAACACCGCTTCGGCATCTTCCGCCACCTGCGGGTTGCGGATAACCGGTACTACATTGGCGTCTTCCACATCCAGCAGCGCGCGCGCGGTTTTCTTGGGCAGGCCGCCCGGCATCGGCTTGTTGATGAAGTGGATGATCTGTTCCTTCACCGGCGCTTTGCCCACGGTGGACGGCGGCTGCTTGGTTTGCCCGCCAATCAGGTGCAGCTTCTTGCCCACGCTGTAACCCAGGCGCTGGGCCTTGTAGGCAAAGCCGACCAGACCACCACGGATGGCCTTGATGGTGGCCGGGTCCTTGACGGTGAGGAAGGCCATGCCCAGCGCGGTGCCGGGGTTGAAGCGCTTGTTGCCTGTCTTGCGCAGGAAGTTGCGCATGGCGACCGAGACATCGCCGAAGTCGATCTTCACCGGGCAGGGTTTCACGCAGCGGTGGCATACCGTGCAGTGATCCGCTACGTCGGACAGCTCGTCAAAGTGCTTGAGGCTGACACCACGGCGGGTCTGTTCTTCGTACAGGAAGGCCTCGGTCAGCAGGCCGACGCCCAGAATCTTGTTGCGTGGGCTGTACAGCAGGTTGGCGCGTGGCACGTGGGTGGAGCACACCGGTTTGCACTTGCCGCAACGCAGGCAGTCCTTGACGCTGTTGGAAATGGCACCGATGTCGGATTGCTCCAGAATCAGCGATTCCGCCCCAAGTAGCGAGAAGGACGGGGTGTAGGCCATGGTGAGGTCGGCACCGGGCAGCAGTTTGCCGCGGTTGAAATGGCCTTTCGGATCCACGCGCTGCTTGTAGGCGCGGAAGGGGGCGATTTCGTCCTCGGTGAGGAATTCCAGCTTGGTGATGCCGATGCCGTGTTCGCCGGAAATCACGCCGTTCAGGCTGCGTGCCAGCTGCATGATGCGTGCCACCGCCTTGTGTGCGGTTTGCAGCATGTCGTAGTCGTCGGAGTTGACCGGCAGGTTGGTATGCACGTTGCCGTCACCAGCATGCATGTGCAGTGCCACGAACACGCGGCCACGCAGCACTTTCTGGTGCAGTGCATGCACGGCGTCCAGAATCGGTGCGTCGGCCTTGCCGGAGAACAGGTTTTCCAGATCGTTCAGCAATTCGTCCTTCCAGCTGACACGCAGCTGGAAATCGCGCATGGCGATGAACACGCTGGACGGGCTGGCATTGGCATCCACCAGCGGTGCATCCGGCCACAGCGAGCGGTACTGGGCAAACGGTGCATCCAGATTGTCCAGCAGCCACTGCCAGCGCTGACGCAGGGTGGAAATCAGCTCCAGTGCGGCACTGCGGCGTTCGCCGATGATTTCGTCGGCGGAGACGGCTCCGCCTTCGGTATCCACCGGCAGGCGGCCATGGAAGTATTCGGTCAGCGTATCCAGCAGGCGCAGCTTGTTGGCGACCGACAGTTCGATATTGATGCGTTCGATGCCGTCGGAGTAATCGCCCAGCCGCGGCAGCGGAATCACCACGTCTTCGTTGATCTTGAAGGCGTTGGTGTGGCGCGAGATGGCGGCAGTGCGCGAGCGGTCCAGCCAGAACTTCTTGCGCGCTTCGGCGGTAACGGCAATAAAGCCTTCACCGGTACGGGCATTGGCAAAGCGCACTACCTGGCTGGTGGCCTCTGCCACGGCGTTTTCATCGTCGCAGACAATGTCGGCCAGCAGGACCATTTTTGGTCTGCCCTTGCTCTTGGCCTTGGTGGCATAACCCACGGCGCGCACATAGCGCCAGTCCAGGTGTTCCAGACCGGCCAGCTGCACGCCTGCCGCATGGCCGGCACCACCGGGCTTGAAGTAGTCGGTGATTTCGACAATGGCCGGCGTAGCCTGGGCCACAGTGCCGAAGAATTCCAGACACACGGTGCGGGTGTGTGCCGGCATGCGGTGCAGCACGAAGCGGGCACTGGTGATGATGCCGTCGGTGCCTTCTTTCTGCACGCCGGGCAGGCCGGCCAGGAATTTGTCGGTCACGTCCTTGCCCAGGCCGACTTTACGGAAAGTGGGGCCGGGGATGTCCAGCTGCTCGGTGGACAGGACGGTCTTGTCGTCTTCCTTGTAACGGGTGATGCGGAAGCTGGCCACGTCCACATCGTGGATCTTGCCGTAGTTGTGGCCCACCCGTTCGATGAACATCCAGTTGCCGTTCGGGTCCACCATTTTCCAGCTGGCCAGATTGTCCAGTGCAGTACCCCACAGCAGGGCTTTCTTGCCGCCGGCATTCATGGCGACGTTGCCGCCAATACAGGAGGCTTCAGCCGAGGTGGGGTCGACGGCAAACACCAAACCGGCAGCACTGGCCGCCTCGGCCACGCGGGCAGTGACCACACCGGCACCGCACTGGATGGTGGCGCGCTGGCCATCCAGACCGGGCAGGGCGATGTATTCCACGCCGTTGTGCTGCACCAGCTTTTCGGTGTTGATGACGGCGCTGCGGCGGTCCAGCGGTACTGCACCGCCGGTATAACCGGTACCACCGCCACGCGGGATGATGGTCAGTTCCAGTTCGATCAGCGCGCGCACCAACGGGGCGATTTCTTCTTCGGTATCCGGCGACAGCACCACGAAGGGGTATTCCACGCGCCAGTCGGTGGCGTCGGTCACGTGCGACACACGGGCCAGACCATCAAACAAGATGTTGTCGCGGCGGGTGTGGCGGCTGAGCTTTTTCAGGATGGCCTGACGCAGTTCGCGGGTTTCGGCAAATTGCTGCTCGAAGGCGTTCACTGCCTGACGGGCTGCAGCAATCAGCTGGCCTACCTTGTCATTGCCTTCGCGGCGCTTTTCCACTTCCTGCAGGCGGTGGTGCATGGCCTCCACCAGCGCGGACAGGCGCTTGGGATTGTCCAGCAGGTCATCCACCAGATAGGGGTTGCGGTCTACAACCCAGATATCCCCCAGCACCTCGAACAGCATGCGGGCGGAGCGGCCGGTCTTGCGCTCGCTGCGCAACTCTTCCAGCAGCGCCCACATGGGGGCGCCCAGAAGCCGGATGAAGATTTCCCGGTCCGAATACGATGTGTAGTTATAGGGGATCTCGCGGAGACGCTGATGGGTGCTGGTGGTCATGGTCCGTGCTGCTGTAATTGTTTGAATACATTAGCGGCTAGTTTAGCCCAATTGCTGCGTTGCGAAAAATGCCGTTCACGTCATTTTTACATTTTGATATAAAGATACCGACCGGTTCTGGATGTTGTCCGACAAAACAGGTCCATTCGCCTTAAGGTATTGCCACAAAAGGAAAAGCCCCTGTTATTAGCAGGGGCTGTGGTGTTTTGGCGGCAGTTTCAAGACTGTCCGGCAGCCAGCTGTGCAGCCAGACGCACGGCCTCAAACAGGCTGCCCGGATCGGCCCGGCCAGTGCCAGCCAGGTCCAGTGCCGTGCCATGGTCCACCGAGGTGCGGATGATGGGCAGGCCCAGCGTGATGTTGATGCCGGCCCCGAAACTGGCGTGCTTGAGCACCGGCAGGCCCTGATCGTGGTACATGGCCAGCACGGCATCGGCTGTCGCCAGCTTGTCCGGGTTGAACAGGGTATCGGCGGGCAGCGGGCCGATCAGCTGCATGCCTTCAGTGCGCAACTGTTGCAATACCGGTTCGATGACGTCGATTTCCTCACGTCCCATGTGGCCGGATTCACCGGCATGCGGGTTGAGGCCGGCCACCAGGATGCGCGGCGAGGGCAGGCCGAATTTGTGTTGCAGATCGGCATGCAGGATGCGAATGACGGCTTCCAGCTCCGGTTGGGTGATGGCATCGGCCACAGCACGCAAGGGCAGGTGGGTGGTGACCAGCGCCACCCGCATGCCGGCACCGGCCAGCATCATCACCACGCGGGGTGTGGCGGTGTGTTCCGCCAGGTATTCGGTGTGGCCGCTGAAGGGGACACCGGCATCGTTGATGACGCCCTTGTGCACCGGTGCCGTCACCATGGCGGCAAATTCGCCGGACAGGCAACCGGCAATGGCGGCATCCAGCGTATCCAGCACGTAACGGCCATTGCTCGCATCCAGCACGCCCGGCGTGACCGGTGCGGCCAGCGGCACATGCAGGACTTCCAGCGTACCTGCCGCCGGCGCGGGCTGGCCGGGCCGGTAAGGCATGAATTGCTGCTGGTGCAGGCCCAGCAGCGCAGCACGCTGTTGCAGCAGCGGCAGGTCGGCAATCACCACCAGTCGTGCCGCACCCTGCCAGTCAGCCAGTTGCAGCACCAGGTCAGGGCCGATGCCGGCGGGTTCGCCGGCGGTGACTGCAAGCAGGGGGCGGGTATCTGTCATGGCTTATTTGTCGTCGAGGCGTTCTTCAACAAAAGCCGAGTCGCGCAGTTGGCGTACCCAGTCGAGGTATGCCTGGTCCAGCTTGCGCAGGCGCAGCTGTTGCTTGATGGTCTGGCGCTCGCGGTCGGCAGATACATCCTGGTTGCGCTTGGCATCTACCAGGATCAGGTGCCAGCCGAAGGGGCTGCGCACCGGTTCGGATACGGTGCCTACCGGCAGGGCCAGCATGGCTTTTTCAAACTCGGGCACCATGTCGCCCTTGTTGACCCAGCCCAGATCGCCACCTTTGGCGTTGCTGCCGTCTTCCGAATACAGCTTGGCCATTTCGGCAAACTTGGCCCCGCGCAGGATGCGGTCGCGGATTTGCAGGATACGGTTCTTGGCATCGGCATCCGATACTGCTTCATTGGTGCGGATCAGGATATGCGAAGTGTGGTACTGCTCCACCAGCAGGGGTTGGTTGCCGCTACGTTTTTCGATCAGCTGGAAAATCATGAAGCCCTGCGGCGTGCGGATGACGCCGGTGTGCTGGCCGGGGTTGAGCTTGTCCAGCATGGAGACGAATTCCGGCGGCAAGGTGGCGGACGGGCGCCAGCCCAGATCGCCACCCTTGATGCCGTTCGGCGCATCAGAGTAAGTGGCGGCAACCTTGGCAAACGGCTGCTTGTCATTCAGATCGCCCAGTGCCTTGTTGGCCTTGGCCGCCAGATTGTCCAGTTGCTTGGCATCGGCCCGTTCCGGCGTGCTGACCAGGATGGTGGCCAGATGGTATTCGCTGCGATTGGCGCTCTGGGCACTCTTTAGTACCTGATCGACTTCGCTGTCGGTGACATTGATACGGGAGCCGATTTCATTGTTTTTCAGGCGTGCCAGCACGATTTCGCGGCGGATTTCTTCGCGGAAACGGGCAAAGGGTACGCCTTCCTTGGCCAGTTGAGCCTGCAGGCCCTTCACGTCCATTTTGTTTTGCTTGGCAAGGTCGTCGATGGCCAGGTCCAGGTCATGCTCGTCCACCCGCATGCCGTTGCTGTTGGCGTATTCCAGCTGTACCTGTTCGGTAATCATCTGTTCCAGCACCTGGTGCGCCAGGACATCGCGCGCCGGCGGGGTGATGTTCTGGCCCTTGAGTTGCTGGATGGTTGCATCGACACGGTTTTGCAGGTCGAAATTGGTGATCACGGTCTTGTTGACCACAGCCACGATGCGATCCATTTCATTGACCGGGTTGGCCGGTGCTGCATGGGTCGTCTGGACAAGTGTTGCGATCAACAGAGCAAGCAGGGTTTTTTTCATGGTCAATAAGATTGGATGTCGGAAATATTGGAGTAGCCCGGAATCGCCAGCTTCAGGTCGGAGGTCGGGCTGCTGCCCAGACCACCAAGACCGCGCAGTTCCAGCTGGAAGAATACACCGGTGCTGGTTGAGGCTGAAGAAATGGTGGTGGCCAGCGTCGAATCACGTTTCACTACAAAGCGGGCAGTCCAGCAGCCGTCGTTGTACTCCACACCGAGCAGATGCTCAAGTGGCTTGTTGTCGATCAGCGAATAGCTTTCGCGGCCAACGGCATACCACTGGCGGGCGATCGGCCATTGCACGCCCAGGTCGATCTGGCGCAGCGGACCATACTGGGTGGTGTCGCCGATCTGTTCGTAACGGCCATAGCGGTAACGCAGGCTGACCGTTTTACCCGGTGCCGGGTTGTAACGTACTTGCAGGTTGTAACGCTGGGTCTTGGACAGGTCCTGGTTGTATTCGTAGGTACTGTCCAGACGCCATGATTTGGTCAGATCACCACCCAGGCTGCCCAGTAGGCCCTTGCTGTTGTTCTGCAGGGTGATCTGGTCGCCATACAGCGAGGTGTCTTCATTCTTGAAGTAGTAGCGCTGGCCCAACATGACACGCAGGCGTTCGATACCGGACTCGCTGCTGATCAGGCGGCTGGTAACTGCTGCAGTCAGCTGGTTGGCGGCATTGATGCGGTCCCAGCCGGAGAAGCGGTTTTCCGAGAACAGCTGGGCAAAGTTGAAGTCGTTTTCCGAACTGTCGAAGTTCGGGATCTTGCTTTGGTCCTTGGCCGGAATGTAAACGTAGAACAGGCGCGGTTCCAACGTTTCCACGTAGTCGCTGCCGCCAAATTTGGTATCACGTTCGAAGGACAGGCCGGAATCGGTGCTGAATATCGGCAGTGTCCGGGTGATGGTGCTGCCCGGCGTGGTATTGCTGCCTAGCGGGTTCAGGTCGTATTTGGTGTAGTTGACCCCGAACTTGGGCTTGATGAAGCCCCAGCTCTTTTCCAGCAGCGACCAGGTCACGCTGGGGTAGGCCACGAAACGGTCACCGGTCTGCAAGGTGGGGTGCGAGAAGCGGGTCATGTCGCCTTGCAGGTTGAAACTCAGGCCGGCGGGCAGCTTCTGGTTGGCCACCAGCGTCATTTGCGGCAGACGCGCATAGGGCTGGTCGGCAGCGATGACCGGATCTTCCAGCGTCTGGTAGCGCTGGGCACGCAGCATGGTGTCGACATTGCCACCCTGCCAACCAGTGGAGTATTTCACCCAGGCTTCACGCTTGAGGTTGATATTGGTTGCCTGCAGGGTGCGGTCGCCGAAGTCGCTGAAGTAATTGACGTCGGAAACGTAGTTGTACTCGTAGCCGAAAGTCAGGCCGGGGACGACGGTTTGTTTGTGCGTCGCATACCAGGCATAGCGGTTGGTATTGGTCAGCTTGTCATTGCGTAACTGCTCGGTATAAATGCTGCCTTCGTAGCCCGGCTCCAGGTAGCGGAATTCTCCAGCCAGCATGGTGCCGTGCTTCAGGTTGAGGTGCGGCGTGAAGGTGGCGTCGAAATTGGGTGCAATGTTCCAGTAGTAGGGAAGCGCAATATCGAAGCCGGTGGTGCCGGAGCGGAAGGTAGGCGTCAGCAGGCCGGACTTGCGGCTGCCATCCAGCGGAAAGTCGATCCATGGCGTGTACAGGATGGGGACGCCCTGGAATTCCAGCCGGGCATTGCGGGCAACGCCGATATTCGTAGTGTAGTTCAGGTCCAGGGTGGAGGACTTCAGATACCAGGAGTCATCACCCACCACGCAGGAGTTCACGCGACTGTTGATCAGGCGGTACTGGTCTGGTCCGGTGAACTGTACCTCGCTGCCATCGCCACGGAAGGCGATGCCGGACTGCGCCAGGCTGCGCTTGGCACCACCCGGCTTGTTGCTGGTATCCGGGCTGCCCATCTGGAAGGAGGGCTGTTGGGCCGAGCCGGTGTGCTCGTCCATCCAGTAGTCCAGCGTAGTACCGGTGACGACGTCTTTCTCGCGGGTGAGGCGGAAGTGGTTGCCCGCCTTTACCCGGTTCTGTTGCTGGTAGTAATCCAGCCAGTCCGCTTCCAGGGTCTGGTTGTCGCGGATCACCACCACATCGCCGCTGGCCTTGAGCTTGTCCTGCATCTGCCCGTCCATGTGGTCGGCAGTGACATGCGTCTGTCCTTGGGCTGCGGGCGGGGGGGTAAGCGCCTGGGGCGCATTATCGTCGGCCTGGGCGGTAGAAACCGAGAATGCGGCGGCCAGGGCCAGTGTCATTTTCGTGGGCTGCAGTTTGAGCATGCACAAAGCCATATCGTGTGGACAGGTGGGCAGTATAAAATCACACGATTCTATCAGCATCGTGACGAACCGACATGCAACGTTTGGAACAACTCAAGAGCTGGCTCTCCAGCCTGTATCCGCAAACCGACATCCTGGTGGAGTTTGCCGCCGCCGATGCCGACTTCCGCCGCTACTTCCGTGCACACTTTCCCGATGGCACTTCGCGCATCGTGATGGATGCCCCGCCAGAGAAGATGAACACCGACGCCTACGTCAAGGTATGCGAGGTGTTTGCCATGGTGAACGTGCCAGAAATCATCGCGCGTGATCGCGATCAGGGCTTCATTCTGCTGGAGGATCTGGGCAAGGTGACCCTGCTGGCGGCGCTGGAGCACGATGCCCGCCCGTTGGTGCATCGTCATCTGCTGCTGGAGGCGGTGGACACCCTGGTGCAACTGCAACAGGCCAGCCAGCCCGGCGTGCTGCCGGAGTACGACGAAGCCTTGCTGCGCCGTGAACTCAGCCTGTTTCCCGAGTGGTTCTGCGCCAAGGAACTGGGCAAGCCGCTCAACTATGCCCAACGCCAGTTGTGGGATGCTGGCTGTGAAAAATTGCTGGCGGCCATCCTGCCGCAAAGCAAGGTTTACGTGCACCGCGATTTTATTGTCCGTAACCTGATGCTGACGACGGAACGCCCCGGTGTGCTGGATTTCCAGGACGCGGTGTATGGCCCCATCAGCTACGATCTGGTGTCCTTGCTGCGCGATGCTTTCATCGAATGGGAAGAGGATTTCGTGCTGGATATCGCCATCCGTTACTGGGAAAAAGCCCGTGCAGTCGGCCTGCCGGTGCCGGAAAGCGTGGATGATTTCTACCGCGATTTCGAGTGGATGGGTGTGCAGCGCCATCTGAAAGTGGCCGGAATCTTTGCAAGACTTTACCACCGCGACGGCAAGGAAAAGTACCGCAGCGAGATTCCGCGCTTCATCAAGTACCTCAAGCGCACCACGCGCCGTTATCAGGAACTGGCCCCGATCTACCAACTGCTGCTGGAGCTGGTGGGCAAGGATGACACCGATGCCGAGCTGCAGTCAGCCTATCCGGTGCTGAGTGTCAAGGGTTGATGTGGTGGGCATGAAAGCGATGATTCTGGCGGCCGGTCGTGGCGAGCGCATGCGTCCCTTGACCGACCACACGCCCAAGCCCTTGCTGTTGGTCGGTGGCAGGCCCTTGATTGAATGGCATATCCGTCGCCTGGCCGCAGCCGGTATTCGCCAGTTGGTGATCAACCACGCCTGGCTGGGGGCGCAGCTCGAGCAGGTGCTGGGTGACGGCAGCCGCTTTGGCGTGGAAATCGCCTATTCGCCGGAAGCCAGTGCGCTGGAAACGGCGGGCGGCATTGCCACCGCGCTGCCCTTGCTGGGCGATGCGCCCTTTCTGGTGGTGAATGGTGATGTACTGAGCGATGTCGATTTTGCCGTGCTCGCGCAGGCTGCGCGGCAACTGGATGGCCAGACCCGGCTGGCCCACCTGCTGCTGGTGGACAACCCGCCGCACAACCCGGCCGGTGACTTCGGCCTTCAGGACAACGGCCTGCTGTCGCCTGGCCCGCAAGCAGGCAACGGGCTGACTTTTTCCGGCATCGCTGCCTACCACCCGGCCTTGTTTGCCACCACACCCGCCGGCCAACCCGCCAAGCTGGCACCGCTGCTGCGTGCCGCCATGGCGGAAGGGCAGGTGAGTGGCAGCCGGCTGGATGGACTGTGGCTGGATGTGGGCACGCCGGAGCGGCTGGCCGAGGCCGATGCCATTGCTGCAGGTTGGTCGGCGTGAGTCGGCGCATTCTGGGGGTGGACCCCGGTAGCCGCATTACCGGTTTTGGCGTGATCGACCTGGTTGGCCAGCAGCGTCACTATGTGGCTTCTGGCTGCATCCGCACCCCGCAGGGCGCACCCTTGGCGGAGCGCATCAAGGTGATCATCGATGGGCTGTTCGGCGTGATCGACACCTATCAGCCACACGAAGCCGCCATCGAACAGGTTTTCGTCAACGTCAATCCGGCGGCCACGCTGATGCTGGGCCAGGCACGCGGGGCCTGCGTGTCGGCGCTGGTGTTGCGCAACCTCGCCGTATCGGACTACACCGCCTTGCAGGTGAAGCAGTCGGTGGTCGGGCACGGCAAGGCGGCCAAGGAGCAGGTGCAGCACATGGTGGTGCGCATGCTCAATCTGTCCGGCACCCCGCAGGCCGACGCGGCCGATGCGCTGGCGGTGGCCTTGGCGCATGCCAATCTCAGCGGCGGTGCCATCGGCCAACTGGCGCGGCAGGGGCTGAAAGTCCGTGGTGGCCGGCTGGTATAGGGCAGGCACAGCCAGGACTGACTGCGCTATGCTGTGGGCATCATTCTGACGGAGTCTTCCATGTCGTCTTCCCCTGTTGCCATCGAACCGCAGGCCACCGCCCTGGCACACCATCCGGCCCGCTGGTGGCTGGCCACGCGGCCTGCTTTTCTCAGCATCACGCTGGCCGGTGTGATGCTTGGCATGGCGGGCAGCGGCTGGATGGCTTTACGGCAGTACTGGCCGTTGGCTGTGCTGGGCCTGTTGCTGGCCTTGCTCACCCATGCCGCAGTTAATGTCATCAATGATGTGGCCGACCATCACAATGGCACGGATGCTGCAAATACGGCGCGGCTGTTTCCCTTTACCGGTGGCAGCCGCTTCATCCAGAACGGCGTCCTCAGTGTCATGCAGATGCAGCGCCTGGCTTATGGTCTGTTTGCGCTGGTTATTGCTGGCGGCTTGTATCTGGTCAGTTTGCGAGGACTGCCCTTGCTGCTGATCGGTTTTGCCGGGGTGGTGCTGGGCTGGGGCTATTCGGCCCCGCCATTGCGGCTTAACAGCCGTGGTCTGGGTGAATTGAGTGTGGCTGCGTGCTTTTTATTGTTGCCACAGGGCATGGCGGTATTGCTGAGTGGTAACTGGTTGCCGTCCTTGCTGTGGGCCAGCCTGCCATTTGCTGTACTCACCAGCCTGCTGCTGTATATCAACCAGTTTCCTGATCGCGAGGCCGACCGGTTGGCCGGTAAATGGCATTGGGTAGTACGGCTGCCGCTGACGCAGGCACGCGCAGGTTATGGCCTGCTGGTGGTACTGGCTTATGGCGTGCTGGCCATATTGCTATGGTGGCAGTTGTTACCGGTAACTGCCGCGCTTGGCCTGCTCACGCTGCCGCTATCGTTGTATGCCAGCGGGCAGCTGTGGTGGCATGCAGCCGAACCGGCGCGCTTGCGTCCGGCCATCATCGCCACCATCATGGCGGCCAATCTGTTTCCGCTGCTGCTGGCCGTGGCTTTGCTGCTGGCCTGAGCGGTATTTCATTCTGGAGAATTCTTGTCATGATCGGACGCCTCAGCGGCACCCTTATCGAAAAACTGCCACCGCAAGTGGTGGTGGATGTCAACGGCGTCGGTTACGAAGTGGATGTGCCGATGACCACTTTTTACCAACTGCCTGTGCTGGGACAGAAAACCACGCTGTTCACCCATCTGGTAGTGCGCGAAGATGCCCATCTGCTGTTTGGTTTTGCCAGCAAGGAGGAGCGGCAGACCTTCCGCCAGCTGATCAAGGTGAGTGGCATCGGTGCCAAGATTGCGCTGGCCATTTTGTCCGGCATGACGGCGGACGAACTGGCGGTGGCCGTTGCCAGCGAAGACCTCAAGCGGCTGTCCTCGGTACCCGGCATCGGCAAGAAAACCGCCGAACGGCTGGTGCTGGAGCTGCGTGGCAAGCTGGCCACCGGCAGCAATCTGGCGGTGCCGGGCGGCCTGCCGTTTGCGGCGACGCCGGATGACAAGAGCGATATCGTCAATGCGCTGCTGGCGCTGGGTTACAACGAGAAGGAAGCGGCAGCTGCCACCAAGGGCCTGCCGGCAGATGTGACCGTGAGCGACGGGGTAAGGCTGGCACTGAAGAACCTGATGAAGGGTTAGTGTTCCACGCGGGCTGTGTTCCGGCTATCGGCAAGCAACAAGGCCAGCGGCATGCCGCTGGCCTTGCTCGTTTCAGAATGCCATCAGGCGCAGACGGCGGCCTGCGGTTCAGCTTGTTGCTGGCAACGCCAGTCGGCCAGCTCGGCCACGGTCAGCATGGGCAGGCCGTGGTGCGCGGCATAGTGTGTCAGTTGTTCACCACGCATCATGCGGCCATCCGGATTCATTAGCTCGCACAACACCCCCGCCGGACTGAAACCGGCCAGTGTGGCCAGCTCCACCGCCGCTTCGGTATGGCCACGCCGCTCCAGCACGCCGCCGGGGCGGGCAATTAGCGGAAACACATGGCCGGGGCGGGCCAGGTCTTGTGGCTTGGCGTGGGGGGCAATGGCAGCGCGGATGGTGGTGACGCGGTCGGCGGCGGATACGCCGGTGCTGACCCCTTGAGTGGCCTCGATGCTGACGGTAAATGCCGTGCCATAGCGGCTGCCGTTGTCCTGCACCATGGGGGCCAGTTGCAGCCGGGCTGCGTGCTCTGACGTCAGGCACAGGCAGACAATACCACTGCCATCGCGAATCATGCGCGCCATTTCCGGCTGACTGATGTTATCGGCGGCCATGATCAGATCGGCTTCGTTTTCGCGGTCGTCATCGTCGCTGACAATGACGGGCAGGCCCTGACGCAGGGCCGCGAGAGCAGTGGCAAGACGTGATGGCAGATGGGTGCTGTGTGGGTATGACATGAAACGGTCCTCGATAAAGTCAGAGAAACACGTTTCAGGGCGTGAAAACGCACAGCTGCACCATGTGGTGCAGTCAGCGCAGGGCACAATATGGCTGTCGGCCTTGGCCATGGCAAAGACCGGCGCAGCATGGCACCCGGACAGGACTACGCCAGTCCGGTATGGCCAGGCTGGCGCTGCTGTCATCTTCTTTCATCCGGACTATTACCGTCGGCTCTGGCATCGCACCAGATCTGCTGACCCTTTTTCAGCCGAAAAAGGCGCTCGCGGGCTCGGCCTGCACAGGCAGGCCATACCGCCGGTGGGGAGTTTCACCCCGCCCTGAAGACGTAGCACAGGCCGCGCAATACGCATCGGCCAGCGGCCAGTATAACGCAGTGGTAAGATGGGCGGATTCGAGATTCAGCCACCACGGCAGTACCCATGATTGAAACCGACAAGCTGATTGGCGGCGCGCCCGAGCGACGCATTGTGACCCAGCAAAGCCTGTCCACCCAGGAGGAGGCGCTGGAACGCGCCCTGCGTCCCAAGCTGCTGGACGAATACGTGGGCCAGAAGAAGGCACGCGAACAGCTGGAAATCTTCATCGAGGCGGCCAAGCGTCGCGGCGAAGCGCTGGACCACGTGTTGCTGTTCGGCCCGCCTGGCCTTGGCAAGACTACGCTGGCACATATCGTGGCGCGGGAAATGGGTGTCAATCTGCGGCAGACTTCCGGCCCGGTGCTGGAGCGTGCCGGCGACCTGGCGGCACTGCTGACCAATCTGGAGCCGCACGATGTGCTGTTCATCGACGAAATCCACCGCTTGAGCCCGGTTGTCGAGGAAATCCTCTACCCGGCGCTGGAGGATTACCAGATCGACATCATGATTGGCGAGGGGCCGGCTGCGCGCTCCATCAAGCTTGACTTGCAGCCGTTCACCCTGGTCGGGGCCACCACCCGCGCCGGCATGTTGACCAACCCCTTGCGCGACCGTTTTGGCATTGTGGCGCGGCTGGAGTTCTACAACGCAGAGGAGCTGGGGCGCATCGTCATGCGCAGCGCAGGCTTGTTGCAAGTGCCCATGGACGCCGAGGGTGGTTTTGAGATTGCACGCCGCTCACGCGGCACACCACGCATTGCCAACCGCTTGCTGCGCCGGGTGCGCGACTATGCCGATGTCAAGGGCGATGGGCGCATCACCAAGGACATCGCCGACCGGGCCCTGGCCATGCTCGATGTCGACCCCGAAGGTTTTGACGTCATGGACCGCAAGCTGCTGGAGGCCGTGGTCCACCGCTTCGATGGTGGGCCCGTGGGGCTCGATAATATTGCCGCCAGCATTGGCGAAGAGGCGGGCACCATCGAGGATGTGATCGAGCCCTATCTCATCCAGCAAGGATTTTTGCAGCGCACGCCGCGCGGGCGCATGGCGACCCAGGCCGCCTACCGCCATCTGGGTCTGGCCGTGCCCCAGGCGCTGCGCACCGAGCCGCCCACGCCGGCTGATTGAGCCGCTGGCGCCGCCTGGGCGCCAGGGCTGGGCTTATTCTTCGGTGCCCGAGTTCCAGAACGCCTGCAAGACCCCGGGTACCTGGGCAATGGCAGCCACTGCCTCGTCAAGCTCCTGCGCGTTGACCGAGGTGGCATAGAGCTCGGCTTCTATTTCCGCCTCTTGTGCGCCAAAAGCGTGTTTTTCCACGGTGCGCACCGGGTAGCTGGCGCTATCGAGAATTTGCAGCATCTGCTCGCGCACGGCCGCCTGGGCCTGGCGGTGGCAGATCGCGTAGACCCGGTAGACGGCTTCGCTGGCGCCTTCGTTGACCGGGTGGCGGTTGATCTGGTTGACCACGGGGCGCAGCAAGGTGTTGCTGGCCAGCACAAACAAGGTGGCCAACGCCGCTTCCACAATGTAGCTGGCGCCAGCGCAGGCGCCGACAGCGGCCGAGCCCCAGAGCGTGGCCGCCGTATTGAGTCCGGTGATGTTGGCGCCTTCCTTCATGATGGCGCCCGCGCCCAGAAAACCCACGCCGGAGACCACATAGGCCACGACGCGGGTCGCGCCGTCGGCGCCGCCCAGGCGCACAGCCAGATCGACAAAAACGGCAGCACCTACGGCGACCAGGGTATTGGTGCGCAGGCCGGCCGTGCGTTGGCGAAACTGGCGCTCCAGCCCGATGATGCTGCCAAAGATAAAGGCCGCAGCCAGGCTCACCAGCGTGTCGAGCATGGCTTCAGGGTGGATGTTTTGCAGGGCTTGCATGAAATTCTGGCTCCTTGGTCCAGGGTGTTATAGCCAGCCGTAGCGGCGGATGTAGAAGCGCTTGAGCACCGTGGTGAGCGTAGCGTAGCCCAGCAAGATGGCGACCAGCCATGGGAAGTAGGACCAGGGCAGGGCTTGCAGCTTGAAGTAGCCAGCCAGCGGGCCCATGGGCAGGAAGATGCCAATGGCCATGATCAAGGCCGTCATCAGCAGCAGCGGCCAGGAGGCGCAGCTTTGCAGGAAAGGCAGCTTGGGCGTACGAATCATGTGCACGATCAAGGTCTGGGTGAGCAGGCCCACGACAAACCAGCCGGACTGGAACAGGGTTTGCTCCTCGGCCGTATTGGCCTGGAACACGTACCACATGAGTACAAAGGTCAGGATGTCGAACACCGAACTGATGGGCCCAAAAAACACCATGAAGCGCCCCAGGCTGCCAGGCTCCCAGCGCAGGGGTTTTTCAATCAATTCCTCATCGACGTTGTCGAATGGGATCGCGATCTGCGAGATGTCATAGAGCAGGTTTTGCACCAGCAAGTGCATGGGCAGCATGGGCAGAAAAGGGATGAAGGCCGAGGCCACCAGCACCGAGAACACATTGCCGAAGTTGGAGCTGGCCGTCATGCGTATGTACTTGAGCATGTTCGAGAAGGTGCGCCGGCCTTCGATGACGCCGCGTTCGAGCACCATCAGGCTTTTTTCCATCAAGATGATGTCGGCCGCCTCCTTGGCGATGTCCACCGCACCGTCCACGCTGATGCCGATGTCGGCCATGCGCAGCGCGGGAGCGTCGTTGATGCCGTCGCCGAGAAAGCCGGTGACATGGCCGTTGTCGCGCAGGGCGCGCACGATGCGCTCCTTGTGCAGCGGCGTGAGCTTGGCAAACAGGCTGTGGCTCTCGACGACCAGGGCCAGGCGGGCGTCGTCCATGTCTTCGATATCGCTGCCCAGCACGGCCTCGCCCACGGACAGGCCCACATCGCGGCAGACCTTGGTGGCCACCAGTTCGTTGTCACCGGTGAG
>NZ_JASLFG010000010.1:0-20457 GCF_030150775.1 Aquitalea sp.
TGCTTCGGTTTCGTATTCTACGTGAGCGGTATTAATGGTAATACCACGTGCCTTTTCTTCCGGCGCGCTGTCGATCTGGGAGTAGTCCTTGGCTTCGCCACCGAACTTCTTCGACAGAATGGTGGTGATCGCTGCGGTCAGGGTGGTCTTACCATGGTCAACGTGACCGATGGTGCCGACGTTTACGTGCGGTTTGGTCCGCTCGAACTTTTCCTTAGCCATGGCAAAATTTCCTGAAAATGAGTCACTACAAACAAATTGGTGGTGCCCATGGGCAGAATTGAACTGCCGACCTCTCCCTTACCAAGGGAGTGCTCTACCCCTGAGCTACATGGGCCCTTAAACAGGCATTAACGCTTGGAGCGGGTGAAGGGAATCGAACCCTCGTCGTAAGCTTGGAAGGCTTCTGCTCTACCATTGAGCTACACCCGCCTGCAACAACTAAACGGCTTTCATACTACACGCCGCCAAGACGTAATTAATTCTGGTGGGGGGAGAAGGATTCGAACCTTCGAAGGCTGAGCCGCCGGATTTACAGTCCGGACCCGTTGACCGCTGGGGTAACCCCCCCTGAGAGACCCGAATAGTATAGATACCCGTTTCTGTCGTCAACACCTGTAGCGCATTTTTTTTAATTATTTTTGCCGGAAAATGCACAAAGCCCCGCAATGTGCGGGGCTCTGCTTTTTGCATCAAGTACTTAGCCTTGATCAGGCCTTGCCGGAGATCTGCAGATATTTTGCATGCAGCTGTTCCTGGGTTTCAGGATGAGCCGGATCCAGCGGAATGCAATCCACCGGACAGACTTGCTGGCACTGCGGCTCGTCATAATGACCAACACACTGCGTGCACAGATTGGGGTCGATCTGGTAAATCTCTTCGCCCTGGGAGATGGCATTGTTCGGGCATTCCGGTTCACAGACGTCGCAGTTGATGCATTCGTCGGTAATCATGAGAGACATAGTAATTTCCTCAAGTATTCACAGTATTGATTCTGTCATCCGCCTGCCACAGTCGCAAGTTCGCCCCGTTATATCTTTATGCGGCAACCTGCAGGCGTATTACAGCGATTCTTGTTGGGTCGGTCTTGCCAGCGCGTAATGCACTGACGCTGCCTTGTCCTGCTTGATGACTTCCCACCCGTTCATGCTTTCCGGCCAGTGTCTTGCCTCGAAGTACACCACACCTTCCGCCGTCAGCAGATTAACCATTAGCGGCAGTACCTGCTGCAGCAATGTCGAGTCGTAGGGTGGGTCGAGGAAGATGACATCAAATTGTTCACGGCAGCTTTTTACGTAATGCAGAGCATCCATGGCGACAACATCGATATGTGTCGCCGCCAGCAGCTGGCGATTTGCCTTGAGTGACTCAGCCACCTTGCGTGACTTTTCCACCATCACCACACGGGCAGCCTCGCGAGATGCCGCCTCAAAGCCCAGTGCACCACTGCCGGCAAACAAGTCCAGACAACGCTTGCCATACAGTTCCTGCCCCAGCCAGTTGAAGACGGTTTCTCTTACCCGGTCCGGCGTTGGCCGCAAGCCTTCGGCGTCCGGGAAAGGTAACAAGCGGCGGCGGTACTGCCCCCCGATGATACGGACTTTGTTTCGCTGCTGATTCATGATGCCTTGACTGAAAACACAAGGGCGAGAGTTTACTCTTTTCCCGTCTGGCATGCTGTATCGCAAGCGGTTTGGGGCTTAAGGTGTAGCGCCCACCGTCACAATCTGCATCTGCTGCATTACAATCCGGCGACGCCAAGCATCACGAATCTGCGCAGTCGTCACTGCCGCTACGGCGCGAGGATAGTCCTGCAGATAGCTTAATGGCAATTGATACTGCCCCATGGTCGCAAGATACGGCAGCAGTTTTCCATTGCTGTCGTAGCGCAGGGGAAAGCCACCGATGATATTGGCCTTGGCTTGCTGCAGTTCTGCTGTCGCGGGTCCATTCTCTATATATTTATTCAGTACCTCACGTGTTGCCTGTAGTGCGGTTGCAGCCTCGGCATTGCGGGTAGCAAGTGCAATGATAAACGGCCCTGCCTGTTGCAATGGCGTGAAATGGCTGCTCACTCCATAGGTGAGTCCGCGCCGGCTACGCAGTTCCTGCATTAATCGCGAGTCGAAACCACCGCCACCAAGAATATAGTTGCCAACGATCAGAGCGTAGTAGTCCGGATCGTCGCGCTTCAACACTGGCATGCCCAGTACGATATGCGTCTGACTACCAGGCAGTGATAACTGGAGTGGTGCGGCTGCTGCCTTCACGGCGACATCAGGAATAGCGGGTAGCGTCGTATTGCCTGTCGGCAAATCCTTTAATAAGTCATTGACCAGTTTTTCGGCTGCCGGACGGCTGATATCACCTACGATGGAGACCACTGCCGATGCGGCCCGGTAGTGTTGTCGCCAGAAGGCCCGCAGATCATCCTGCTGGATTGCCTGCAGGCTTTTCACGGTAATGAAGGCTGGCTTGCCATATGGATGGCTGCCATACATGCGCTGTCGCAACATGATATCGGCCATGGCAGCGGCATCCTCTTGCCGTTGTTGCAAGCTATCAATGGCACGCTGCCGCTCTCGCTGCAGCGCGGCAGCAGCAAAACGAGGCCGTGACAGTTCACTGGCAGCCAGCTCCATAGCGCGCTGTAGCAGGGCCGGACGGGTCAAGGTGCGCAGGCGCAGCCCAGCGCTTTCCACATCGGCGAATCCGTTCAATTGCGCAGCACTACTGGCTAGTTGGCGCTGGATGGCCTCTTCATCCAGTGAGCCGGCACCTGCATCCAGCAAACCAGCCACCATGGCAGCAAGTCCTTCCTTGCCTGACGGGTCGCGCCGGCTGCCGGCGTCAAAGTCTATACGGACGTCCAGCATCGGATTGGCATGCGCTTCCACCAGCAATACCCGCGCCTGCTGGGGACTGACCCATGACTGAATCTCCACGGCATGCGCCAGCATGCTGGCCAACATCAGCATGCAAGCCAGTGCAATTGGTTTAGCGGACAAGTCCATCTCCCTTCGTCAGTCCGGCAGCAGGCTGCTTCCCGCCCTTGCCATGCAGGGTCAACACCGTTAGCTGGGTATCTTGCAGTGACGCCGCGGCCTGTCTGACTTGTGCTGAACTCACTTTCTGCATGTGTTTTCTGATGAGATCCCGGTTACGCCAGGAAAAACCCAGCGACTCCAGCGTACCTATCTGCATGGCCTGGGCAAACAGGGAATCCCGCTGGTAGATTTCGTCTGCATCCAGCTGCAGGCGGACACGGGCAAGCTCCTGCTCGCTGACACCGTGCTCGACAATTTCTTGCAGCTGTTGCCGGATGGCCGCTTCCAGTTCGTTTGGCTGTCGGCTCATCGCCTGACTGGCGGTAATGGCAAACAAAGCCTCTCCTCGTCCCATCATGTCGTAGTCTGCTGATGCATCGTGCGCCTGCACCCCACCGCGCACCATATTGCGTGGCAAGCGTGCTGCGGAGTCTCCAGACAATACAGCCTCCAGCAAAGCATAGGCATAGACTTGTTCATCACTGGTCGTCCTGAGTCCTGGCACGTGCCAGGCCATGGTCAGATAGTTAAGCTGCGACGGTGCACTGATCTCTACCCGTTTGATGCCCTGCTGGAGTGGTTCTCGTTGCGGATTGCGCATGGGCAGATTTACTGCGGGCAATTTACCGAAATAATGATTGGCTTGTTCAATCACCCAAGTCGGATCGACATCGCCAACCACCACCAGGGTGGCATTGTTCGGTGCATACCACTGCTGATACCAATGGCGCAGATCTTCGGCACGGGCATGTTGCAGATCATCCATCCAGCCGATGACCGGATAGCGCACCGGATTGGCCACAAAGGCATTGGCATGCAGCGCCTCTTGCAGCAAGCCAACTGGCTGGTCTTCCGTGCGCATACGCCGCTCCTCCTTGACCACTTCCAGCTCACGGCGGAAGGACGACTCATTAATCAGCAGGTTCGCCATGCGATCCGCTTCCAGCTCTAACGCCAAGGGCAACTTGTCGGCAGATAACTGGGCAAAATATACGGTGTAATCGCGGCTGGTAAATGCATTTTCCTTGCCGCCCGCTTGGGCAATCCGGCGGGAGTACTCACCATCGGCCACCTTGGCAGTTCCCTTGAACATCATGTGCTCCAGTAAATGTGACAGGCCAGTGTGTCCATTGACCTCATCCACGCTGCCCACCCGATACCACAGCTGTGAAACTACCACCGGAGAACGCTCGTCGCGCTCAACCACAATCTTCAGCCCATTGGGCAATGTGGCCTCTAGCGGGACGGCCCCCGCCACGCTGGCCAGCAGTATGAGCATGACTCCGATCCACCCTGATTTTGCTTTCATTACCATCGTTTCTGCCCAGTTGCTCATTTAAGGATACAATTTAGCCATTTATCGCCTTCCCAGACTACGCAGACGCATGTTTAGTTTCTTCAAGAAAAAACCAAAACCGGTTGAAACCCCGGTCATCGAACCCCAGACCGAGGCCTCCAGCGCACCACTCGTCGAGTCAAGTCCGCCAGCCCCAGCTGACATTGCCGCCCCTATTCCGGCTGCCGATCCTGTTGCCACGCCAGTCGCCGACATTGCTGCTTCAGCACCGCAAGCTGAAGTCGACGAGCCTGAGGAGGCTCCGGCCAGAAAGCTAAGCTGGACCGAACGCCTGAAGGCTGGCCTTTCGAAAACCCGGGACAAACTGGGCAAATCGCTGGCTGGCCTGTTTGGAGGCGGCAAGATCGATGAAGATCTGTACGAGGAGCTGGAAACTGTCCTGCTGACCGCCGATATGGGCATGGATGCAACGGTACACCTGCTGCAGGATGTGCGCGAACGCGTCAGCCTCAAAGGGCTGAAGGATGGCAGCGAGCTGAAAGGCGCGCTGAAGGACTCACTCAACCAGCTGATTCATCCCTTGGAAAAGCCGCTGGATGTCAGCGGCAAAAAACCCTTTGTCATCATGATGGCCGGGGTAAACGGTGCTGGCAAGACCACCTCCATCGGCAAGCTGGCTAAATACTATCAACTGCAAGGCAAGAGTGTGCTGCTGGCTGCTGGCGACACCTTTCGCGCCGCCGCGCGCGAGCAGCTGATGGCTTGGGGCGAGCGCAATAATGTCACCGTGATTGCCCAACAAGGCGGCGATGCCGCTGCCGTATGCTACGACGCCATTCAGGCCGCCATTGCACGTGACATCGATATCGTGCTGGCGGATACCGCCGGCCGCCTGCCGACCCAGCTGCACCTGATGGAAGAAATCAAGAAGGTGAAGCGTGTCATCCAGAAGGCCCTGCCGGATGCACCGCATGAAGTCATTCTGGTGCTGGATGCCAATATCGGTCAGAACGCCATCAGCCAAGTGAAAGTATTTGATGATGCACTGGGCCTGACCGGCCTGATCCTGACCAAACTGGATGGTACGGCCAAGGGTGGCGTCATTGCCGCCATTGCCAAGCAACGGCCGATTCCGCTACGGTTTATCGGGGTTGGCGAAAGCATTGACGATCTGCGCCCGTTCAGCAGCAAGGATTACGTCGACGCTCTGTTCGACTGATCATCTGCCTCATATCAGCCACGCCGGCGGCTTGCCGTCGGCATTGTCTTACCGGATCAAGGGGAATCCAGCGCATGATTCAGTTCGACCAGGTCACCAAGCGTTATCCCGGTGGCAACGAAGCCCTGAAGAATCTTTCCTTTACCATAGATACCGGCGAAATGGCCTTTCTGGCCGGCCACTCCGGTGCGGGCAAATCCACCCTGCTCAAGCTGGTGGCTGGCATCGAACGTGCCACCAGTGGCAGCGTGATTGTCAGCGGACATAATCTGTCCAAGCTGCGCAACAGCCAGATCCCCTATGTCCGTCAGCATATCGGGATGGTGTTTCAGGATCACAAGCTGCTGTTTGACCGCACGGTGTTTGACAATGTAATGCTGCCGCTGGACATCATCGGCTTTGATCGTCGCGATGCCGCACGCCGGGTGCGTGCCGCACTGGACAAGGTGGGCCTGCTGTCCAAGGAAAAATCCATGCCCATCCGCCTGTCCGGTGGCGAGCAACAGCGCCTGTGCATTGCACGCGCCGTAGTCCACCGTCCCAGCCTGCTGCTGGCGGATGAACCATCGGCCAATCTGGACCGCGCTTACGCACTGGACATCATGGAGTTGTTCAAATCTTTCCATCAGGTTGGCGTTACCGTGGTGATTTCCGCCCACGACGAAACCCTGATGGAAGACTATGGCCGCCGCATCATCCGGTTGAAAGAAGGGCAGTTCGCCGCATGAAACACTATCTGTACCTGAACTGGCAAAGTGCACGCCAAGCCTTGGGCAAGATTTTCCGCCAACCGTTTGGCAGCCTGCTTACCCTGCTGATGCTGTCCATTGCGCTGGCCCTGCCGCTTTCACTCTACCTCACCGTCAGCAGCATCCAGGAGTGGGCTGGCCGGCTGACTGCCACGCCACAGATCACCCTGTTCATGGAACAGTCCGCCGAAGAAGCAGACCTGGCGGCAGTTTCCACTACACTGACCAAACACCCGCGCATCCAGAGCTTCAGCTTTGTCGGCAAGAAACAGGCGCTAAATGATCTTGAAAAGCGCAACGGGCTTTCCGGACTTAGCGAGGGACTGACTGACAATCCGCTGCCGGATGCGTTTGTGGTCACCCCCAAAACACTGGAACCGCACGAACTGGAAATGCTGCAAAAAGAGCTTTCCGGCCTGCCCATGGTGGAATCCGCCCAATTTGACGCACGCTGGGCCAAGCGACTGTACGCCATGGTGGAACTGGGCAAGCAGCTGACCTGGTTTCTGGGCGCAGCACTCGGCATAGCCTTGGTGCTGGTTACCCATAATGCGGTACGGATGCAGATTCTGGCACGCCGCGATGAAATTGAAGTGGCCAAGCTGATTGGCGCGCCGGACAGCTTCATCCGCCGCCCCTTCATGTATCACGCCATGTGGCAGGGCTTGCTGGCTGGCCTGGCAGCCTGGGGGCTGACCAGCTGGCTGGTGATCACGGCCAATCCTGCCATTCATGACTTTGCCCAGCTTTACAATGAGCGTGTATCGCTACGCGGATTGAATTCCGTCGAGCTACTGGTGGTACTGGCGGTATCTGCCCTGTTGGCCATGCTGGGTGCGCGCCTGGCATCAGACCACCACCTGCGGAAAATTCAACCTCGTTAACAATCCATTCCTTTCCCCTGCGGCTGGATTTCGCTTAATGTGACATCCAGCCAGCGCATGCTTCTTGGTCTTTTCCCCGGTTTGCCTCGTAAAAAACTATCGGCACCATAGAAAAATTCATTGACGCTGGAACCTTTGCTTGCTAGCACTCTCTATATGCGAGTGCTAAGATAGCACTACCCAAGGAGGTAGTTACACTGATGACCACAACATTTGCCTTGCCCGTTCCGTCGTCCAGCGGCAGCCTGGAGCAATACATCCAGGCGGTGAACAGTGTTCCCATGCTGACCCCCGAACAGGAGACAGAGCTGGCCACCCGCTTCCAGCAAGACAATGATCTGGAAGCCGCCCGCCAGATGGTGCTGTCGCACCTGCGTGTCGTCGTATCGATTTCGCGTGGTTATGCCGGTTACGGCCTGCCGCAGGCCGACCTGATCCAGGAAGGCAATATCGGCCTGATGAAAGCGGTAAAACGCTTTGAACCGGGCCGTGGCGTACGCCTGTTTTCCTTTGCCGTGCACTGGATCAAGGCCGAAATCCACGAATTCATCCTGCGCAACTGGCGCTTGGTGCGCATTGCCACCACCAAGCCGCAACGCAAGCTGTTCTTCAACCTGCGTAGCATGAAGAGCAGCTTTTCCGCCCTGAGCGAAAACGAGGCACGGCAGATTGCCGAAGACCTTGGCGTAAAGCCGGAAGAAGTACGGGAAATGGAAACCCGCATGAGCGGGCAGGACATCGCCCTGATGGCGGATGATGGCGACGACGAAGGTTACGCCCCCATCGACTGGCTGGCTGACGCACATCATGAACCGACCCGCGCGCTCGAGCGCAAGGCCTTCGATCACCTGCAAACCGAAGGGATCGAATACGCATTGTCCTCGCTGGATGCACGCAGCCGCCGCATCGTGGAAGCGCGCTGGCTGGCAGACGATGGTGGCGCCACCTTGCACGAGCTGGCCGCCGAGTTTGGTGTTTCCGCCGAGCGTATTCGCCAGATCGAAGCCAAGGCCCTGGGTAAGATGAAGACGGCACTGAGCGAAGGCGTGGTCATCGACAACTGACCGCCCCGCCGTTCCAGCAAAAAGCCCGCGTTACGCAACGCGGGCTTTTTGATTTATAGGCGATGATGGCAAAACAGCTGGTAACAACGGCGGCCACACCATCAGCCGCGGTACTGGCTCCAGCCAGTCACCCCTTACTCGCCTTCCCCGCCACGATACTTGGCCGGCAGGCGGTCAAATACCTGCTGCGCCTCTGCGCGCAAGGGCTGCCATTGCGGCACGTCCTCGTCGATATCGTCCAGATAATCCTTGGCATAGGTCGGGAAAGACGCCAGCGCCGTCGCCACCGTGGCCTTTGCTTCAGCCTCCCGGCCCGCCAGTGCCAGCATCTGCGCCTTCTTCATCATCACATCCGGATAGGGACGGAATGCAGTCAGACGCTCTTCCCATTGCAGCTTCTGGGTCAGATTGGATTTGTCCGCACTCAGATAATCATCCAGCGTGCTCAGTGCATGGTAGGCAAACAGCGGGTGCTCCTCCATGATTTCCGCCAGACGCTGCTGCCGCTTGGCATCACGTGCCGGATTATCTGTTTGCGTATACAGGCCGACCAGTTCGTTATACGTCGACCAGGTCACCATCGACAGATAACCGATAAAAGCCATCCCAATCATCCACAGGCAATAAACCCACCAGCCCGCGCGGCGAGTCTGCGCCGGCGACATTGAGGCAAACACCGCCAGCATGGCCAGGAAGTATAGATACCACAGCGGGTATTCCAGCATGCTGTGAATCAGGGTCACCGCCATACAGCCCAGCGCCAGCATGCCTTCAGCCTCGGCACGCTCCGAGAAGAATGGCCATACCACCCAGGCAAAGCCACCTACCACTGCCAGGGTAATCGGCAGGCCCATCTCAGCCAGTAGTTGCAGGATCAGGTTATGGCAATTGGTAAACAGTCCGCTGTTAAAGCCTGCGCTGGCAAACTGCGGCAACGGCTGCAAGCGCACGCTTTCTGCGGCATATTGCGACCAGCCCACCCCCCATAACGGATGCGACTTGAATGTCAGCCAGGCCTTGCCCATCTCGGCAATACGGCGTGAACCCATATCGTCGCCATTGGCCGCCAGACGCTCCAGCCCGGACGCATTGGTCACGCTGGCATGGGTAAACAAGGACACCAGATGGTTGACCAGCGGCAAGGCAAACTGCGCGGCAAAAATCACAATGCACGACAGCAACATCGCCCACATCAGGCGGCGCGAGTCGGTTGCGCGCATGCGCCAGTGCCACAAGCCGCCCAACAGTGTCAGCGCCAGCAGATACAGCATGGTGGTGCGCGAAGCTGCATAGGCCAGCATCAGGCCAAGCCAGATCACCAGCACTGCCAGCCAGCCACGCGCCATGCGGTCCACGGCAAACAGGTATACCCCGCTCACCACCGACCACATCAGGTAATGGGCGTACTGATTGCGCTGGCCGATGTGGCCAAAGATATTGGTTGTAGGATGGCTGCTGTCATAAAACAGCCCCAGCGTATGCGCCAGCCCGGTTAGTTGTGCCAGACCAATCAGCGACTGGATCAACCCACCCGCAATGATGGCGCGCGCCAGCCATACCGCAAATTCACGGCTGCCAAATGTTTGCTGCAGGCTATAAGCCAGGCCAGCCAGCAAGGCCACCGCCAACCAGGCCAGCGCAGTGGCATAGGTCATCCCAGGGAACAGGGCATGTACCAACTGTGGCTGCACGGCCCAGAGCAAGGCCAGCAGCAGACACCACCAGCTGGCACGGGGCACACGCTCAAACAACATGCCGCTTGGCAGCAGAAACAAAGCAGAAATCAGCATCAGCCACACCACGTTCATTTCACCGAACCACTGCGGCAGCGGCACAAAGTGAATGCGGGATGCAAAGGGCAGGATGGCAATCAGGCAAAACGCCAGCAAGGCCATGCGGCGGGAGAGCGTCGGAAAGGACATGATGGAATCAGGGCCGAAAGCAAAACAGGGAGGATACCGCATGTCAGCCAGTGAAGACACCGCCAGCCTGTCAAGGACAGCGGTGTGCATCAGATCAGAAGATGGCTTTGCGGGTGACGGGAGCGGCGACGGTCATGACGGCGGCGAGACGTGCGGCATCTGTATTTTCTCCGGCGGCATCCCATGCAAACTTGGCCCGATCTACAATTTCCCGCAGCTTGTTATAGTCAGGATTGCCATCTCCTCGCAGAATGACTTGCATTCTAATGACATCATCAGGATAGGCTGAAATTGCCATAGTCATGTATTTATGTGCTAGTTCCGTATCACCATTCAGCGAATGTAGCATAGCTGCTTTGAGCAAGACCTCTGAATAAGGCCGATACTGTACCAATCGGTCAAAAAATGAAATTTTGATATCAAGTTCCTCTCGACTAGGTTGCAGGTAATTACCCAACACATAGCTGGCATCACTTCCCCATAACGGGTCCTTCTGAAGCTCAGCCAAAGCCATCACAGTCTTCTTATTTTCTGCAACAGAAACAACTGGAAAATTATATCGAACGACAAACCAAAACCTCCCCAAGCCATTCAGGAAATATAATATACACAATACACCAATCGCCACTTTTAATACGGCTGAGTATTGAATACGAAAATGGCCCTTTAATGCTGCGGCAGGAGACATGGCACACACGAACACCAGCATGCCGCAAAATGGCATATACCACAGCGGGTACTCAAGCATGCTATGCCCAAGCAAAACCATGGCGATCACAAGCAGAAATAGGTTTTCTGCCGATTGATTTCCTCGTTTCAGATAGGGAGTGAGAGAAAAATATAATCCCGCGAGCACAACTCCACACCCCACCAGACCAGTCTCTGCCAACAACTGGAATATCAGATTGTGGCAATTGGTAAACAAAACGCTCTCCGGAACCTTGGGCAGGCCTGCAAATGCTTCATACCATACAGAACCATATGCATAGCCGCCAAGCCCGACACCAAACCAGGGATGTTCCTTGAATATCATCCACGCCTTGGTCCACTCCACTCTACGGCGTGCTCCAAAACCAGCTTCCATGAAACGATCAAAGCCGCTGTTTGCTTCGACAGGGATACCTGAAAAACGTAGCAGCCCTACCAGCTGGTGACTAAAGAGTTGCAGTAAAATAATTAACACAACACTTATCAAAACTGCTTGGCTCATGCGTTTTACAACAGCATCACTCTTGGCACGGCCATACCAATATGCCGCCAGCACAAACATTCCTGCCGCGTAAACAATGACAGTCCGTGAGCCAGACCATGTCATGGTCAACACTATTAATACCAATACACTACCAAAGGCAACTTTTCTTAAGCTACCTATCGCATACAGATAGCAGGCACTAATTACACCCCATGCCATAAAATTTGCAAACTGATTGCGCTGCCCAAAATTACCGAAGATCTGCCTATCTTGCGGCATAGCATAAACAATAAAACCATGAAAATATCGGGCGAGGCCAAAAAACTGGGCATACGCAATCAGCGCCTGCACTAGGGAAGTGAGTAATACTACTGCTGCCAGCCATCTAAAATTACTCAATATTTTACTACGAATTCCCGACACATTGAGCGCCAGAAGAAACATAATAAAAATTACACAGATTTGAACAAAACCATCAAAAATACCGCCAGAAACCAGTTGCACGGGTATCAGCATTATTAATGCCGCTGCTGCGGGACCCAATATCCACTCAGTGCGAACTGTAAGCAAAAACAGCAACCCAACCAGACATATAAATGACCCATCGGTCACCCAATCACCCAAGGGCGCATAGCGATAGAAATTGAAAAATGGGACCGTAAACAACAGCCCGCACATTACCAATATTATTATTTCGATATTTTTTTTCATATAGATAATAAATAAAAAGGGAAGCATTGCTTCCCTTTTTATTATGGTCATTTACCAATTAACGGCAGTTAGATGGAACCCAGTTATTCTGCATCGTTGTGTTACCAATACCGCACACCCAAGCAACACCACCACTACCAGCAGTGCCGGTAAGTACCAGCTGGGCACCTGATGCTACTTTCTGATTGTATTCAATAGTAATAGTTGCTTTGCTTGAGCCAGAGCTACCAGCTGTAACCTTATTAACAGCATTACCCTTAATATCGGTATTCAGCGGCAAGCCATACTTGTTACTGTTAGCAGTGTTATCAACATCTGTCGTACCAGATTGGAAAGTGCCGTTGCTGGCATAGAACTCAGTCAGTGCGGTCTTCGCGGCAGCGGCCAATGCCAAACCTTCAGAAACCTGTGCACGCTTGGTGTAATCCTGATAAGCCGGAATTGCAATAGCTGCCAGAATACCAATGATGGCAACCACAATCATCAGCTCAATCAAGGTGAAGCCCTGTTGAATTTGCTTGTTCATCTTAAAATCCTCATAAAAAGGCGATTTCTCGCAAATAAAATTATGGTCTACAACTGGTAGGCAAGTATGCCATCTGCGTTGTACTACTTGTACAATTCCAAACGATAGAGCCACTACCCAAACTTGCCTGAAGAATAACCGAAAAATTCGGCGCAACGGTCAAGCTATTAAAGTTTATTACTACAGCACTTGCACTACCCGAAGCCACTACCTGGATTGAGTCCATGTATTTTGTTGCATAGCTAGTTGAAGAACTAATACCAGCGGATGCATTGGTTGATGGCCACTCTCCAGTTGCCGAATAAGATTCGGCAACTGATGATTTTATTGAATCTGCAGCAGTCAAACCCTCAGCTACTTTTGCCCTAATTGCATACTGCTGATAAAAGGGTAATGCAACTGCAGCCAGAATGCCGATGATGGCTACCACTATCATCAGTTCAATCAAGGTAAAACCGTTATTGCGTCGCATGCCCCTCTCCGTGGTATGCATGGGCTACATAATGCAGAAAGCGTGCCAAGTAGCGGCAGCCTTTGTTTTCATGGCTGTGCTCCATCCCTCACCCTGCATAGCACGTCATCATGTGACGTTTTTTGTCAGTTCGAAGCGGCATGAGCGCCTGTGTTAGCATCCTGCCATTCATGCTTACAGGAGATCCCATGAGCAATCAGGACTGGCTGACACGCAGCCTGGCCAGCGTTTGGCACCCGTGCACCCAGATGAAACGCCACGAAACCCTGCCCATCATTCCGGTCGCCCGTGCCGAAGGGGTATGGCTGGAGGATTTTGAGGGTAACCGTTATCTGGATGCGGTCAGCTCCTGGTGGGTCAACCTGTTCGGCCATGGGCATCCACGCATCAAGCAGGCCATCCGGCAGCAACTGGATGCAGTCGAGCATGTGATGCTGGCCGGGTTTACCCACAAGCCGGTGATCGAGCTGTCAGAGCGGCTGTCGGCGCTGACTGGCCTCGGCCATGTGTTTTACGCATCTGATGGCGCGAGTGCCACCGAAATCGCCCTGAAGATGAGCTTTCATTACTGGAAGAACATCGGTCAGCCGGAAAAGTGCCGCTTCATCAGCCTGGACAATAGCTACCACGGCGAAACCGCCGGTGCGCTGGCGGTGACCGATGTCCCGCTGTTCTCCGCCACTTATGCGCCCTTGCTCAAGCCGGGTGTGCGGGTGCCGTCACCGGACACCCGTCTGGCCCGGCCGGGGCAAGGTGCGGAAGACGTAGCCAGAGCAGCCATTCGCTCGCTGGAAAACGTGCTGGCCAAGAAGGCCGGGGAGATGGCCGCCATCATTGTGGAGCCACTAGTACAGGGCGCTGCCGGCATGGCGATGTACCACCCGCTTTATCTGACTGAGCTGCGCCGGCTGTGCGACCAGTACCAGGTACACCTGATTGCCGATGAAATTGCCGTGGGCTTTGGCCGCACCGGGACACTGTTTGCCTGCGAGCAGGCTGGCATCAAACCGGACTTTCTCTGTCTGTCCAAAGGCATTACCGGGGGCTTCCTGCCACTGTCCTGTGTGCTGACCACCGATACCATCTACCAGGCTTTTTATCACGATGATGTCACCCGTGGCTTTCTGCACTCACACAGCTATACCGGCAACGCCCTGGCCTGCAGCGCAGCGCTGGCGGTACTGGATATCTTTGCCGATGAAGACATCATTGTGCGCAACCGTGAACTGGCAGCCAACTTCAACGCCATACTGGCCCCGCTAGCAGCACGTGACGACGTGCGACACTTCCGCCATGTGGGCATGATCTGGGCCTTTGATGTCGACAGCCCACGCGCGGACTTTGCACAGGCATTTTTCTCGGCCATGCTGAAGCAAGGCTGCCTGGTAAGGCCCATTGGCAAAACGGTGTATTTCATGCCGCCCTATGTCATGCAACCCGAGGAGATGGAGCAACTGTTCCAGGCCACTTGTACTGTGCTGGATGCGCTACATCAAGAAAGCAATGTGTTGACCGGGCCGGCAACCGCCCTGCCGTGAGTATTACCTTGCCTTGGCGGGCTTGATTCAAATAGCATGGCGTATGCATGATGCGGGAAAGCGTGGCTCAGCACGGCTTTCCTGCTCCCCACCGCCTGTTTTACCCGCCTTGCAATAGGATGCACGATGCAGCTTGCCTTGCCCGCTCTGGATATGGATCCGAGATTGGTAGATACCAACCCTGACAGCGTCGCCAGCTGGGTAGAACGCTTGCCGTATACCGACCTGCACGAATGCGGTCGGCAGATGCTGGATGCCCTGCGCGGCCTCAGCCGCACGCCCATGGAAGTCGGCAACCGCCACAAGCTGTTGCTGCAATACCTGAAGGGGCTGGACCGCTACTACCCGGCACTGGAAAGCGACATCATCCAGACCGACCTGACCTCGGCACCGCGCACCCGCCAGTTGGCCATGCTGGGCGCTGCCCTGTTCGAGGCGGTCTTCGTCGCCTTCAAGCTGACCTTGACCGAGCGGCTGGCCAAGCGCGGCCTGCTTGAGCGGGAACAGCAACGTATTGAACTACTGCTGTACACCATGATGGCCGCCCGCCAGTTGCTGAGCATCTGCTGCCAGAGCTACAGTCCTCCGCCGGCCCATTTCTGGTACGACTGTCACCAGCTGTACAGCTTTGCGCTGGCACGCGGCTGGCAGGACCGGCATCTGGAAAACGACGACTCTCCTGCGGCCATTTACCGACAGATTCTGCTGCTGGGGCTGACCTCAACCAACCGGCTGTCCATGCCGGAATTACTGGTAGCCAAGCAGTTGATCATGGATCTGGCCCACCAGGCCGGTCTGATACCAGTAGAAGCCATCCATGGCCAGGCGCACGGTTATCTGGTGGATGCCAGCCGTGACGAACCGCCACGCTTCATGCGCATCCAGGCAGACACCCTGGACGCCGGCTGTTACCTGCTTGATCTCACGCCAGCCATTACCGTGCTGTCCCATAGCATCGAGCAACTCACCAAGGTGCAGAACACCAGCACCAATCCCAGCCAGACCCAGGATGAGCTGAGCCTGTTGCAGTCGCTGGCCGCCGAATGGCAGCAGCCACGCCGTCGGCGTCACCAGCGGCTTCCCATTCAGGAAGTGATCGAACTGATTTCCACCGTTCCGTCCATCTGGTATCGCAGCAACGGCATGAGCTGGATCCAGAACGGCAACGAGCAATCCGCACCACCACCGACTACCCGTGCCCCGCCGCCCCCCAGCCTGTTCGTGGTGGTGAACCAGAGCGCCACCGGCTACCTGCTGCGCGGCCAGCCGCGTGGGCAGACATTGCGCGCCGGCGAGGCCATTCTGCTGACCCAGCCGGGCAAGCCGGACTCGGCACAGCTGTGCATGGTCTGCTGGGTATCGCTGTTGCCCGATGGCGTGGATGTGGAATGCGGGGTGGAAATCGTTGGCAGCCAGCCTCAGGCGGTGATGGTCATCCCCACCATCACCCACCCGGCCGACGCCCCCCAATTTGCCTTGCATCTGCCAGCCATTCCCCTGCTGCGTCGTCCTGCCCTTCTGCTGATGCAGGGACGACTGTTCAGCCGCCTGCGTGAATTCCGCCTGTGGAACGACAAGGGTGAAGAACTGATCCGTACCTCACGACTGGACAAACAGTCACCGCATTTCCAGCTGATGGAATATCGCGACAGCGACCATTTCTGAGCCCGGTCACTGCGCCACGGCCGGGCAGTTTGCGGTACACTGACAGGCTTGATATTCATTGCCTGCAGGGGATTTTGTATGCGTTCGGTGATTCATGCCGCCAGCCGTATCGTGGTGAAAGTGGGCTCCAGCCTGGTAACCAATGATGGCAAGGGACTGGATCTGGCCGCACTGGCGCGCTGGGCTGCCGAAATTGCCGAACTGAAGCGGCGCGGCAAACAGGTGGTGCTGGTTTCCAGCGGCGCCATTGCCGAAGGCTGTCAGCGTCTGGGCTGGTCGGTACGCCCCAAGGGGGTACATGAGCTGCAGGCCGCCGCCGCCGTCGGCCAGATGGGTTTGTGCCAGGCTTATGAAACCGCCTTCCGTGCCTTTGGCCTGAAAACCGCCCAGATCCTGCTGACCCATGAAGATCTGGCGGACCGCACCCGCTATCTGAACGCCCGTAGCACCCTCACCACCCTGCTCAACCTCAATGTCGTTCCCATCATCAACGAGAACGACACCGTGGTGACTGACGAAATCCGCTTTGGCGACAACGACACACTGGGCGCACTGGTCACCAACCTGATTGAAGCCGATGCGCTGATCATCCTCACCGATCAGCAAGGCCTGTATACCGCAGACCCGCGCAAACACCCGGACGCCGTCTTTGTGCACGAGGCACAGGCGGGCGATGCCACGCTGGAAGACATGGCCGGCGGTGTCGGTTCCAGCGTGGGCACCGGTGGCATGATCACCAAGATTCTGGCCGCCAAACGCTCCGCCCGCAGCGGTGCCGCCACCGTCATCGCCTGCGGGCGCGAACATGATGTGCTGTCACGGCTGGCCGATGGCGAAGGCATCGGCACCCAGCTGCTGGCACCGACCAACCGCATGGCGGCGCGCAAGCAGTGGCTGGCCGACCATCTGAAGTTGACTGGTCGCATCGTACTGGATCATGGTGCGGCACAGGCAGTACGCGAACGCGGCACCAGCCTGCTGCCGGTGGGTGTTACCGCCATTGATGGCGACTTCCTGCGCGGGGAGGCCGTGGCCTGCGTCGACCAGCAAGGTGAGGAAGTGGCCCGTGGTCTGGTGAACTACAGCTCGGATGAGGCCCGCTTGATCATGAAGAAAACCACCCGCGAAATCGAAGCCACCCTGGGCTATATGGTGGAGCCTGAGCTGATCCATCGCGACAATATGGTTACGCTGTGATCCCACCAACGCTTCCGCTGAAAAAAGCCCGCATGATGCGGGCTTTTTTCATGCATTGCTGCACACGGCAAAGATCTAGTCCTGATCAGTCTCGGACAAGGTCTGTGCTGGCATTTCTTTTGCACGGCGCAGCTCCAGCGAGCGGGCAATCACATAAGCCATCATCGAGCACAGGAAAAACAGCAGCATGATCAGCGCAATCGAGCGCAAGGTTTCCGTCAATGCATTCCACAGCTCCAGCAGCCAGCGTGCACCGGTAATTTCAAGCTGGGTGCTGCCCTTGCCTGCTGATGGCGGCAGGTATTGCTCCAGATTCCAAGGCCGTACCCCGCCAGAGATACCCGCCACCAGAATGGCAAAGCTGATGTAGCGACGCCAGGCATCTGCCAGATCCTGTCCCAGCGTGCGCTGCAGGATTTTATGGACAGCGGGGTCGAAGAAGCGCACTACCGCCAGCGAAGCGGCCAGCGCCACCACGACAATGGCGACAAACAGTGCATAAAACATGATGTTCCCTTTCTGGAATACCAAAACAAGAAGGCTCAAGAGCAATCAGTTGCCAGCAACCCGTGCGGTGCCGGCACAGCCTGCTGCCACTCAGGCAGCCTGTTCCTGCAGCAGGCGGGCAAAGCGCTGTAATACGGCGGCCGCTTGCGGTGTCGGGCGCAGTTGCGCGCGCAACTGTTCTGCCGGCTGTCCTGCCGCTTGTAAGGTGGGTGCCAGATGTGCCAGATAGGCGTCCATGGCTGCCGTATCAAACTCGGGATGAAACTGCACGCCCCAGGCCGACCCGACGCGGAAGGCATGGTTGGGTTCGAAATCATTGGCTGCCAGCCTTACCGCACCGGGCGGCAGTATGCTGACCGACTGCCAGTGGATGACCGCAGCCGGGAAGCTGGGCGGCAGGTCGGCAAAAATCGGATCTTCTGCCGCCGCTGGCAACAAGCGGACATCCACCACACCAGCCTCCGGCCCTTGCGGGTGATAGGCAACCTGGCCGCCCAGCGCATCAGCCAGCAGCTGGTGACCATAGCAGATGCCCAGCACCGGCATGTCTTGGGCGATGGCGGCACGCAGCCAGTTGGCCGTGCTCACGCTCCAGTCTTCGTAGTCGCTGACCATGGCCGGCGAGCCGGTCAGCACCGCACCGGCACATTCACTGACCGGCGGCAGGGTTTCGCCCTGCTGCACATCTACCACGCGCCAGTCGCCGGGTTCACCACCCAGCTCACGGGTAATCCAGTCTTCGAAATCGCCCAGTTGGGCAGCCAGCGCCGGGTAGGTGCGGCCCGTCTTGATGATGATTTTCTGCATATGCCTAGTCTTTCAATGGCAGGCCGAAATGGGTGTAGGCCAGTGCCGTTGCCATCCGTCCGCGCGGGGTGCGCTGCAGATAGCCTTGCTGGATCAGGAAGGGTTCGATCACGTCTTCGATGGTGTCGGTGGATTCGCCAATGGCGGCACCGACATTGTCCAGCCCCACCGGGCCGCCACCAAATTTTTCCAGAATGGCGGCAAGCAATTTGCGGTCCATCACGTCCAGCCCTGCCGGGTCCACATCCAGCATGGCCAGTGCGGCATCGGCCACCTGGGCGGTGACAATGCCGTCGGACTTCACCTCGGCGTAATCACGTACCCGGCGCAACAGGCGGTTGGCAATCCGTGGCGTGCCACGCGAACGGCGGGCCACTTCAAAAGCGCCATCATCGGCCAGCGTCACGTTAAGCAGGCCGGCAGAACGGCTGACAATGCGGGTCAGTTCTTCCGCGGTATAAAACTCCAGCCGCGCCACAATGCCGAAGCGGTCACGCAAGGGGTTGGTGAGCATGCCGGCGCGGGTAGTGGCACCAATCAGGGTGAAGGGCGGCAGGTCCAGCTTGACCGAGCGCGCGGCCGGGCCTTCGCCGATCATGATGTCGATCTGGTAATCCTCCAGCGCCGGGTAGAGGATTTCCTCCACCACCGGCGACATGCGGTGGATTTCGTCGATGAACAGGACATCGTTGGCTTCAAGGTTGGTCAGCAGCGCCGCGAGGTCACCTGCGCGTTCCAGCACCGGCCCGGAAGTCTGGCGCAGGTTCACCCCCATCTCGCGCGCGATGATGTGGGCCATGGTGGTCTTGCCCAGGCCCGGCGGGCCAAACAGCAGCGTGTGGTCGAGCGCTTCGCGCCGCTTGCGCGCGGCGTGGATGAAGATCTCGAGCTGGTCGCGGATCTTTTCCTGGCCGACGTATTCTTCGAGATGCTTGGGTCGCAGCGCGCGCTCGATCGCCTCCTCGTTGGGCGAGGCCGGCGCGGCGTCGATGATGCGCTGCTCGGTGAAATTGTCGGTTTGAATACTCATATGTGTTAGCGGATGAGCGTCGTTCCCGCGCAGGCGGGAACCCAAGTTCTGCTCGAGCCGTCGAGACGCCGGCAAAACTGGATCCCCGCCTGCGCCGGGATGACGATGATTCGTACTCGGTCTTTATGCTTTCGACAACGCCTTCAGCGCCAGCTTGATGCCATCCGACACGCTGGTCCCCGCCGGCATGTTCTTGATGGCGAGCAGGGCCTCCTTGTCAGAATACCCCAAAGCCAGGAGCGCATTGAGCACGTCTGTCTGGGCATGGTCCTGGGGGGCGCCGGCCACCGCGCCCATGTCCGCGCCCAGCTTGCCCTTCAATTCCAGCAGCAGGCGCTCGGCGGTCTTCTTGCCGATGCCCGGCACTTTGACCAGGCGGCCCGACTCCTGCAGCGTCACCGCCTGCGCCAGGTCAGCGATCGACATGCCGGACAGGATGGACAGCGCGGTGCGCGCGCCAACGCCGGTGATCGTGATCAGCTGGCGAAACACCGCGCGCTCTTCAGCATTGCCGAAACCAAACAGCAGATGCGCATCCTCGCGGATCGCCTGATGCGTGAACAGCACCACCTTCTCGCCAACGCCGGGCAGGTTGTAGAAGGTGCTCATCGGCACATCGACTTCTTAGCC
>NZ_JASLFG010000011.1:0-89742 GCF_030150775.1 Aquitalea sp.
GGCAGCGTGGCGCAGCACTCCTCGCCGCCGGATACCCCGGCCACACCCAGAAACTCAAACGTGACGGATTTGACGGTGTAGATATGCGGGTTGAAGTCATACAGATGGGTAGGCACGCCGATCAGCCCGCCGCCCGGCCCGGCCAGGCTGGAGCACGCTGCCAGCCACGGTAGCAGCAGGCAGAGCAGCGCGCGTTTAAGCCAGCGGATGCCGTGCCGCCAGAGCTGTCGCCGCCAATGGCGCATATCGCGCAGCTGCTGGGCAGCACTGGGAAAGGCATCCAGCTGATCATCCCAGGGGGCGGCCAGTTGGGCGTGTTCCAGGTTTCCAGTGGCGTAGAACATGACTATTGCGCTCCAACTAGTTGAGCTATTACTTTTTATGGTTTTTAGAGAGGCTAAAAATGGGCTGCGGCATAGTACCGTTTGGCAGAAACCTTGAAGTACTTGTGTTAGTTATTCTTACCGCAGCGGCACTATTTTGTGAGTTGTGCTAGATGGTTTTCTCCTGTTTACTGAAATAACGGCCCAATTGTTTTGTTTAAAATTTCCAAATAATCATTTGATTTTTGTTTGAATATTTCTATTTCTGATTTCTCTTTGTCGGTTATTTTTCCAGTGGTTCCATTTTTGTCGGTTATCAATTTTATATAACTAATTGATATGTTGTTGTTATCTTTAGAGTAAAGTTGAGATGATGTTAGGATTGATGCTTCATGTATAAATTTTATTCTTAGTGTGTGGCAATTTAAATTGGGATATGTTGTTTTTATTGCATTGGTGCTAATTGTCATTTCGCCAGGAAAGCTTGTGTTGTTTGGGTTGCATATGTTTGGTAGGTAGGTAAAGGGGATGCTTTGGCTTGCGGTAATGCTTAGCATGTAGTCTGGCATTTGCTCTGGATTATCTGTTGCAGTGTATAGTTCAATGCCAATCTGGTTTTTACTGACGATAAAAGACTCAGTCTCCAGTCCGCCAGGCAGTGGCTTCCATTCTCCCGGTGGGAGTGGAATATTGAAATTGCCTATTTTTATTTCCTTGCTGGTTGGTTTGTTACTGTTTATCCAGTCTTTTAGTTGATCAATGCTTTCATTTGAAAAATATATTTTTTCCGATTTTAATGTGTCGGCATGACTTGTTGCCGAAGTGCAGAGAATGCTGCTTAGCATTACAATGGCGATTGCGCTGTGACGGAGTGTGGTTGACATGGTGTGTTTCCTTTGTGGTTTAGCGGAAGTTTATTTGGTAATGGCTGGAATTAACTACGCTTAAGATGATTGTTTGTTTTTCCTGTGTTTTTGCAGTTTTTCATCAATAAAGGCATTGCGCTCTGGTTCGGAAAGCAGATTTTCCTCATCGGCAAGTAATTGCATTTGATAAAGAAGTTGCATCATGGCTTCTTTGTTTGGCAGGCCAAACTTATCCGGAGTGGATTCATGGGTTTGTTGCCATTTTTCGGCCTGATGCCAGGCGCTCAACGCTTGTACGCTACCATCGCTCAGGTGTAGTACTTGATGTGGCCAGTCCGGCAAAGAGGAGAAATCAGTCGGGCGGTTTATCCGACTGGAAACGCCATCCCGGTCTTGCCAGTGGATAGAGTAAATGGGCTCAAACAGAAATTTGAATTCGGCAGGGGATAAGTTGCTAAGCGCTATATGTATGCAACGTGGATCGTAAAAGCGAAATATCATGGGTAATAGGCCATCCTCCAGCTCTACTTGAGTTGCTTGTGTTAACCGTTGTGCGAGTTGATCTAGGTTGATATGTGCTTGTGCGATGAAGAAAATGATGCGCGGCTCATTTTCTATAACCTGCATTAATTCCAGTAATAGTTTTACTTGTGTTTGTTGCTCCGTGTTGATGGTAATTAATACTGGTCCAGATTCAGCGGCAGACTGGTGTGTTGTGTTTTCCAGTAATAGCCGATAGGCTGGTGCCGCAGTGTGGTATCGAATTGTTTGCAGTATGAAATTTTCATCGTGAGCCAAGTCAATCATGGCGAATAGTTGGGTATTCTGTGTTTGTTGTGCATGGGTAAGCAGATCATCCAGCCATTTTGCTGGGGTTTGTCGTTGTGTTTTTGTTATGTTTAACATCAGGCATGGCCTCCTGTTAGTGGGTTGGTTTCCCTAAAAGCGCGCTCCAGGCAGGATTTGCAATTGACCTTGGTAAAAGACGGGAGGGGAATTGATTTTGCAATGGGATCAAGGACGCTGAAATCACCAAAGTGGGTAATCGGCCCTGCACCACTTCCCAGTTTTAGTCCTTCACTGCCAATGCTGATCCAGCTGCCGCCAGCAGCCAGCATAATTTCTTTGGCATTGATGACGACCTTGCCATTGGAACTGCTGATATTGAGTTCTCCCATGGATGCCAGTTGTAATGCATCGGACTGCGCCTGAATTTGCACCGGGCCTTTATTGGCAAATAATTTGATTCCAGTTTTCAGGGAAAACAGGCTGATGATTTCACTGACATTGATCGTCAGTTTTTTCATGACCGTAATCGCGGTATTCCCATTACTGCTGACGGCCAGGGTTTTCCCCGTATTCAGGTGCATGGTGCCAGAAGTGGACAGCGCTATTCCTGCGGGAGACGTGGCTACCAGCACGGCTTCCTGTAACTGTTTTATTTGCTGCTGTAACAACTGGTGTTGTGCTTGCCAGTCCAGTTCTTCCGCATTGGCCATTTTTGCTGCGCTACTCATGGCGCGGACATTCTGGTTGGCTTCATCCAGTGTCTGGTAGGTTTCGGTCAGGTCGGTTTGCTTGCCGTGAGCGTGCTGCTGCCCATGGGCAGAGAGCAGCAGCCCCTTACCCGCACGGATGGCCCCCCACTGGTCGCTGCGCAACTCAAACCCTTCCCCGCGCGGCTGGCGTTGGGCGTCCACCAGGTGGCCGATATTGAGCTGGGTCTTGCCGTACTCGGTGGCCAGCTTGATGTGCTCCTTGCCCTGTAAGTCCTCCATGCGCAGCTTGTTGTGGGCGCGGGTGAGGATGACGTTGCGGGTGTGCCAGCCGCTGTCGATGTGATCCGGCTTGCTGCTGTCGTGCATGGCCGACGCGATATAGGGGCGGTCGATATCGCCATCGGTAAAGGCGATGTTGACGCGGGTGCCAGCGTGCAGGGGCAGGTGCAGGCCAAAGCCGCCGCCGGCAAAGGGTTTGGCCAGGCGTACCGGGCGCGAATCGCTGCCGGGGGGCCATGCATCCAGATCAAACAGAAAGCGCACCCGGTAGCGGCCATCGGCATCCAGAAAGGGATAGCGGTAGCTATTGTTGGCCGGGCTTACCACCATGGCGGGCAGGGTGCCGTGGATGCGTGGCTTGTCGCGCAGGGCCGGTCGCCAGATGCGGTCGGCAGGGATCACGCTGAACTGGTTGTGATAGGCCTGATCGCGCGCGCCCTGATGGCGCACGGCGGTGAGCAGCCAGCCGTGGGGGGCCTCGGCAAAGGCCTGGCTGAGGGTGAGCACGGCACCGGGGCGGCAGCGTAGTACATTGCCGGCCCCCTCGCCGCGACACTGACGGCTGAGCGACAGCTGGTGACGCAGCAGCGCCAGACGCAGGCCCTCGTCGGCATTGCGCTGCCCTTCGCCCCAGTCATCATCCAGCCCATGGGTCGCCGGGGTATCGTCGGGGCTGTCCACCCGGCTGGCCAGCGGGGTGCTGGCACTGCGGTAGTTGAAGTCACGGCGCTGCACGCTGTGCAGCATGGGCTGGTGGTGCAAGTCGAAACGGCGCACCACTTCGCGGCCGACGCCCTCCAGGCCGGCATCGGGGCTGAGGGGGATCATGGGCAGCAAGCCGCGCTGGTAATGCTCCAGATTGTCGCCAAAGGCCAGCAGCGCGCGGCCATCGTCAGCGGGGATCGCCTGATAGAACAGCCCGGCATCGGCGGCCAGACGCTGGATGAAATCCAGATCGCTCTCGCGATACTGGGTAATGTGCTCGAACAGCGGATAGTCGGCAGTCAGGTCAAACTGCAGGGCGCTGCCGGCCAGGCCATGCTGTTGCAGCACGGCTGCGATGACGGCGGGAATGCTCTGTTGCTGAAACAGCCGGGTGTGGCGGCCATCGGCGAGGGCGGCCAGGGGCGGGCCGATGCGAAAGCGGTAGCGGGTTTCCTGCTGATTGGTGTGCAGGCGGCTGGCGGCGCGCACCAGGCCCTGCCAGCGTCGGGTGTGGTCAGGGGTGGGTGGGGGCGTCAGGCCGGGGATGAGGGGCAGCGGATTGGCCTGGGGCGGAGTGATGGTAAAGGTGACGGGCTGGTGGATGAGGCTGGCGAGGGGGAGGTCTGCTTGTGGGGAAGTGACGGAGACCTCGAGCAGGAAGGGGGTGTCGAGGGCTTCGTCGAGGGTAAAGGCGAACACGGACAGGTCCAGCCCCAGGCGATCGGGGAAGGCGAGCTGATAGGGGTTGGGCATGGTGGGTCCTTTAAGTGGGTGATAGCCGCACCGGCAGCCTGCCGGATGGGCAGCTGCCGGCGGTTGGTGGTTAGCGGTTTTCTACCCAGCTATCGGAGTGGATGATGTTGCCGTCCTTGTAGGCCCAGGTAATCTTTTCGTAGCGCACGTCCACCTGTTCCAGGTGGTTGTAGCGCTCCTTGTCGATGTCCTTGATGTTGTGCATTTTGGGTTTGACGGCGACGACCTTGACGTTTTCCAGCTTCATGTTGAAATACTCTTTTTCTTCGCCGGCATCGTCGATGCGGTACCACTTGATCTCCATGCCCTTGAGGTTTTGTCCGCTGGTAACCGCCTTGTACAGATAGGGTGAGGAGGCGTCGAATTCTTTGACGAAGGTAAGCGGGGTGTGCACGCGGGTACCGGTGAGTTTGCCGGTGTTGCCGTCGGTGGGGATGTAGACGCTATGGTCGAATTCCAGGATTTCTACGGATCCTTCACGTCCCTGCACGGTGACCGAGCCTTTGATATCGGCACCGCCGTCATCCTTGATCCACAAATACGCGGGTATAGCCATACTGTTTCTCCTTGCCGGGGACTTGCCCCGGGCGTGCTGTCCGTCCGCCTGCACTGGGCAGGGGCGGTTTCGTTGACACCCTGATATCAGCGCGTATTGCCTGGCGGTTCGATCAGGGTGATTTCCACGCGCCGGTTTTTGCTGCGACCGGTCGCATCGTCATTGCTGTCCAGGGGCTGGGTGTCTCCCAGCCCCTGCACGGCAAAATGGGTAATGGGGAAGGTGGTGGCGGTCACCAGCCAGCTGCGTACGGCTTCGGCACGCGCCTGCGAAAGCTGCAGATTGCTGGCGGCATTGCCGGTGTTGTCGGTATGGCCGTCTATCAATACCCGTTTGCCTGGATTGGCCTGTAGCCAGATCAGGACCGATTGCAAGGCCAGTTTGGCTTGTGGCTTGAGTACGGCCTTGCCACTGTCGAACAGGGCCGTGCTATCGAGGCGGACGACCTCGCGTTTGGGAGCAGGGGGCTGGTAGCGCCGCAGGGCCTCGTTGCTGATGCTGGCCAGGGCATGGCCCTGGTACAGCCCGATATCCAGCCGCAGCGGTATGCCGTTGGTGGCAATACTATTCAGGTGCTCTTGCCAGGCTTGCAGTGTTTGCGCTGCATGACCGCGTAGCGGTTCCTGTGTCGGCTTGAGCATCTGGAAGGCGCGCAGCCTGGCTTCGCTTTGTTGAATCAGCAGGTGATTGTTCCAGGCGGAGCTGGTGGCGAAGGCGGTAAAAAACAGCGCCACCGTGGTAAATAGCCAGGCCAGCCGTTGCAGTGAAGGCGGGCAGCTTAGCCGGGCGGGGAAGCTGGCGACCAGTGCTTCGGGCAGGGGCAAGGCCTGCGGCGGATTGGCCGGCCGCAGCGAGTGCAGCCGCAGGTGACTGGCCTGGTTGGCGGCCTGCTGCCAAGGGTTATCCCCTGTCAGATCACCGGCGCACATCCAGCCGATGGCATGCAGGGCCGGACTGCCACGCGCCGACTGTTGTGGAAGCAGGATGGGCAGGAACTGTTCTGCTGTATGCTGCTGCAGCCATTGCAGTGCGATGCTGTTTTGCAATGCCTGCTGGCGGTTTTCTATATTGCTGTGCCAGCTTTCGGCCTCCATGGCCTGCCCTTGTCGGGTGATGGCCTGTTGTGCTGCCGGATAGTCTGTAGCCGGAGGGATGGCGGGATTTGATGGCTGCAAGCTGCCTGCTTGGGCAGGGTATGCCGCGATGACCAGCAAGGCTGCAGGCAAGGGATGGCCAAGTTGCTGCTGGGCATGTTGCCAGGCACGTTGCCAGGCTGATAGTGCAGGGTCTGTTGCAGCTGAAAGGGGCTGATCGGCATTGACGACCAGCAGCAGGCCGCAGACGCGGTAGTGCTCGGCGTGCCAGCTGGCCAGCTGTTCAGCATCGGCCAGCCATAACCAGCGCTGGTGCAGACCCTCGCGGCTGGCATGGCCTTGCATGAGGTCGGAGGCGGCTGGTCCTCCCAGCAAAATGACATCAATGGTGCGGTCTGTACTGGTGTTGGCCCGCCGTAATCCGTGTTGCCACAACACCAGCATGAGTAGCAGCCAGGGCAGGCTGAGCAGTGCAGCGCTGAGTGTAGTCAGTGCTAATGAACGCCAGATCAGCAGGAGCCCGAGTGTCAGCACCATGGGTGGAAACAGCCAGTGCCAGAGTATGCGCGGCATGTTGATTCCTTAGCTGCCCAGCTGGCTGACTGCGTGGTGCAGCCAGCTTTGCAGCAGGAAGTAGACAATGAGGGCCAAGGAGCAGGACAGCAGGGCCCACAGCCAGGGGGAGAAGCTGCGCCAGTGCAGGCTGCGACGTCTGCGCTGAGCGGCTTGCATGGGGGTGTCGATTGCCCCGATGGTCTGATCCAGCTTGTGCATCAGTTGGGTGCGTTGGGCTGGGTCCTGATGCTGGTATTTGCCCTGGAATCCGAGTGCCAGCACCAGTTGCCAGCAGGCTAGCAGCCACAGGGAGGGTGCTGGCGTGGCGAGTGCCTGGCTGATTTGTTCATATACTTGTTCGCCTCCTTGCAGGGTGCCAAAACGGTGTACCTGCAAGGGGGTGGCTTGCCATTGCAGGCGCTGGGTTTCGGGCAGCGTTCTCAGTGCTGTTTCGTCCAGCAGGCAGCTGGCGGCGTAGATCATCTGCGTCCTATCGCTGGCTGGTGCTCCACTTTGGGTCAGATGCTGGTCCAGCTGATCCAGTACTGCCATGCAGTGGTCTTGCCAATGGTCCGGCGCAATCACGTCGGCTTGTCCGCTTAGCCGGGTGACGATGAGAGCCACATCGCGCATGTGGCCGCGTACGCTATGGAGGATGTCGGCTGGTTTCATGGTCTGGGCACCGCATACAGCGCCAGTTGCAGTTCTGGCAGCGAAGAAGGGAAGTAAAAGGCACAGGACTGGGCGGCCAGCATGGCGGCAAAGGCCGGGTGCTGGGCATCCAGGGCGAAATACAGGCTGTCCACCCTGCTGGGCAGGGCGGTGGGCAGGCGTTGCATGGGGCGCAGTGGAATGCCGTTCAGTGCTGAGGACATGATGCGGGCGACATCCTCCGGCGCTCCGGCCTTGGAGACTTTGGGCAGTTGCTCTTGCAGCAGGTGCAGTGGCATGGCGGCGTGCACCGAGAGGTAAAAATCGGCACCTTCGCGCAAACGGGGGTCTTCCAGATGGGCGATCCACAAATTGGCGCCGTCACGTTGCAAGGGAAGCAGCACCACCGGGGTGGGGATGACGGTATCCAGCAGATCACGAATCAGGCTGTCGAGCTGACCGAATACCGTACCCAGCTGCTGGTGGGTATAGACGGGGATATCGTTTAACTGGCGTTCCAGGGCAAAGGTACAGAGCATGCCGGCCAGCCGGGACAGGCACAGATAGGCGCTATAAGGGTGAATGCCTGGTAGTTGCGACAGCATGCGCAGTTCCGGCCAGCACTGCCCCAGCGTATTCATCAGCCATAGCAGGCTGATGTCGGATAGCAGGTAGTCGGCAGCCTGCTGGGTGCGTTCGCGGCGTTGCTGCTGCAGGCTGTCCTGCCTGGCCTGCAATAGTTCGCTGAGCTGTTGCAGGCGGTTTTGCAGTGCAGGCAGGGCATGGCAGCACAGCAGGGGGGGGATGAAGTCCGGGTCGCTGACAAAGCGGTTTTGTGCATTGCGCTGTAGTCGGGCAAGGGGCAACTTGCTCATGCCATCCAGTGATTCGCCATCAAACTTCAACAGCAGGTTGAGCTGCTCGACGGCCAGCTCGTCTTCCTGTTCACCCATGTGGTCGGCCACGCGGGCAAAGCTCTGCCGATACCGCCGTGGTATGTCAGCGGGCCCGACGCTGCCCAGATGCAGATTGTTTCCCATGGGGTTGAGTGCAGGCAGCGCCAGCCATACGGTTACGCTGTCCAGTGTGGCTGGGAGTTCATCCAGATGACGTGGCGATGGCATGTGGCCGCTGAGTCGCTGGTCGAAGGCGCTGCCATCGGGAAAAATGCCCGCCAGGCTATCTAGCCTGACCTGTCCCTGATCCAGCGCGCGTTCATCCAGCAGGATGGCTGACAGCCCCCAGGGAAAGGGGCTGGCCAGTTCGGCCAGCTGTTGGCGCTGGGCGGCTTGCATGGTTTCTTGTTGTTGAAACAGCTGTGGCAAGAGCAGGATGCCTTCGTGCCAGAGTGGTTTGTGAATGCGCAAGCTGAATATCCTTCAAAAATGATGGCCATGAATGCAGGGCCGCTACGGTGATCGGCAATGACTAAACGGTTCGGTAATCAAGGTGGTGTGGGGTAAGCCGGTGACCTCACATATAGGGGTGGATCAGCCGATGGCTGCTCTACGGCCGTCAGCAGCCGCAGTCGGACCGCCTGGTCCGGGCTGAAGTAGCTGCCAAAACGTACTAGCCCTGCCTGCTTCAGATGACAGACCAGTTCATAACCCAGCACATCGCTGTGCCGGGCCTCCAGCAGCCTGATATCGATGCTGTCCAGCCGGGGTTCGTATTTCAGTAGCGTGCTGGCGATGCTCTGACGCAATTGATGGGCGCTGGCAGGCAGGTGGCGGTAGATCAGTGACAGATCAGGCAGGCCGTAGTCAGGTAAATGCTTGAGCGCACCCTGTCGGCTGTTGAGAATCACCCGGATGTTGTCCATCACACTGAGCAGTAGCTGGGTGGCATCGTCCCAGTCGTATACCGTGCTGCCATCCTGAAAGTTGCCCAACAGTTTTTCGTAGAGGGAGGGACCGGTTTGCCGGTTACGCATGATCATTTCCCCTTTGCTTTGCTGGCCGCGGCTGCGCTCGCGGGCTGAGGGGGCGGGCTGGCTGGTGTTTGCGGTTCAGCCGCTGCGGCCTGGGGAAGCGGATGAGGCAGCTGGCTGATGAGGATCTGGCTATCCTTCACTTCCAATTTGGCCGGGATGTCATTGTCCAGAACGCTGGTGGGCAAGCTGATGCGCCAGATGGTTTGTGGTCCGTTCTGGCGGAACAGTGCGACGATTGCTATCTGACCGGCGTTTTCGTCCAGATGGGTGTTGAGGCTGTAGCTGCTGTCCGGGGCCAGGACAAAGTCGTGGCGTGCCAGCAGTTCATCACCCAGTATCTTTTTGTCGTCGCTGAGTATCTGTTCATAGCTGGCGGCGCGGAATGCCTTGCCATCCCTCAACTGGTAGACCCGCACCACTACCGACAATGAGCGCCCCTGTTCATCCGGGTTCAATGCGGTTCTGGCGGTCACATCCAGTTTCACGGTCTTGATGCGCGGATAAAACACCGCAGTGGTCAAGGCTTTGCTACCGTCCTTGACGTATTGCCAGGCACCGCAGCCGGCAAGGCCGAGGACAAGCAGCAACAGCATGATGCGCAGGGCGTGGCGCATGGGGGCGTTCTCCTGTTTGAGCGGAATCGGGCTAGGCATGTAGCCTGCCTAGCGGAATCAGTGGGTCTGTTGGCTGGACGGCAAACGAAGCCGGCTTCAGGTGGGCATCGCGACCGAGTCTGGCGCTATGGCGAGATAGCCGTGAAGGAGGCCATAAGTGGCGGGACAGGCTGGCAAACAAGGCCAGGTCCCAGCGCAGGCCCAGATAGCCACGCAGGATGGTGCACAGCTCGGCATGGGTTGGCTGACCTTGCTGCAGCAGGCTGAGCTCACTGCTGTCCTGCAGATGCAAGGTCAGTTTTACGGTGCGCTGTACATCAAGCAGACGTCGACCCAGCACCAGGCTGCCTGCTGCCATCCGGCTGCTTTGGCCTAGCCGACTGGCGGGTAGCAGTACCATGCGCGGGTGAAAACAGCTGATCTCGGGCCTGATCTCCGGCAGCACATGCAGCACTGCTGCGCGCAGGCCATCGGCGGTACGGCTGCGTTGGCTCATTGGCCCGAGTAGTGCCAGCCAGCGTGCCGGGCTGAGTTCAAGCTCAGCGCCGGGTATGGCACGGCCTGTCAGGCCGAGCAAGGCTTTGGATATCCGGTCCTGCCCGCCGGGCAGGAAGCCGACGGGATAGTGATATTTGCGCCAGATGGCGTAATAGCGGGTGACGATGCGGTGATGGAACAGATCAAGAAAGTCTGCCAGGACCTCGTGTCCCTCCCTGCGGGTGACCAGGTCATTGCCGATGTGCAAGGGCAGGATGCCATCCACGCCGGTGAGCCCGAGAAAGCGGGTTTGCACCGCGGGAACCGGTAGCGCTGTATCGGCAATGTCAGCCGGCTGATACGCCAGCTCCGCCGTGGGAAAACCGAATCCCGGGCGCGAACGAAAGCGGATGGGGTCGGCTGCAATGCTGTCCTGGCTGGCAAACCGCTTGGCATCGGGGTGGGCCAGTTCCACCAGTTCGCAGAAGCGATAAAAATTGAAGCGGCATGCCTGTTCCAGCATGCTCTGCATCAGAGGGGAGGGCGGCTGCATGGACGGTCCTCCCCGTAGAAAATCTGTCCTGTTGGCTGGAGCAGAACGCGCAAGCGGGTAAACAGGTTGAGGTCGGCATAGCCGGCGAGAAAGTGGTCCAGCAGGGTGGCAAACAGGTAGAGATCACCCTCACCGGTAAAGCCGGCCTGGTCCAGTGTGATACTGATTTCGACGCCGCTCATGACGCAGCCGCGCTCCACTTTGCGGACCAGCTGATGCGAGACATCGACAATAGCCTGCAGGCGACGGCGGTTGAGTTCGTCCTGGGTCCAGTCATACAGGGCCAGGGTGCCGCGCAAGGTTTCCGTATTCAGCAAGGACAGATAATTGCTGGCCATATGCGACAGTACCCGCCACTGGAAACGGTCTTCCCGTGGAGGGTGGCAGGGCAGGCTGGGTGGAACCAGGTTGCAGATTGCCACCACCGAGGCATTGTCTTGCAGCAGGGTAAGCAACTGCGCCTGGCGCAATGCCTTGCGCGGCAGCATGCCATTGGTGCCGGTGACTTGCAGCGACAGGGTTTCGCTGAACAGGCTGTTTTGCTGTTGCCAGGCATGCCCGCCCAGCATCAGCCAGGTGTCGTAACGTCCGCTGGCGCTTTGGCGTTGGCCGCTGTGGTAATAGCGTTCGGGTGCCTCGTGGCGCAGCATGCCACCCCGGTGGCGAAAACTGCTGAATGGCAGATAGGCATGGCGTTGACCGGTATGGTGGTCAAATGCCTGCACGCTATCCACGGAGAAAACTTCGACATGGGCGGCATCATGTAGCCGGGGGATAACGCGATATTCCGTGGAGAGGTGATCGACATGAATCGGCTCGGTTTCCACTTCGAACAGATTGATGGCCGGAACGCAATTCAGTTGAAAGGCGCACTGGTCGAAGGGAAGTCCGGGCGGAAAACTGCTGGTGAGACAGATTTCGATGTCGAACCGGCCATCTGCCGGTAATTGGCTGGTGTGGATGCCTTGCAGTTCGACAAAGAGGAATTTTTCCCGGAAGGCAAAGTATTCCATCAGCAAGGGATAACCGCCATGTGCGGTGGCCGGTCTGGGCCACAGTGCGTCATCCGGGTCGAAGCCGGTTTGCCGCAGGCTCAGGTCAGCCGCAATTACTGTTTCTTGCCCGCTGGGCTTGAGTGTCAGGTGGACGCCGGGCCGGGTCAGCGCGTGCAGCAGGGCAAAGGCAACCGGCGCATCGGCATTGAGAAACAAGGGCAGTCGGGACAGGTCCAGACTTTCGCGATTGGCCTGCTCTTCCAGCTGGAGTCCCAAACGGATCAACTGGCGGCCATCGCCCTGCTCTTCCAGCTGTGCCAGCTGCAGTTGCAGGGGGCGCAGTTGCAGTGGCCGAGTGGTGCGATAGTGGCAGCGGATGCCTGCCGCACCGACCGGATCGCTTTGCAGAGCGGTGCCTGTGGCCAGATGTTCTGCCTGCTGCAGCACCCCTTTGGCGGGCTGAAACGACATGACGGTCAGTGACGGTATCATGCGCAAATAATGTGGCCACAGCAGGCTGACCAGGTTTTCGGTCAGTTCCGGCAGATCGTCATCCAGTTTTTGCTGCAATTTGCCCATCAGAAAGGCAAAGCCTTCCAGCAGGCGCTCGACCATGGGGTCCAGATCGCCTACCCGGTCAAGGTTCAGCTGCGCTGCGCGATCGGGATGGGCGCGGGCGAATTCCTTGCCCGCGTCGCGCAGATAGCGCATTTCAGCTTCGAAGTAATGCAGAGTTTGGTCATCCATTGGCAGTGGCTCTGCTTCAGTAGCTCGGTAACAGCGCGCTACGCAAGGGGTTGAGCAGGCTGAGTTCCTGCTGTAAACGCTGTAATTGCAGATTCAGCTGTTGTTTGTCGCTTTCTTTCCTGCTGCGGCTGCGCAGTAATTGCTGGTAGGTGAGCTTGACTTCAAAGGCCAGCTCCGGGTCCCACTGGCAGATGACAGGGCTGCACACCTGGCTTTCCAGTCCGCTTGCAATCCCCAGCGCAATGTCTGCCCTGCCATTGGTTTCGGCCAGGCGGGCGGTGAGGAGCAGGCGTTCGGTCTGACCACGCATGCCGCGTGCTTGCGGCAGGCTTTGCAGCCAGGCCAGTGCGGCTTCCAGTCCTTGCTGTTCTGCCAGCAACTGGGCTTCATGGCTGATGTCTTGCAAGGATGGGTCACCGCCTGCGCTGGCATAGGTCGGCGTAATGGCCTCTCCGGCGCTGATGTCATGCACTACTGCATGGCTGGCCAGCCATTCCAATGTGGTGTCGTCGGCAAAAGAGCTGCCATCGGCAAAGCGCAGCTGCTCGATATCCGGCAGGCGGTGCCGCATCAGGGCAATATCGCTCAATGCAATATCACGCCACTGCTGATAGTCCTGTCCCAGCTGGCCGAGTGCTTGCCAGGCCATATACTGCAAGTCCAGCCAGAAGTGATTGGCTGATTCCAGAAAGGCCGCATCGGTTTTTTCCAGCAAGCCGTGCCATTGTTTTTGCAGCAGCAGGCGCTTGAGTTGTTGCCGTAATTCCGGGCGTGGTCCGGCCAGCCTTGTCAGCAGCTGACCGTTGTGCGGTGGGGGCTGGCGTACGCTATCCCAGCGCACCACCCGGGCCAGACGAAAGGCCGCAAAGGCACCATGTGGTTGTTGTTGCAGATAGCTGCACATGGCTCGCAAGCTATCCATCAGCATCTGGCTGGAATGAATCGATTGATCCTGATGCGGGTCGTGATGGAGGTTGCCATCTGGCATGACCGCGTCTCGGGTGACACTGTCCTGCACGTCCTCCTGCTGGAGTCGGGTCTGCAAGGCAGACCAGGCTGTTTCCAGTCGGGCGTCATGCCCTGCCCATGCCTCCAGCACTGCCTGCAGTTGCTGACGCAGTGCTGGCTTGAGCGACAAAGGGGGACTACCTTGGGCATCCAGCCAGTCCAGTACCTTGCTGCTACTGAGCCAGGCAAGAGTGGCGTGACGGGTTTCGCTGCGGCGGGGATAGAGCTTGTTGTCATACTGCCGGATGAGTGCTGCCAGGAATTGCAGCCCCTGCAGCAAGCCCTGCCAGCCTTGCTGGCGGACCCAGGCATACACCAGATACACCGCCGGGCGTAAATCCTTGCCTTGCTGCAGCAAGGCAAGGCAGTCCTGCTCCAGGGCGACGCTATCGAGGCCGGAGAGCAAGGCCAGGTTTTCCTTGACCTGCAAAAACAGCTCATTGCTGCCGACATCCTCTCCGCAAGGATGCTCAGGCCCGCAGGCTTGTAGCAGTTCAGCAAAGGGCTGTTCTGCCAGGCTGGTGTTTTCCTGTCCGATCAATCGATTGAGCCAGTCCGGTTTCATGGGCCGTGGAGTTCCTGTAGTGGTCTATGCGTGAATGCCTGAGGTGCTGTGCCAGCGGTTTGCCCATCCGGGGGCTGATGGGCAAACCGCTCAGCCTCAGCTCTTGGCCTTGGGCATTTGCGATACCAGCGACAGACTGATATCCATGCCTTCGACCTGGAAGTGCGGCACGATGAACAGCTTGATCTTGAAGAAGCCCGGGTTGTCCTCGATGTCCTCCACGACGACTCTGGCCTCCCGTAGCGGGTGGGAGGCTTGCAGTTCATCGCCCGGATCCGTCATTTCGGTGACCAGGTTCTTGACCCAGCTGTTGAGCTCCAGCTCCAGTACGCGTCTGTCCTTGGTGGTGCCGATGTTTTCGCGCTGGATGAGCTTCAGGTAGTGGGCGATGCGCGACAGCAGGAAGATGTAGGGCAGGCGGGCATTGATACGGCTATTGGCAGTGGCTTCCCGTGTCTCATACAGCACCGGCTTTTGTGCCGAGTTGGCGGAGAAGAAGCAGGCGTAGTCACGGTTCTTGTAAAAGGACAGTGGCGAAAAACCGAGATTGGCGAATTCGAACTCGCGCGTTTCCGGAATCAGCACTTCGGTGGGGATTTTGATCTGGTTGCCGGTACCCAGGTCGTACAGGTGGATGGGCAGATCTTCCACCAGGCCACCGGCTTGCGGGCCGCGAATCTGCACGCACCAGCCATTGTGGATAAAGCTGCGCACCATATTGGCAGCAAAGGCAAAAGCTGCATTGGCCCACAGATAGCGCTGGTGGTCGGGGCCTTTTACCTTTTCGCTGTAATTGAAGCTGCGCACCGGAACGGTGTCCTGGCCGTAAGGCAAGCGGGCCAGAAAGCGTGGCAGGGTAAGGCCGACATAGCGGGCATCGTCGGTATCGCGGAAGCTTTTCCACTTGATGTATTCGGCACGGTCAAAGTAATTGGCCACGTCCTGGATGGCTGCCACTTCCTCCATGCTGTCCTTGCCGAAGAAGGCGGCACCTACCGAAGCAATGAAAGGCATGTGTGCCGCAGCCGATACTTTGGATACATTGCGCAGCAGTGCGATGTCCTGCGGACCACGATCGAATTCGTAATCGGCAATGATGGCACCGATGGGTTCGCCGCCCGGGGTATCGTATTCCTGAATATAGGTGTGGCGATACAGGCCGCTCTGGATGACTTCCGGGCTGTCTTCAAAATCCTGGCGCAAGGCGTCTTTGGAAACGTCCAGGATTTCAATTTTGACGTTCTTGCGAAAATCGGTACGGTCTACCAGGAATTTCAGTCCGCGCCAGGCCGACTCGGTGCGCTGGAAATCCGGGTGATGCAGCACGGCATCCAGTTGGCGGCTGATCTGGGCATCGATGCGGTCGATATGATAGTCCAGCAGGCTTTTGTCCAGCCGCTCCACTTTCATGGCTGATTCCTGCACCATCTTCAGGAATACATTGACTGCGACGGCAATCCGTTCGTCGATGGAAGATTCGGATAGGGCATCCTGGTTCTGGAACACTTCAAAAGCCGGGGCATGGCTGACCGGACTGAGCTTGATGCGCGTGCACAATGCGGTATACACGCCGCTGTCCTGTACCGTGTCATGTTCCAGTACGGTGCTGCTGTTTTCCTGAGGGCTAATTTCCATGATGTTTTCCTTGGTAGTCAGACTTGCGGGGTGTCCAGCGGGGCGATGTGTTCCAACTCTGCGCGCAGGCTGCGCGACAGCTTTTCGTCCTTGAGGATTGTTTCCAGTTCACGACGGAAAGCGGCGTTGTCTAGCAGATTGGATTTGAGGTCGCGCAGCAGATTGCGCATGGCCAGCAGGGCACGCAGCTCGGGGATCTGCCGTACTACCTGCTCGGGGTGAAAATCCTTCATCGCGGTGAAACTCAGCTTGACTGGCAGCTCGGAACCATCGGCGGCCAGGGTGTTGTCCACACTGAGCTGCAAGGCAGGCTGGTAATCTGCCAAGACCGCATCAAAGTTGTTTTTGTTGATGGAGTGTTTGGTTTTGTCGGTTAGCGCGGTGCCATCGTCGCGCTGGCTGAAGTCGCCAAGTACCAGCAGCTTCAGCGGAAGTTCCATTTTTTTCTGGGCACCGCCGGTGTGCAGGTCCAGTGTGATATTGACGCGGGCGGGGGGGACTTCTTTCTGAAAACTCTCAGCCATGGGGTATTTCTCCAGTGATGTACAGCAAGGTTCAGGACATTCCGCTTAAACCGTGGTATGCCAAGCTGTTTGTAAGTCATTGATAAGGAATAATTTTTTATTTACAAAACCCTATTGCATAAAATTTTTCCAAGCAATAGCCATTTGTCTTTATCTGAAAATGCTGAATGGATTGAGGCAAAAACCGGGACGATGACTGGGGAATTGTTGGCTTGGCTCGGATTAATACGGCTTGCCATCAGGAGGAACGGGTGTGGCTGGTGAGGCGGGGGCGTGGCAGGCAGGGATGTTTGATAACCGCAGGGCTGCTTTGTAGTTAGCCTCGCCAATAGACTTGGCTAGCTTGCGGGGACGCGGGTTGGCCTGGGTGTGACAGCCCTGTCCTGTTTCAGGGCAGGGCTGTGCTCATGCCTGGCTTGGAGCGGCCAAGAGCTTGTTCAAAGTCTTGTGAGCTAGAGTGAGACAAGGCAAAAGCGACTAAGGAAGCGGATACAGTGAGTCAATGAGTATTCCACCGGCGCTGTTAACGCAGTATCACCAAAGCCCAGCGGACTATGAACAGCTTCTTAGTAGCTCAGGCCGGGGATGGCGTAGTCGCGCAGGCGGTAATACAACATGCCGGCAGCCTGCAAGGGTACGCGCAGCAGCTTGCCGCCGGGGAAGTCGGGGTTGGACAGGCGCATGAACTGCTGCAGCAGGTGGCTGTCGCCCAGAATGGCATTGGCCAGTACCCGGCCTGCGGCACAGGTAGGCACCACGCCGTGGCCGGAAAAACCTTGCGCCCAGTACACGTCGCCACGGCAGCCGAAATCCGGTGTGCGCGGGACGGTGATGTCGATATGGCCGCCCCAGGTGTGGGTGATGCGATAGGGGGCCAGCTGCGGAAACACGCGCAGCAGGTCGGCGCGCATGCTGGCGGTGAGATTGGCGGGCGTGCGGCCGGAATAGGTGCACTTGCCGCCGAACAGCAGGCTGCGGTCGGCACTTAGGCGGAAGTAATCCAGAATGAACTGGTTGTCCGACACCGCCATATTGCTGGGCAGCAGCTGACGGGCCACGTCTTCCGGCAGCGCTTCGGTGGCAATCATATAGGTGCCTACCGGCATGATCTTGCGCTCCAGCGCCGGATCCAGCTGGTCGACATAGGCATTGGTGGCCAGCACCAGCTTGCGGCAGCGGATCTTGCCCTGTGCTGTCTGGACCACGCAGCCATTCGCCGTGCTGGCATAGGACAGGGCGCGTGTCTGTTCGAAGATGGCCACCCCCTTTTCTTCAGCGGCACGGGCCAGACCCAGAATGTATTTGAGCGGGTGAAAATGGCCGCCTTCGCGGTCGATCAGGCCCGCCACATAGCGTTCCGAGCCGACATGCTGCGGCAGGTCCTTGCGCGGGACGAACTCCAGCGCCTGATAGTCGTAATGGCGGGCGGCATGCTCCTGCCACTCAGACAACAACCTGATGCGCTGCCACAGCACGGATGTCCACAGATGGCCCTCTGCCAGCTCGCAGTCGATGTGATGCTGGGCAATCTTGTGGCGGATATCGGCTGCCGCACTGCGCAGTAGTTGCCAGATTTCCTGGGCAGCTTCCAACCCCAGTGCCGCTTCGATGGGGGGCATGTCGCAGGAGAATCCCAGAATGATCTGTCCGCCATTGCGTCCGCTTGCCGCCCAGCCCACCCGGCTGGCTTCGATCACGGCTACGTTGACACCGGCATCGGCCAGATTGTGTGCGGTATACAGACCGGTAAAGCCAGCGCCCACCACCAGCACATCCACATCCATATCCTGGGTCAGCGCCGGGCGCTCGATTTGCTGGGCCGTGCTGGTGGCGGCATACCAGCTGGGTGGATAGTGGCGGGCGGATTCAAACATGGATTCTCCTTTAATTCATTGACGGCGGCGCTTCAGGCGCTGACGGTATATGCCCATACCACCTGGGCTTCCTCATTGCCGGGGTTGCAATAACGGTGTGGCCGACTGCTGTTGAAGCTGAAACTGTCGCCAGCGGCCAGCAGATGGCATTGTTCGTCCACCCACAGCTCCAGTTGACCGCATAGCACCATGCCGCCCTGATCGCCGCCGTGGCTGAGGGTTTGCGGGCCGGAACTTGCTCCTGGGGCAAAGCGGGTGAGCATCAGTTGCAAACCACCGGCAAAGCCGGGCGAGAGCAGGGCGTCGCTGACGCCTTCGGCGTAGTGCAACACCGGGCGGTGTGCCTGGCGCACCACCAGGCCACGCTCATGGGCCGGGGCCTGGCTGAAGAACACGCCATAGGGCACGGCCAAGGCGGTAGCCAGTTTGTTGAGGTCGGATACGCTGGGCTGGCTTTTGCCGCGCTCCAGCTGGGAGAGAAAGCCAATCGAGCGGCCAGTGGCTTCGCTTAATTGCTGCAGGGACAGTTTGCGTAGCTTGCGTAGCTGGCGGATTTGCTCACCCAGCCAGGCAGGGTCGGGCTGGCTGCTGTCAGATTGCGGTGGTATCGGTGCATGTGTCATGCCAGCCAGCATACGGGAGCGGGCTATCTTGTCGTGAAAAAATTAAGTCAAATTTTCATTTTTGGAAAATTATTGTTGTATTTTTTCAATACTGCCAGCAATGTATCACGCTGCCCGCTTGGGAATGGGGGCTGGGAAATGCATGGGACCGTGCCTGGCTGATTGTACTCAGCCGCCCGCGCGCTTTACCGTGAAACCGAGCTTTTGCAAGCTGCTGATGACGGTTGCGACATGGTCGCCCTGGATTTCAATAGTGCCATCCTTGACGGTGCCGCCCGTGCCACAGGCGGCTTTCAACTGCTTGCCCAGTACGGTCAAGCCTGCATTGTCGCGCAACACACCTTTCACCACGGTGACGGTCTTGCCGCCACGGCCCTTGTTTTCACGGCTGACACGCACAATGCCATCGCCGCTGGGCATGGTGGCTTGCTGGCAGATGCAGGCATCAAGCGGCTGACGGCAGTCCGGGCACATGCGGCCATGCTCGGAGGAATAAACCAGGCCGCCGGAAGAGGATTTCGATTTCATGGGTAAATGCAGGCTAACAGTGCAGCCGGCAGTCTAGCGCCAAACCGGCGACAAGACGATGGCTGTGAACAGGACAGATCAGCAAGCAGGAGCAGCAGGATGGACAAAGCGCAGCGCGTGATACTGGTAACCGGTGGTACCTCCGGCATTGGCAAGGCAACGGTGCAGCTACTGGCACAGGATGGGGTGCAGGTGTTGTTTACCGGGCGACGGCAGGCGGAGGGCATGGCCTTGCAGCAGGCTCTGCAAGCTGCGGGTGGGCAGGCCGAGTACTGGCCGCTGGATCAGCTGGATGCTACTGCCACCACGCAGACCGTGGCCGCCATGCTGGCCCGCCACGGCCGCATTGACGGCCTGTTCAATAATGCCGGCGTGGTGCTGGGCGGGACTGCGGAGTCGACCAGCGAACAGGACTGGGCCACGGTGCTGGCCCTGAACGTGACCGCGGTGTGGCGCATGTGCAAGGCGGTGATTCCCGCCATGCGGGCGCAGGGTGGCGGAGCCATTGTCAACAATGCATCGGACTGGGGGCTGGTGGCGGGCGAGGCAGCCGTGGCCTACTGCGCCAGCAAGGGCGCGGTGGTGCAAATGACGCGGGCGATGGCGCTGGACCATGCCCGCGATCGCATCCGCATCAACGCCGTGTGTCCTGGCGATACCGAAGTGGAACGTTGGGCCGCCGAACGTGCTGCCGCCGGGCCGGATACCCCCTCGCTCACCGTCGCCGGTGGCGTGCCGCTGGGGCGCTATGCGCGGCCGGATGAAATAGCCCGGGCGGTGCGTTTTTTGTTGTCCGACGATGCCAGTTTTGTCACCGGCACCACGCTGGCGGTGGACGGTGGCAATACCGCGCGCTGATCAGGCATAGGTGTTGATGCCACTGCCTGGCTGTCCTGGTGCAGGCTGCGTGGGCATGGCGGGCTGGGGGGAAGGGCCGGGTGGTGTGTTGCTGGCTGGCTGTGGTGTCGGTGTCAACGGCGGGTAGGACACCGGCAGCGGAGTCGTGGAGGTAATCATGCGGCTACGGCTAGGGTGTGGAAAGCACAACACGATGCAGATGACATCGCGTGCAGGCAAGTATTCGTGCTTGGTCTTTGCCTTTATTTACCAGTCTGGGTTTTGCAGGTGCTGGCCGTAGCCAGTGGCAGGTGGTGCACCCAAAAAAGTGCCAACCCGGTAAAGGGTTGGCGCGAGAGTAAAGCCGAGAAGAAACAACTGAACAAGAGACAACCCAGCGCAAGTGGCCGGCTTGGGACGGATTGTCGTCTTGTCATGTGACAGGGTCTTGACGTTGTGATGAAAAAACCGCGACGTCTCTTGCCTGGTTGCAACTGGGCATGCTGTTGAATCGGTCTAGGATCAGCTGCAGCTCAGCGCGGCTGATATCCAGTTCCAGCATGGCGGTGAGGGTGATGAACAAGCCGCCGAACATGTTGGGAGCCATCTGGATCAGCTTGGCACGGGCATCATCCACGCTGAGTGCACACTTGCTGGCCACCAGTTCGGCCACGGCCTGCAGCATGGGTGGGTGACGGGTGAGCTGCACCAGCGAGGAGTCAGCCTTGAGCCTGGGGTAGGGTGGCTGCGCGGTAACCGCTACCGTGGCCTGCAGGCGGATGTCGCGGCTGGAGGCTGCGATGCGGATCTCATGCGGGCCGCTGTCCACCACCCAGGCTGGGTGCGCCGGGTCGTAATAGGCAAAATCTTCGCGTTGCAGGGTGAAGTGGGCGTGGCGGCTGCTTCCGGCCGGGATGTCCAGTTTGACGAAGCCGCGCAGGGCTTGTGGCGGGCGTGCCAAGGGCGAGGGCGGTGGTGCGATGTATAGCTGCACGATCTCCTTGCCATCCCGCGCACCGCTGTTGTGGATCTCGATGCTCACCGTGAGGGTGTCGTGTTCCGTCATGTCCTGGCTGGAGAGCTGCAGTTCGCGGTAGTCGAAACGGGTATAGCTCAGACCAAAACCAAAGGGAAACAGCGGCTGCAATTGGCGCTTGTCGTAATAGCGATAACCGACATACAGCCCCTCGCTGTAATGGTGACGGCCATTTTCGCCGGGGTAGTGCAGATAGGCTGGTGTCTCTTCCAGACTGTTGGGCAGGGTAGTGGTGAGCTTGCCACTGGGATTGTTGACACCAAACAGCGTGGCGGCCACTGCATGGCCCATGCCCTGACCTGCGAAGAAACACTCCAGCACGGCAGGCACCTGGGGCAGCCAGGGCATCAGCACGGCATCGCCATTGCACAGCACCACCACCAGCTTGGGCTGCACCGCGGCCAGCCGGCTGATCAGGCGGTCGTGGCTGGGGAGCAGGCCCAGATGCTGGCGGTCGCCATTTTCACCGTCCATGCCGATGGGGGTACTGACAAACACTACGGCCACCTCGGCGGCGGCGGCCATGGCGCAGGCGTGTTGCAGTGCGGCTGCGTCGTCGTGTTGGTCGTCCGGCGCACCGACGGCATAGTCGATCTGCACGCTGCTTCCCGCCTGCGACCGGATTTCATCCAGCGGACAGTCCTGCTGCCAGGGCTGGGTGGTGGCGCAGCCCGAGCCCTGTATCACCGGCTGTTGTGCCGGTTTGCCAATCACCGCCAGTCGGCGCAGTTGCTGGCCATCCAGTGGCAGCAAGTCTTGGTCGTTCTTCAGTAATACCAGTGATTCGGCGGCAATGCGTCGCGCAAGCTGATGGTGGCTGGCAAAGTCAGCTACGGTGCCGGGCTGGCGGCCAGCCTGCACCTTGGCTATCAGTTGCAGCATGTGCAGACAGGCCTGGTCCAGCACCGTAGCGGGAATACGGCCTTGTTCGATGGCGGCCAGTAGTTCGGCATTGTCCAGCGCGTTTTCCGGCATGGCCAGTTCATTACCGGCCAACAGCGAGGCCGGGCGGTCCTTGATGCCGTACCAGTCGGACATCACCAGCCCCTGGTAGCCCCATTCCTTGCGCAGTACCTGGGTGAGCAGCCAGTGGTGCTGCGAGGTCTGTTCGCCGTTGAGCCGGTTATAGGAGGACATCACCGTCCACGGCTGTGCCTTGGCAATGGCGCGCTGGAAACCGTACAGGTAGATTTCGCGCAGCGCGCGCTCGTCGACGATGGAGTCCATCTCGGTACGCATGTATTCCGAGTTGTTGCAGGCAAAGTGCTTGAGGCTGGCTCCCACGCCTTGCTGTTGCAGGCCGTTGATCAGCGCGGCGGCCAGATCGCCGCTGAGCAGCGGATCTTCCGAGTAATACTCGTAACCGCGTCCGGCCAGCGGGGTGCGACGGATATTGATGCCCGGCCCCAGCAGCAGGCCCACACCCATGGACTGGCATTCAATCGCCAGCGCCCGTCCCATCTGTTCCACCAGCACCACATCCCAACTGCAGGCCAGGCTGGAGCCATTGGGAAAGCAGGTGGCCGGGCGCGAGTGGCCAAACAGCACTTCCGAGCCGCCCTTGTCGCTATCGGTCGCCTGCTGGCCCGCATCTTGCTGTACCACTGACAGGAAGTCGCTGATATTCCAGCTTTCCTGCTGGTCGATCTGCGCACTGCTGTAGCGCACGCCATAGGTGCCATCGGTCATGACAAAGTCGCGAATGCCGAATTCGGGCAGGCTGGCCGTGCGCCACAGGCCCTGGCCGCTGAGCAGCTTGACCTTGTCTTGTGGGCGCATGCGGGCGATCAGTTCTTGGTGATTGGCTGTCATTTCAGGACTCCTGTGGCTGAGCGGCGGCGGGCTGCTTGCGTGCTTCGATCTGGCCCACCATGCGCAGATAGCTGTCTTCATCCAGCTGGTAGCGCAGCACGAACAGCAGCGCCAGCACGAACATGGCGGCGGGAATCAGCGTCATCATCAGGGCGATCCAGTCTTGTGCGCGTGGCGTGATATGGGCGGCATCGTAGCCGGCATATTGCAGGATCAGCCCGGCCAGACCACCGGCAATGGCCATGGCCACTTTGGTGATGAAGTTGAAATAGCCATAGATGGCGCCCTCGGTACGCACATGCTGCTGCCACTCGGCGTATTCCACCGTGTCGGCCAGCATGGCGTACATGCAGACAAAGATGCTGCCCATGGCCGCGCTGTACAGACAGACGCAAACCATGATGGCCAGCCGGCTGTCGCCCGCCAGCCAGTATTGATAGGCCAGCGCCAACGCGCCGGCACTCAGGGTGAGCAGGGTCAGTCTCTTTTTGCCGAAGCGGGCAATCAGCTGTTCCGAGGCAATGGTGCCGACCAGATTGGCCACGGTCTGGATGGCGAAGAAGCTGGCGGTATAGGCTTCATCGCGCAGTACGTAGTTGATGTAGTAAATGGCGGCGGCCATCCACACGCTGTAGGCGATATAGGTAAACACGGTAAACATCGACAGCTGGAACAGGGGCCGGTTGGCGGTAATGGCCTGCACCATCTGGCGCAGGCTGGGGGCTGTGTCCTTGTCCTGCCGGATGCGTTCCCTGGTCATGGCAAAGCAGGCGTAGAACAGCAGGGTGGCCAGCCCGGCAAACAGCGCGATGGTGAGCTGGTAGCCGGTGCGCGGATCAGCAAAGCGGCGAATCAATTGGTCGGCATACACCGACACCACAAAGTAGCCCAGCGTGGCAAACAACATGCGGTACACCGACAGTGAGGCGCGCGACATGGCGTGCTGGGTCAGCATATTGTTCATGGCTGAATAGGGCGTGTTCACCGTGGTATAGGCCAGGCAGTACACGGTGTAGCTGACCAGCGCATAGGTAAACTTGTAGCTGGTGTCAGGGGTGCTGAAGCACAGCACGGTCAGGACCCCCAGCGGCAGCGCGCCGTACAAGAGATAGGGCCGCAGCTTGCCATGGCGGCTGTGCGTCTTGTCAATGGCGTAGCCCAGCAGAATATTGAACAGCGCATCGATGATGCGGGCGATCAGGAAGATCAGGCTGGCTTCGCCGGCGCTCAGGCCAAAGATATTGGTGTAGAAAAACAGCAGGAACAGCGAGACGGCACCAAACGACAGATTGGACGCCATGTCTCCCAGTCCATAGCCTACTTTTTCACGCAGGCCCAGTTTGACATCTGCGGCGGACAGGGCAGGGGCAGACATGGTGCGGTTCTCCAGAGCCAGTGACTGGGCCTTACCATAGCAGTGCAGCCTGGCGTGGCTATGGTCATTGCACTCTGGAAACGTCGGGTTTTATGGCGGGATTTTCAAAACGCAGGACAAAAAAATGCCAACCCGCAAAGGAGTTGGCCCGAGAGAGAGAGAAATCGTTCAGCGGCCGGCAGGTCCGTGCTGCCGGTCGGCTCATGGCTTATTGTGCCAGCGGTTTTTTCAGCACGCGCAGCATCACGGCGGTCAGCACCGTACCTACCACCAGTGCCACCAGGTAGGCACCCAGATTGGTCACTGCATTGGGGATGGGCAGTACGAACACGCCACCGTGCGGTACTTTCAGTTCCACGCCCATGGCCATGGAGATGGCACCGGTCACGGCCGAACCCACCATCAGCGACGGGATCACGCGCAGCGGGTCGCGGGCGGCAAACGGAATGGCACCTTCACTGATGAAGGAAATACCCAGCACGCCAGCAGCCTTGCCGGCTTCGCGCTCGTCGGCGGTAAAGCGGTCGGCAAACAGCTTGGTGGCCAGGGCGATGCCCAGCGGCGGGGTCATGCCGGCGGCCATCACCGCGGCCATCGGGGTGTACACCTGGCTGGCAATCAGGCCGGTGGCAAAGGCATAGGCTGCCTTGTTCACCGGGCCGCCCATGTCAAAGGCCATCATCGCGCCCAGAATGGCACCCAGCAGCAAGGCGCTGCTGCCCTGCATGCTCTTGAGCGCTTCGGTCAGCATGGCCAGCAAGGCGGCTACCGGCGTGCCGATGACGTAGATCATCAGCAGGCCCACCAGCAGGGAACCCAGTACCGGCAAGATCAGCACCGGTTTCAGGCCATCCAGATTGCGGCCCAGCTGGATTTTCTTGTTGAGGAAATCCGTGCCGTAACCGGCGATGAAACCGGCGGCAATACCACCCAGAAAGCCGGAGCCCAGGCTGGCGGCCAGCATGCCACCCACCATGCCGGGGGCAATACCGGGACGGTTGGCGATGGAGTAGGAGATGTAACCGGCCAGAATCGGCACCATCAGCGCAAAGGCGGATTTGGCACCAATCTGGAACAAGGCCCAGGCCAGCGTGCCCTTGTGCGCGTCGTCAAAGGCGTAAATGCCGCCCAGTGCAAAAGCCAGCGCAATCATGATGCCGCCGGCGGTGACAAAGGGCAGCATGAAGGACACACCGGTCATCAGGTGTTTGTAAGCGCCGCTGCGCTGCTCGCTCTGGGCGCTGCTTGCGGAAGCGGTGCTGGCGGCCGTCTGGCTGCTGGCAGCCTGGCTGGCACCATGCGGCTGGGCTTCGGCAATGGCGCGGCGCACCAGGTTTTCACCATCGTTGATGGCCGGTTTGGTGCCGCTGGAGAACAGATGCTTGCCGACAAAGCGCGACAGGTCCACCTGGGTGTCGGCGGCAATGATCACCACATCGGCCAGACGGATTTCATCCGCCGTCAGCGTGTCCTGCGCGCCCACCGAACCCTGGGTTTCCACGCGGATGCTGTGGCCCAGTTTCTGTGCGGCCTGGCTCAGGCCTTCGGCGGCCATGAAGGTGTGGGCAATGCCGGTGGGGCAAGATGTGATGCCGACAATGCGCAGCGCGCTGCTGGCAGTCCGGGCGCTCAGGCTGGCCTTGAGCTGGCCTTCGGCATCGGCCAGTACGGCTTCCAGCGAGCTGGGCAGGGTGTGGCTGTTGGCAAAGCGCACATCCTGTGCCGCGGCTTCGCCAATCAGCAGCACGGCGTCGGCGTCGGCAATGGCGCTGGCGCTCAGCGGCTGTTGCACGCCTTGTGCGGTGTGGATTTCTACATCGATCTTGTGTTTCAGCCGGGTAGCCGCCTGGCGCAGCGCTTCGCCAGCCAGCATGGACTGGGTGCTGCGATCGGGAGCTGCAATCACTGCCAGCAGGTTTGCCATTGTCTTTCTCCTAGTTTTATCTGCCTGTTGTTGTTGCTTTGCTGATGATCTGCCGCGTGGCGAGGGTGGGTGAGCGTTGCCCGCCCGCAGCATGATGGTTTAGGACAAGTGCTGCACTTCCACTTGCCGTGCCAGTTGTTCCACCTGGCTGCGTTCCGGCAGGTGGGGGCCGATGCGGGCCAGCTTGGCGGTGGCAAAGGCCACGGCCAGCCGGGCGCGGTCTTCACCGGCCAGGCGCTGGTGGCGCGCGGCGCTGAGGCCGGCCACCAGTGCATCACCGGCACCCACGGTGCTCAGCGGGTTCTGCACCGGCAGGCGGGCCAGCAGGGCCGGGCCGTCGTCCAGCACAAACAGCGCGCCTTCCTCGCCCAGCGATACCACCACCTCGGCCACACCGGCCTGTTGCAGTTGGCGCGCGCAGGCTAGTACGTCTGGCAGGGTGGGCAGGGCATGGCCAGCCCATTGCTCCAGTTCGTGGCGATTGGGCTTGATGCAGTCCGGCAGGCTGGCGCGTGGAGCGGCCAGTGCGCAGGCCAGCGCGGCACCGCTGCTGTCCAGCAGCACATGGGCACCCCATTGGCGCAGTTTGCCGATCAGCAGGGGGAGCTGTTCCGGCACCAGCCCCTGTGGCAGGCTGCCGGCCAGCACAATCTGGCTGCCCGGATTGACGTCTGCCGCCAGCAGGGTCAGCAGGCGTTCCCATTGCACTTCGCCTACGGTCAGGCCCGGCAGGTTGATGTCGGTGGTGCTGGCATTGGCCTGATCGGACAGCTTGATGTTGACGCGGGTGTCACCCGGCACGCGGATGAAGCGGTCTGCAATGCCCTTGTCCTTGAACAGTGCTTCAAATGCATCGCTGTTATTGCGTCCCAACAGGCCGGTGGCCAGCACCGGCAAGCCCCAGTCGGCCAGGCAGCTGGCCACGTTCACGCCCTTGCCGCCGGCATTGCTGGTGCTGGACAGCGCCAGATTGACGCTGCCGGGCTGGAAATCCTGCACACACACCGTCTGGTCGATGGCCGGGTTCAGGGTGATGGTGATCAGCGGGCCGTTCATGACAGCAGGCTCTGCAGGGCGCGCACTTCTTCGGCGCTGTCGCAATCCAGCGCTTGCTGTGCCAGCTCGGCCAGTTTGGCAAAGTCGCTGCCACGCAGGCGGGCCTTGACGCTGGCGATGTCACGTGGGCTCATCGACAGTTCGTTGACACCCAGACCGGTGAGCAGGGCGGCACCGAAGGGGTCGCCGGCAATGCCACCGCACACGCCTACCCAGCGGCCATGCTGGGCGGCACCCTGCACCGTCTGGTGAATCAGGCGCAGTACTGCCGGGTGCAGGCTGTCGGCTTCGGCGGCCAACTCCGGATGCTGACGGTCGATGGCCAGTGCGTACTGGGTGAGGTCGTTGGTGCCGATGGAGAAGAAGTCCACATGCTCGGCCAGCTTGTCGGCCAGCGTGGCGGCGGCGGGCACTTCCACCATGATGCCGATCGGCACCACCGGGGCGTTCAGCTCGCGGCGAATGCCTTCACACAGGCCCTTCAGGCGGGTGATTTCTTTCAGCGAGGTAATCATCGGGAACATGATGGACAGCGGCTGGCCACCACGGGCGGCGCGGTACAGCGCACGCAGCTGCGGTTCCAGCAGGTCGCGGCGGCGCAGCAGCAGACGGGCACCACGCATGCCGAGGAAGGGGTTTTCCTCGTGCGGCAGGTTGAGGTAAGGCACTTGCTTGTCGCCGCCGATATCCAGCGTGCGCACGATCAGCGGGCGGCCTTCCAGTGCCTGCAGCATGGCCTGGTAAGTGGCGAACTGTTCTTCTTCGTCCGGGCTGTCGTCACGTTCCAGGAACAGGAATTCGGTACGCATCAGGCCCACACCTTCGGCACCGGCGGCAATGGCGGCGGCCACCTGGTCCGGGCGGTTGACGTTGGCGGCCACTTCCACGCTGTGGCCGTCACGGGTCTGGGCCGGCAGGCTGCGTTCGGCTTCTTCGCGTTCCTTGCGCAGCTGCTGTTGCGCCATCCAGTCGCGGGCGGATTTCAGGTCGGCTTCGCCCGGGTTCAGGTAGAGGCGGCCAGCCTGGCCATCCAGAATCGCGGCCGTACCATTGGCTACGCCAAGCAGGCCGGGGCCACCGGCTACCAGTGCCGGCAGGCCGAGGGTGCGCGCCAGAATGGCTGTGTGCGAAGTCGGGCCGCCCTGGGCAGTGGCGAGGCCAATTACCTTGTTGGTATCCAGCCCGGCGGTGTCGGATGGCGACAAATCGCTGGCCAGCAGAATGCAGTTGTCCGGCAGGTCGGACAGGGTGGTTGCTTGCAGGCTGGGGTCGATCTTGCCCAGCACGCGGCGGCCGACATCACGCAGGTCGGCGGCACGGGCGGCCAGCAACTGGTTGCCCAGCGCGGCCAGACGGTCGGCCAGGCGCTCCACGGCCTGATGCCAGGACCAGGCCACGCCGTGGCCTTCCACCATCAGCTGGCAGGACAGGGTGATCAGGTCGGTATCGCTCAGCAGTTCGGCCTGGGCCTTGAAAATGGCGGCTTCGGCATTACCCAGGCGCTGGGCGGTGTCTTCGGCCAGCTTGGCCAGTTCGGCGCGGGTATCGGCCAGCGCGGCATGCAGTTTGTCACCAGCTTCAGCCAGTGCCAGCGGGTGGTCGGGAATGGCGGGCAGGCCGTGGGTCAGCACATGGACCTGACCGATGGCCAGACCGGGGCTGGCACTGATACCGGCCACTTCCAGCGGGTGGCCCGGCGGCTGCCAGTTGTTTTCGCTACGCTGGGCCTGGGCTTTTTGCGCGGCCAGTGCGGCGTCGGTTTGTTCCTGCGCAGTCAGGCGGGTCATCACCCCTTGCAGGGCTTGCAGCAGGGCGGCGGCATCGCTGCCTTCGGCGGATACCACCAGCCGGTCGCCGCGTTGCAGGCCCAGTTGCAGCAGGGAAATCATGTTCTTGGCGTCAGCCACATGGTGGCCGTGACGCACTTGTACCTGTGCCGCGTACTGGCGGGCGGTTTCCACCCAGGCGGTGGCCGGGCGGGCATGCAGGCCATTGGGGTAGTCCACCTGCCATTCAAACTGTTCGGCCAGATCGCCCGCCGGCTGCTGCGGCGCAGCCGGTGCGGCAGCGGTGTCGGACAGGGCGGCAATCAGGTCTTGCGGATTGCTGGTGGCAAACAGCTGCTGCAGGAGGGGTTCGTCTTGCAGCAAGCGGGTGAGCCGACGCAGCAGCTGGATGTGTTCGTCCGATTGCGCAGCAATGGCAAACAGCAAATGGGTGGTCTGGCCAGGATTCCATTCCAGACCCTGCGGAATCTGCAGAATGGCAATGCCGGTGCGCTTGATCAGGTGGCGGTCTTCCACCATGCCATGCGGAATGGAGACGCCATGACCCAGAAAGGTGTTGGCCACGGCTTCGCGTGCCAGCAGGCTGTCGATATAGGCGGCGTCAATACAGCCAGCGTTGGCCAGCAGCTGGCCGGCCTGGCGGATGGCATCTTCCTTGCTGGCCGGAGCGGTGGCAAGGCAAATCAGTTCCGGATGGATCAGATCGTGCGACATCGGGAGTGGTCTCCTGGTACTGTTATTTTGCTGCATTGCACCCAAAAATGGGCTGTGCTGGCTATTGTCTGGCGTTGCGTTGCTGGCATTGAAATCGATTACACAACACCTGTCAATATTGATCGTAGATCATCTTGATCAAACACGACTTCAATCTTTAATGATCCTTGTAATTAAAGGCTTGCAAAGCATTTTTACTTGATGCAGGATCACGACAACCTGACTGAAAACGATTGCAAAATGACGGTACGCATCAAGGATGTAGCCCGGGCTGCCGGGGTGTCGGTGGCGACAGTGTCACGGGCGCTGGGCGATGGCCCGGTCAGCGATGAGCTGCGCAAGAAAGTGGAGGCTGCCGTGGCCGCCACCGGCTATCTGCCCAATCTGTCGGCACGTCGGCTGCGCTCTCAGCATAGTCATACCATTGGCCTGATTGTGTCTGATATCCGCAATCCCTTCTTTACCGCGGTCAGCCGGGCGGTGGAGGATGCTGCTTACGCGGTGGGCATGCGCGTTATCTTGTGCAATACCGACGAAAATCCGCAAAAAGAAGCCATGTACCTGCGCCTGATGCAGGAGGAGCGGGTCACCGGGGTCATCTTCGCCCCTACCCGTGCCACGGCGCAGAAGCTGGACCCGCAGCAACTGGGCTTCCCGGTGGTGCTGATCGATCGTGCTGCGCCGCCGGGGCAGGCTGATGCCGTGGTGCTGGACAATGCTGAAGCAGCCAGCCAGTTGGTGGAGCATTTGCTGCAACAGGGCTATCGCCGCATTGGTGGCCTGTTTGGCAACACCAGTACCACCGGGACCGAGCGCCATGCCGGTGTGCTGGCTGCCATGCAGCAGCATGGATTGCAGGCTGAAGCACGCTTTATCGCTCCCACGCCGGAAGCAGCGGAGCAGGCGATGAGTGACTGGTTGCGTGAGTCTTCGCCGCCACAGGCGTTGATTGCCAGTAATGGCCTGGTGTTGCTGGGCATGTTGCGCGGTGCGCGTAAGGCCGGTATTGCCATTCCGCAGCAGCTGGCGCTGGCCGGTTTTGACAATGACAACTGGACCGAGCTGGCCGGACCCGGCCTGACGGTGATCGAACAGCCGGTGTACGACATTGGCCGCACCGCCATGAAGATGCTGCTGGAGCGGCTGGAAGACCCGGCCCGTAGTGCGCGCAAGGTGGTGCTGTCCGGGCGCTTGATTGAACGCGGCTCAACCATGCGACTGCCGCAGGACAAGTAGTGTTGCCAACCATGTCGGCAAGCTAGTAGTGCAATGGGCGCCAGGGAGCGCCCATTTTCTTGCTGCTTGCATGAGAGTTCAGAGCGCTTCCAGGCTGGCAAAGCGCTGCTCCAGTCCATCCAGTAGCAAGCGGGTCTTGGTGGGCAGCAGGCTACGGTTGGGGATGAGCGCATAGGTTTTCAAGGGCGGGAGCGACCAGTCCGGCAGAATGCGTGCCAACTGACCAGTCGCCAGGGCTGCCGCCGCAAAATTGCAGGACACCAGGCAGACCCCGCGCCCGGCAATGGCGGCCTGCAGCCGCAGACCCGCATTGGCGCTTTGCAGCAACAGCGGCTGCGTCAACTGGTAGTGTCGGCCATCAGCATGCCGGAATTGCCAGGGCAGGGCGGTAGCGGCCCCTAATAGCGGCCAGTCGGCAAGTTCTGCCGGGTGTTGTGGTCTGCCGCGTTGCTGCAACAGGGCTGGCGCAGCAAACAGGCCCTGCTGCAAGGTGTACAGACGCTTGCCCAATTGGCCGGAATCCGGCAGCGGCTGACTGGTCATCACAAAACTCAGGTCGTAGCCACTGCTGAGCGGGTCGATCAGGCTGCTGACTACATCCACTTCGATATGTAGTGCCGGGTGGGCCTGCATGATGTCGCACAGCACCGGGCTCAGGTGCAGGCTGGCAAATTCATAGGGAGATGCAATGCGCAATGTGCCGCTTAGCGGCGCTTCGGCATGGCCTTGTAGGTGGTCGGCGATGTCTTCCAGTCGTGAAAACAGCGGTCCGATTTCTGTCAGCAACTGAAAGCCGGCTTCGGTCAGGCGCAGGCGGCGCGTGCTGCGTTCCAGCAAGCGCAAACCCAGTCTTTGCTCCAACCGGGAGATTGCGGTGCTGACTGTCGATTTGGGCAGTTGTAACCGTTCGGCCGCCCGGCTGAAACTACCCAGTTGCGCTACACAGCCAAACAGATGCCAGTCATTCCAGTCGTTTGTACGTGACATTGAATAATCATTTCAAAAATGGCAGTTTATTCAACATAGCATGGTCACTATAGTGACTGCGACACCATACCTTTTCCCGAGCTTTCTGTTTGATGCCTGATTACCCCGTTTTGCTGCAAGCCCATCCCGAATGTCGCCCTTGGCAGGTTCGGCTGTTTGGCCTCACCCTGGGTCTGGTGACTGGGGCGGATTTTGTGGCCGTCGGCATGATGGGGGTGGCGGGCGGGGCGATCCAGGGCGGGGTGGCGGCGGCTCCGCAGGAATATCTGTGGGCGCTGACCAGCTTTGCCGTGGGCGCGGTGCTGGTCAACCTGCTACTGGGGCGCTTTGCCACCCTGATCAGCTATCGCCGCTATACCCAGTGGGCCTTGCTGTTGTTCATGGCTGGCAGTGTGGGCTGTGCCCTGGCTGAGGGCATCACCAGTCTGGCGCTGGCGCGGCTGTTTCAGGGCGTGGGCGGCGGCGGGCTGTTTACCGCCTCGCGCATTCTGTTGCAGCTGGTGGCTCAGCCCAGAGAGCGCAAGCCGCTGATGTATGGTTTTTTGCTTGGGCTGTTCGGACTGTCCGGCATTGCTCCCTGGCTGTCCGCTCTGCTGGTCGAAGACTGGGGCTGGCAGGCCATCTTCTGGCTGCAGGCCGGCTTTGTCCCGCTGTTGCTGGTGCTGGTCAATATCAGCTATCCACGCAATGCCGGTATGCCTACGCGTACCCAGGCTGGAGAACTGGACTGGCTGGCGGTGGCGGCATTGGGGTTGGGCGCGTTGCTGGTCTTGCATACGCTGGAGGATCTGCGTTTTCTGCGATTTTCTGCCCGGCCCGGAATGTGGCTGGCCTTGCTGGCTGGTGTGGCCTTGCTGTTGCTGGCCTGGCGGCGCCTCCATACCCACCCGGACCCCTGGTTGCGGCTGCATGCGGTATTACGCCGCCGCTATCTGATGGGGCTGGCTTTTTATGCGCTTTACTACCTGTGCAACGGGATTTGGCCTTACCTGCTGTCTGCCATGCTGCAACACGGGCTGGGCTTTGACTTTGTTACCACCGGCTGGGCCATGAGCATGGGCAGCCTGGTGACGGTGGTGATGGCCTTGTCCTATTTGTATGCCAGTCGCTGGCTGACACGGCGTCATCATGTGCTGGCACTGGGTTTTGGCCTGCTATTGCTCTGTAGTGTGTGGCTGTCACACGTGGCCATGCCTGGCGCTGCACTGGCCAGCGTACTGCCGGCCATCCTGCTGCACGGCCTAGTGCCGGTGCTGTCGGTATTGCAGATTGCGGCCATGACCTATGCCGAGGTGCAGGCAGAGGATTTTGCCCATGCCTATCAGCTGAAAAACATCCTGCGTGAACTGGCCATGGCCATGGGAACCGGTTTGGCTGCCTTGCAGTTGCAAGCGGGAGAGGCAGTGGCCCGCATGAGCCTGCTGGATCGTCTGGACGCCCTCAGCCTGAGGCACTGGGGAATGGGGCTGGACCTGCCTGATCTTGCGCGTTTGTCGGCCCAGGTGACGCAGCAGGCGGTATTGATTGCCTGCGACCACGCCTTGCTGGCCCTGGCCTTGCTGTCCGGACTGGCCATGGTGATGGCGCTGTGGCAAAGGGATTTGCGCTGATGCAGGGCAGGAATGCAAACACCCCGCCAAGGCGGGGTGTTTGCGTGGATATCAGGGGCGAATCGGCCCGGTCAGGCGGGTGAGGGTGTCGTCCTTGACAAAACGGTGGTGCCAGACTGCCGCTGCAGCATGGAAAATGGCTACCCATAACAGCACATTCCCCAGCGTTTCATGTACTTCTTTCAAATTGTGTGCCGTGTCTTTGCTGATGGAGAAGAGTACCGGAAGCGTATTTCCCAGGAATACCACGTCTTTTCCCGCCCCTTGTACGATGGCGATGCCGAGAATCGGCAAAATCAGCATCAGTGCATACAGCAACCAGTGTGCCGCGTGAGCCAGTAGCATGGTGATGGCTGGCGGCGTTGGCGTGATGTCCGGAACACGGTTGGCTAGCCGCCATAGCAAGCGCGGTAGTACCAGTAACAAGACGATAATCCCCGCCTGGAAATGGCCGGACTTCAGGAAGTCACGCAGCGGGCTGCCTTTGGGCGCAATATCCTTGAATTCGATGAAAACCAGTGCGGCAATCACTGCCAGTGCACTCAGCCAGTGCAGGGCACGTGCCAGACGGCCATAACTGTGTTGTGAATTTTTCAGCATGATGCTTCCTTTGTTCTGTGGGCATGCCCGAATCAATCAATGTGCAGGTTACGCCGTATTTATTAAATCAGACTTAATCATCGTCAGCAGTAGGGCGATGTAATGACTGGGCCTGGCGGATTACCGCGCATTTGTCTGCGGCTTGCCAGCCTTCGGGTTTCAGAATCTTGCCATCGGCACGGCGCACCACCTTGCCATCAATCTGCTTGCGCAGATTGGCCTGATGAATGGCCTCGGTCATGGCTTCCACTGGCATGCCTTGCGACAACAGCAAGCCGGTCAGCACGTTCAGTACATCCACACCCTCTGCGGTAAGTTCGGCCATGCGGCGTTGTTGCTCATCCCTACTGCATGCGCCCATTTGTTTGAATTCTTGCAGCGCATGCAGGAACTCGGCCATTTCTTCGTGCAGCATGTTTTCCCACATTGCCAGCGTGTTGCAATGCAGGCCGGGCTGACTGGGGGCCGGTAGGTCGAACTGCTGCATGAATTCGCGGCGAATGGCGTAGAGATTGCTCATCTTGTTGTATCTTTATTTGTGTTGATATCTATATATTGTGTTTTTTGATGATTATTGGCAATAAAAAAGCCCGCAGAACGGGCGTGGTGCTGGTGTGGGTGTTGTCAGCCGTGCAGGGTGGCCAGGACCTCGAAGTAGTCCGGGAAGGTCTTGGCCACGCATTTGGGGTCGTTGATGATGACCGGAGCGCCCAGTAAGGAAACCAGCGAGAAGCACATGGCCATGCGGTGGTCGTCGTAGGTATCGATCTGTGCATCAGCTATCAGGTGGGCGGGCGGGGTGATGCGGATGTAGTCCTGGCCTTCTTCCACGGTGGCACCCAGCTTGCGCAGCTCGGTGGCCATGGCGGACAGGCGGTCGGTTTCCTTCACGCGCCAGCTTTCGATATTGCGCAGCGTGGTGGTGCCATCAGCGGCCAGCGCAGCCACGGCAATGGTCATGGCGGCATCGGGAATGTGGTTGAGGTCGACATCAATGGCCTTGAGCTTGCCGTTGGCAGCCGCTTCAATCCAGTTGTCGCCCATGGTGATGGAAACGCCCATCTGGCGCAGGGTGTCGGCAAACTTCACATCACCCTGAATACTGTTGTTACCCACGCCTTCTACCCGTACCGGGCCACCGGCCAGTGCACCTGCGGCCAAGAAGTATGATGCGCTGGAGGCATCGCCCTCTACATGCACCTCGCCCGGAGAAATATAGTGTTGGCCGCCCGGAATGACGAAGCGCTGCCAGCCCTGGCGTTCTACCCGTACGCCAAAGCGGGACATCAGGTTGAGGGTGATTTCGATATAGGGCTTGGAGATCAGCTCGCCGACCACTTCGATGGTGGCGGTTTCTCCGGTCAGCGGCAGCGCCATCAGCAGGGCAGTCAGGAACTGGCTGGAAACATTGCCCTTGACCGGAATCACTTCGCCAGCGCGCAGGCTGGCCGGGCTGATCGCCAGTGGTGGATAGCCGGGGTTGCCCTGGTAGCTGATGTCGGCACCGGCAATGCGCAGTGCATCCACCAGGTCGCCGATCGGGCGTTCGTGCATGCGTGCCACGCCGGACAAATGATAATTACCCTGCATCAGCGCCAGTGCGGCGGTCAGCGGACGGAAGGCGGTGCCGGCATTACCCAGGAACAGGTCGGCGCTCTTGACCGGAAACTCGCCACCCACACCCTGCACCCGGAAATCACGGCTGTTGCCGATCTGCTCTACCTGCACGCCCAGCAGTCCAAGCGCTGCCTGCATATGGCGGATGTCGTCCGAATCCAGCAGGTCGCGTACCAGCGTGCTGCCGCTGGACAGTGCCGCCAGCAGCAAGGTGCGATTGGAAATGCTTTTGGAGCCGGGCAGTTTGATGGTGCCGGCAAGGTGCGGAGTCGGAGTGAGGCGGAGCTGTTCCATGGCGTGGCGTCGAGTCTCTGTAGTGTCTTGTTCAGGTTGTCCGGGTCTTGTCATCACGCACAGTGCCTGCGGACAGGTGTTGTGCGTTGTGGTCTGTCACTGTAAAGGGCGTCGGGGTAACGTGCAAACTACAATCTTGCCGATTGGCAGCATTTGTCACCGCCTCAGTGCAGAAAATCCGGCCAGAGCCGTTCCTGATGGCAGGGGGCTGCGCTAAAATCGACATTTTGGTGATGTGCTGCGCATCACTGCCTGCAACTGGATGCAAATCAAGCCCATGTCTGTTCCTGTCATTACCATCGATGGTCCTTCTGCCTCCGGCAAGGGAACTGTCGCCGCCATTGTTGCCCAGCGTCTGGGCTTTCATTATCTTGATTCCGGTTCGCTCTACCGCCTGCTGGCCCTGCATGCACGCAGGCTGGGGGTGGCTTGGGAAAACGAGCCTGCGCTGGCTGAACTTGCCATCCGTTTGCCCGCCGCGTTTGAACAGGGGGCGGTGTTGCTGGATGGCAACGACGTCAGCATGGATATCCGTGCCGAAGAAATCGGTAACGGGGCATCGAAAGTGGCCGCTCTACCGGCGGTACGGGCTGCGTTGTTGCAGCGCCAGCGTGATTTTGGCGTGGCTCCGGGCCTGGTGACCGATGGCCGGGACATGGGTTCGGTGGTGTTTCCGCAAGCGGCCGTGAAGATTTTTCTGACCGCCAGTGCCGAAGAGCGTGCATCTCGCCGCTATAAGCAGTTGATCGGCAAGGGAGAATCTGCTAACCTCCCGCAGATTAAGCAGGACATTATTGATCGGGATACGCGTGACGCGGCCCGGCCAGTAGCGCCGCTGCGCCAAGAGCCGGACGCCTTTCTGCTCGATACCACGGAGCTGACCATCGACCAGGCGGTCGAAACGGTCCTCCGCTGCTTCGGGCAGTACCAGGCCTCCGGCGTATGATTTTTTAAAGGGGTAATTCTTGCTGCACTGCAAGAGGCACCCTGTGTTCAACCCTAACCCCGCACACCGCAAGGTGTGCACCGAGAGTAAGCTTGATGACTACCCTCTCCATGGAAAACTTTGCCCAGCTGTTCGAAGAAAGCCTGACCCTTCACGACATGCGCGTGGGCGAGGTGATCACTGCTGAAGTCGTTGCAGTTGATTCCAACTTCGTAACTGTAAATGCCGGCCTGAAGTCCGAATCCCTGATTCCGGCCGAAGAATTCAAGAACGACGAAGGCGTTGTTGAAGTTGCCATCGGCGACTTCGTGACTGTTGCCATCGACGCGCTGGAAAACGGTTTTGGCGAAACCAAGCTGTCCCGTGAAAAAGCCAAGCGTCTGGCTGCATGGGTTGAGCTGGAAGAAGCGCTGGAAACCGGCAAGATCCTGTCCGGCCTGATCAGCGGCAAGGTCAAGGGTGGCCTGACCGTTATGGTCAACGGCATCCGTGCCTTCCTGCCGGGTTCCCTGGTTGACGTACGTCCGGTTAAAGACACCACTCCGTACGAAAACAAGAACATCGAATTCAAGGTTATCAAACTGGATCGCAAGCGTAACAACGTGGTTGTTTCGCGTCGTTCCGTTCTGGAAGAAACCCTGGGCGAAGAGCGCAAGGCTCTGCTGGAAACCCTGAAAGAGGGCGCCGTTATCAAGGGTATCGTCAAGAACATCACCGACTACGGTGCGTTTGTTGACCTGGGCGGCATTGACGGCCTGCTGCACATCACCGACCTGGCATGGCGTCGTGTGAAGCATCCGTCCGAAGTTCTGGCTGTTGGCGACGAAGTAGAAGCCAAGGTCCTGAAGTTCGACCAAGAGAAGAACCGTGTATCCCTGGGTCTGAAGCAACTGGGCGAAGATCCGTGGGTTGGTCTGTCCCGTCGCTACCCGGCCAGCACCCGTCTGTTCGGCAAGGTAACCAACCTGACCGACTACGGTGCCTTCGTTGAAATCGAACAAGGTATCGAAGGCCTGGTGCACGTGTCCGAAATGGACTGGACCAACAAGAACGTACACCCGTCCAAGGTAGTTCAGGTTGGTGACGAAGTTGAAGTCATGATCCTGGAAATCGACGAAGACCGTCGTCGTATCTCCCTGGGCATGAAGCAGTGCCTGGCCAACCCGTGGAACGAGTTTGCTGACAACTTCCACAAGGGCGACAAGCTGAAGGGCGCGATCAAGTCCATCACCGACTTCGGTGTGTTCGTTGGTCTGCCGGGCGGTATCGACGGTCTGGTTCACCTGTCCGACCTGTCCTGGAACGAAACCGGCGAAGATGCCGTGCGCAAGTTCAAGAAGGGTGACGAGGTTGAAGCCGTTGTTCTGTCCATCGACGTGGAAAAAGAACGCATCTCCCTGGGCATCAAGCAACTGGAAGGTGATCCGTTCAACAACTACGTTGCCATGAACGACAAGGGCGCTCTGGTCAAGGGTACCGTGAAGGCTGTTGATGCCAAGGGCGCTGTTGTGTCCCTGGACATGGACGTTGAAGGTTACCTGCGTGCTTCCGAGCTGTCCCGCGACCGCGTGGAAGATGCCCGTACCCTGCTGAAGGATGGCGAAGAAGTGGAAGCCGTGATCATTGCCGTGGATCGCAAGTCCCGCAATATCAGCCTGTCCATCAAGGCCAAGGATGCTCAGGAAGACAGCACCGCCATGAAGAACCTGTCGGTTGACAGCGCTTCTGCCGGTACGACCAACCTGGGTGCCCTGTTGAAGGCCAAGCTGTCCGGCTCCAACGAGTAATTGCATCATGACCAAGTCTGAGCTGATCGCGCGGCTGGCAGAACGTCTTGCCGAGCGCAATTCTCAGTTGGTCTACAAAGATGCTGAGCTGGCCGTCAAAACCATTCTGGATGCGATGGCCAGCAACCTGGCACAGGGTAGCCGCATTGAAATCCGCGGCTTCGGTAGCTTCGACCTGAACTACCGTCCGCCCCGCGTGGGCCGGAATCCGAAATCAGGTAGCAGTGTCTCGGTTCCTGAGAAATATGTGCCGCATTTCAAGGCCGGCAAGGAGTTGCGCGAACGGGTGGATCTGTCCCTGCTGGAACAGACCCAAGCCTGATTGGCGTGACCGCTGGTCTCGCAAGCCAAAACAAAGCGCCGCTTTTGCGGCGCTTTTTCTTTGTTTGACCCTGCTCTTGCTTGGGTTGCAGCAGACTATCGTTTAAACTTGCACTCCGGTTACCCTCTCCGAGTAAAAAGCATGCGCTACATCGTGCGTATCATCGAATTGGCCCTGCTGGTTTTCCTGATTGCCGTTACCGTGCAAAACAGCCACATGGTCGAATTCAAACTGTTCTTCGGCCAATCCTGGTCGGCACCGCTAATTGTCTTCCTGCTGGTGTTCTTTGTTGCTGGTGCTGCTGTTGGTTTGTTGGCCACATTCTCCTATTACCTGCGCATGCGCAAAGAGCTGTCCCAGCTCAAGAAAGAATTGCGCAGCCGTCCGCCCAGCAGCAAGGTTGCCGTCGATCCCAGCGATGCACTGGCCGACTGACTCAGCTTTCTCCTGATGCCGCCTGCGTTGCGGTACGGATTCTTACTCTCCTTGAAGGAAGTTTTCTTTGGAACTGGATTTGTGGTGGCTACTGCTGCTTCCGGCTTTTTTTGGTCTGGGCTGGCTGGCTGCGCGGGTAGACATGCGCACGGTGCTGAAACAGGCCAAGTCGGTACCGACCGGGTTTTTCCGTGGTCTGGATGCCTTGGTGGACGACAAGACCGACATCGCCGCCCAGGCGCTGGCTGAGGTTTCGCGCCAACAGGGTTCCGCACCCGAACTGCAACTGACGCTGGGTAAGCTGTATCGCAAGCGCGGTGAGAACGATCGTGCCATCCGCCTGCATCAGCGCATGCTTGAATCGTCCGACCTGCCGGCCGAGCAGCGCGATATCGTGCGCAACGAACTGGCGCAGGACTTTCGCAAGGCCGGTCTGGTGGACCGGGCCGAGGAAATCCTGCTGAAACTGTTGAGTGGCAACATGACACTGGCCGCCCGCCGGCAGTTGCTGGATATCTACCAGCAGGATAGAGACTGGCAAAAGGCCATTGAAACTGCCAGGGAATTGCGCAGTGATGCCCATTCCTTCCAGCATGAAGTGGCGCAGTTCTACTGCGAGCTGGCACAGGGCGAACTGTACCGGTCGAATTACCCGGCCGCCCGCACTCTGGTGGCCGAGGCGATGCAGGTTAATCGCAAATGTGTGCGCGCCAGCCTGATTCTGGGTGATATCGAATTTGCCGAAGGCAAAATCGAAGCCGCCATTGCGGCATGGCAAAACATTGAGAAACAGAATTACGAATACTTGTCGATGGCGGCCGAGCGCCTGTTCGATGCCTACGAAAAGCTGGACAAGCCGCAGGAAGGCATTGCCTTGCTGCAGGGCTACCAGAAAACCTTCCCGCAGCTGGAGCTGACCGATCTGCTGTACCAGAAGCTGTCGGCCTATGAAGGCGAAGAGCGGGCGCTGGATGTGGCGCGTCAAGCCGTGCATGCCCGGCCCAGCCTGATGGGGGTGTACCGGCTGATCGAAGCGCAGATGGACGAATTGTCGCCGGAAGGGCGCATGGATGCCGAAGTGGCCCGTGCGCTGATCCAGAAGCATGCAGCGCGCCTGACCGTGCACCGCTGCAAGTGTTGCAATTTCCGCTCGCGGGCTTTCTTCTGGCATTGCCCCGCCTGCGGCGAGTGGGAAAGCTTTACGCCCAACCGCTCGGAAACTCATTGATTGTATTCAGGAGAAGACATGAATCCGCTAATTGCCGCCGGTCAGTACCAAGAGCCGGCATCTCCTGTCGTCGTGGCACTGGATTTTGCCGATGCGCCGTCGGCTCTCGAATTTGCCGCCCGGCTTGATCCGCAACAGTGCCGGCTCAAGGTGGGCAAGGAGCTGTTTACCGCCAGCGGTCGCAGCCTGGTGGAAAGCCTGGCAGCCCGTGGTTTTCAGGTATTCCTTGATTTGAAATTCCACGACATTCCCAATACCGTGGCACAGGCTTGCAAAGTGGCAGCCGATGCCGGTGTCTGGATGGTGAATGTGCACGCTTCCGGCGGTCGCCGCATGATGGAAGCCGCGCGCGAAGGCCTGGCGCAATACAGCCAGCGCCCGCTGCTGATTGCTGTTACCGTGCTGACCAGCATGGAAGCCGCTGATCTGGTGGATATCGGTATTACTGCTTCTCCGCAGGAGCATGTGCTGCGCCTGGCTACCCTGACCCGGGATTGTGGTCTGGATGGTGTGGTGTGTTCCGCACAAGAGGCTCCAATGCTCAAGTCGGCACTGGGTCAGGACTTCAAGCTGATCACCCCGGGCATCCGCCTGGCCGACAGTGCTGCAGACGACCAGCGCCGGGTGATGACGCCGGTGGCTGCGCTGCAGGCGGGGGCTGATTATCTGGTAATCGGCCGCCCGATCACCCGTGCCGATGCGCCGCTGGATGTGCTTTGCAAGATCAACGGCGATATCGCCAGCTACCGGGCTTCCCTGTCATGAAGATCACGGTTGTTGGTTCCGGTTATGTCGGCCTGGTAACGGGAACTTGCCTGGCTGAAGTCGGCAATCATGTGCTGTGTCTGGATGTGGACCCGGCCAAGATCGCTACCCTGCAGCAAGGCGGCATTCCGATTTACGAACCCGGTCTGGATGACATGGTGCGGCGCAATGTTGCCGCTGGCCGCCTGTCTTTCACTACTGATATTGGCGCGGCAGTCGAGTTTGGCGAAATTCAGTTCATCGCGGTGGGTACACCGCCGGATGAAGATGGTTCCGCCGATTTGCAATACGTGCTGGCAGCTGCCCGCAATATCGGTCTGTATATGACGGAGCCCAAGGTAGTGGTGGACAAGTCCACTGTGCCGGTGGGTACTGCCGACAAGGTAAAGGCACAGATTGCGGCCACTCTTGCCGAGCGCGGTGCCGACATCGCCTTCAGCGTGGTGTCCAATCCCGAATTCCTCAAGGAAGGTGCGGCCATCGAGGACTTCATGAAGCCCGACCGCATCGTGGTGGGCGCTGAAGACGAACGTGCCATCGAGCTGATGCGCCGCTTGTATGCGCCGTTCCAGCGTAATCACGACCGTATCCTGTTCATGGACGTGCGCTCTGCCGAGCTGACCAAATATGCTGCCAACGCCATGCTGGCCACCCGTATTTCCTTCATGAACGAGCTGGCCAATCTGGCGGAAGACCTGGGCGCAGATATCGAACTGGTACGCCGTGGCATCGGTTCCGATCCACGCATCGGCTATCACTTCCTCTACCCTGGTGCCGGTTACGGCGGCTCCTGCTTCCCCAAGGACGTTAAGGCGCTGGTGGCCAGTGGTCGTGAGCAAGGCCATGCCATGCGGGTGCTGACTGCGGTGGAAGAAGCTAACGAGGCGCAAAAGCGCCGCTTGGTGGACAAGCTGGTCAAGCGCTTTGGCGACGATCTGAGTGGCCGTCACTTTGCCATCTGGGGTTTGGCATTCAAGCCGAATACCGATGATATGCGCGAGGCTTCCAGCCGTGTGATTGTTGCCGAACTGGCCCGCCGTGGCGCAACCGTGGCCGCCTATGACCCGGTTGCCGCAGAGGAAGCCAGACGCGTGATGGGCGATACGCCCGGCCTGCGTTTTGCCGACGACATGATGGCTGCGCTGCAGGGGGCGGACGCTCTGCTGATCGTCACCGAATGGAAGATGTTCCGCGCGCCGGACTTCGACGCCATCAAGGCCAGCCTCAAGCAGCCGGTGATTATTGATGGCCGCAATATGTACGACCCCGCCTGGCTGCGTGAGCTGGGCTTCGACTATCAGGCGATAGGACGCTGAAGAGCATGAATCTGTTGCAACAACTTGGACTGGATCGCAGCAAGCTGGCTGCCGAGCTTGCTGGTGCCCGCGTATTGGTGGTGGGGGATGTGATGCTGGACCGTTACTGGTTTGGCGATGTCTCACGCATTTCGCCGGAAGCGCCGGTGCCGGTGGCGCGTATTGGCCGCATGGAAGAGCGCGCCGGCGGTGCCGCCAATGTAGCGCGCAATATTGCCAGCCTGGGCGGCCAGGCTTCCATTTTGTCGGTGGTGGGCGATGACGAGGCTGCCACTGCGCTGGAACGGCTGATGAAGGACGATGGCATCACCACCTTGTTCAAACGGGATGCTGCCATCTCCACCACCATCAAGCTGCGGGTGGTGGCGCGCCAGCAGCAGTTGATCCGGCTGGATTTTGAAGATGCGCCCAGCCATGAAATCCTGGCTGACAAGTTGGAACAATACCAATCGGTGCTGGCTAGCCACGATGTGGTGATCCTGTCCGATTACGGCAAGGGCGGCCTTACCCATGTGGCGCGCATGATCGAGTTGGCCCGCGCAGCCGGCAAACCGGTGCTGATCGACCCCAAGGGCGACGACTACGCCAAGTATGCCGGTGCCACCCTGCTGACGCCCAATCGCAGCGAATTCAAGGAAGTGGCAGGCAGCTGGCAGAATGAAGAGCAGCTGATTGCCAAGGCGCAGGCTCTGCGCAGCCAGTTGCAGCTGGATGCACTGTTGGTGACCCGCAGCGAGGAGGGCATGACCTTGTTCCGCCCCGATGGCGCGCTGCACCAGCCTACCTTCGCCCGCGAAGTATTCGATGTCTCTGGTGCCGGCGATACGGTCATCGGCACCCTGGGCCTGGCCATGGCTGCCGGTCTGCCCCTGCCGACAGCCATGAGCCTGGCCAATGCCGCTGCCGGCATCGTGGTGGGCAAGCTGGGCACCGCCGTTTGCACACAGCAGGAACTATTTGCCAGCTAATCTGGCCTGGACCGTTATATGCTACCGGGGCTGAGGCTGCATGCCTGCACCGGTGGAACACAAAAGGATGAATCATGACCATCGTGGTTACCGGCGCCGCCGGCTTTATCGGTTCCAATATCGTCAAGGCGCTGAACCAGCGCGGCATTACCGACATTATTGCAGTGGACAATCTCACCTCCGGCGACAAGTTCCGCAATCTGGTGGACTGCGAAATTGCCCATTATCTGGACAAGCATGATTTCCTCAATCTGCTGCTGGAAGGCGAATACGAGGGTGAGATCAGTGCCATCCTGCATCAGGGCGCCTGCTCGGACACCATGAACCATGACGGCAAGTACATGATGGATAACAACTATCAGTACACGCTGGCGCTGTTTGATTACTGTCAGCACGAGGAAATCCAGTTCCTGTTTGCCTCCAGCGCTGCCACCTATGGCAAGGGCACCATCTTCAAGGAAGAGCGCCAGTACGAAGGCCCGCTCAATGTCTACGGCTATTCCAAATTCCTGTTCGACCAGGTATTGCGCCAGCGCATGCAAGAGGGCCTGTCCGCCCAGGCGGTGGGATTCCGCTATTTCAATGTCTACGGCCCGCAAGAGCAGCACAAGGGCCGCATGGCCTCGGTGGCCTTCCACAACTTCAACCAGTACCGCGAACACGGCAAGGTCAAGCTGTTCGGCAGCAATGATGGCTGGGGCAATGGCATGCAAAGCCGGGACTTTGTCTCGGTGGAGGACGTGGTCAAGGTCAATCTGTACTTCCTGGACAATCCGGGCAAGAGCGGCATCTTCAACCTGGGTTCCGGTCGCGCCCAACCCTTCAATGACGTTGCCGTGTCCACCGTCAATGCCTGCCGTCGGCACGAAGGCAAGCCGGCGCTGAGCCTGGACGAACTGGTGGCCCAGGGCATCATCGAATACATCGAATTCCCGGAAGCACTGAAGGGCAAGTACCAAAGTTTTACCCAGGCAGACATCGGCAAGCTGCGCGATGCCGGTTACAGCGCACCGATGCTGACGGTGGAGCAGGGTGTGGATCGCTACGTGGACTGGCTGATCAGCCGCTAAGGCTTGTTCATCCCGGCAAAACCGCCATGCCGCGCGCTGGCGGTTTTTTCATGATCTGGGCGGGCAGGCCGGAATTGGTTATTTGATTAGAAATAACGGTTCGACTGGAAGATAGCGCCAGGTCGTATAATGGCGCTCTCGCAAGGAGACTTCACCGTGTACAAGTATCTGGAAGATTTCGTCGGCCACACCCCCCTGGTACGGCTCAAGCGCATGCCGGGCGACAGCAGCAATATCGTGTTGCTCAAGCTGGAGGGCAATAACCCAGCCGGATCGGTCAAGGACAGGCCTGCGCTGTCGATGATCCGCCGGGCCGAGGCGCGCGGCGATATCAAACCGGGTGATACCCTGATCGAACCCACCAGTGGCAACACCGGTATCGCGCTGGCCATGGCAGCGGCGATGATGGGCTACAAGATGATTCTGCTGATGCCGGAAGGCTCCAGTGCCGAGCGGGTGCAGACCATGCGCGCCTACGGTGCCGAGGTCATCCTGACGCCGAAGTCCGCCTCCATGCCGGGCGCCATTGACGAGGCGCATCGCATGCAGCAAGCCGGGCTGGGCGTCATCCTCGACCAGTTTGCCAATCCGGATAATCCGCTGGCGCATTACGAAAGCACCGGCCCGGAAATCTGGGCTGATACCCAGGGCGGAATTACCCACTTTGTTTCCAGCATGGGCACTACCGGCACCATCATGGGCAATAGCCGCTTTCTCAAGGAAAAGAACCCGGCCATCCAGATCATCGGTGTGCAGCCGGAAACCGGCAGCCAGATTCCCGGCATCCGCAAATGGGAAGATGAGTACCTGCCCAAGATCTGCGATTTCAGCCGTATTGACCAACTGATTCATGTATCCCAGCAAGAAGCGGAAGACACGGCACGCCGACTGGCACGCGAAGAAGGCATTCTGGCCGGGCCGTCCTCGGGTGGCGCACTGGCGGTGGCGCTGCGGCTGAACCAGCAGCTGGAGAACGCGGTGATTGTGTCCATCGTCTGCGACCGTGGCGATCGCTATCTGTCGACTGGCCTGTTTCCCCTGTAAGACGAACTGTTCAATACAAAAGCCGTTTCTATCGGGAAACGGCTTTTTGCTGTCTGTACGGTGGTTCAGCGGTGAATATCGTGGCTGACAAAGGGCTGCTCGGCGCTGGGCATGTTCAGCCAGCCGGGGCGGCGCAGACTGTTGCGAATGTCTTGATAACCGCTATGCCAGTGCTGGCGCATGGTCTGCAGGCCAAACTGGTAGTCCTTGTAGTGGTCATCGTAAACCTTGTCCTGATAGATCAGATGCACCACGTTCAGGCGCTGGCAGTTGGCGGCATGCCGGGCGGCCAGAAAGGCTGCCGAGCCATGCTCGCTTTCGGGAACCAGTGCCATCAGCTCGGACAGCAGTTCACGGTATTGCAGTTCCTGGCGCAGGACATCGGTCACCATGCGGGTGCGGCTGGAATACTGGATATCCTTTTGCCGCATGGCCACTTCCTTCATATTGCCGGGCAAGTTGCCGCGGGCACTCCACAGGTCCACCTGGAAGGCCAGGGTGTTGTGGCGGTTTTCCTTGCTGATTAGCTGGCTTAGCGGTGTATTGGATACCACGCCGCCATCCCAGTAGAACTCGCCGTCGATTTCCACTGCCGGAAAGCCGGGAGGCAGGGCACCGGAGGCCATGAAATGCTCCGGTCGCAGCTGTTGCCGGGTATTGTCGAAATAGACGAAGTTGCCGCTACGGACATTGACTGCCCCAACCGATACCCGCATCTGCCGGCTGTCGTTGATCCGGTCGAAATCGGCCAGCTGTTCCAGCGTCTGCTTGAGTGGGCTGGTGTCGTAAAAACTGATGTCTGCCGGACTGCTGGTATGTTGCAAGGCCCAGGGCAGGCGTGGTCGATAAAAGCCGTTTTGTCCCTCCAGCATCGAGCGCCAGGCTTCCCAGCCGGCCAGCAGATGTTGCATGCTGGCCGGCCAGTGCTCGGGGTCCAGCATGGCCAGCGGTGTGGCGGGCAGAATGGGTGGCTGGCAGATGGTTTCCCAGAAGCGGCGCAGCTGGTCTACCCGTTTGCCCGGCGGATTGCCGGCAATGATGGCGGCGTTCAGTGCCCCAATGGAAATGCCGGCTACCCAGTTGGGGTGCAGCTCGGCCTCGGCTAAGCCCTGATACACTCCGGGCTGGTAGGAGCCCAGTGCGCCGCCGCCTTGCAGCAGCAGGGCGACAACATGGTATTGATGGCCTTTGGGCAAGCTGGGGCTGTGGTAAAGGCGGTGTTGAGGATCGTAGCCAACGCTCATGCAATACTCCGTCTGCACATCGGTGTGCGGCTGTTGCTGGTTTGCCGTATAGAGGGGAACCGCCTGCAACCAAAAAGCAGGGGCTCCGCTCATTGCTTGGTGTGCGCTTATTGCATATACCAGCCGTGGCTGACCACAAAGGACTGCCCGGTCAGTGCCGCGCTGGGGAAGGCGGCCAGATACAGTGCGGTCTGGGCAATATCGTCCACCGTGGTGAATACGCCATCCACCGTGTCGCCCAGCATTACATGCTTGATGACTTCGTCTTCGCTGATACCCAACGTTTTGGCTTGTTCCGGGATCTGTTTTTCCACCAGAGGGGTACGGACAAAGCCGGGGCAGATGACGTGCGAGCGCACATTGTATTCTGCCCCTTCCTTGGCCAGTACCTTACTCAGCCCTAGCAGCGCGTGCTTGGCGGCGACATAGGCGGATTTCAGCTTTGATCCCTCATGCGAATGTACCGAACCCATGTAGATGACGGTACCACCGCGCTTGTCCTTGTACATATGGGGCAGGGCGGCGCGCGTGGTGAGGAAGGCACCATCGACATGGATGGCCTGCATTTTTTTCCAGTCGGCAAAGCTGAAATCCACCAGCGGGCTGATGATCTGGATGCCGGCATTGGAAATGAGAATATCCAGCTGGCCAAAGGCGTCCACTACTGCCTGGGTGCCGGCGATGACGGCTTCCTCGTTGGTGACATCCATCGCCACACCCATGGCCTTGCCACCGGCGGCTTCGATTGCGCTGGCCGTGGCTTGGGCCGCTGCCAGATTGATGTCGGCGATGGCTACTGCTGCCCCTTCTCGGGCATAGGTTTCGGCAATGGCACGGCCAATGCCGCTGGCGGCACCGGTAATCAGGGCAACTTTTCCTTGCAGCTTCATGAGGCTTCTCCTGTTTCAGACCAGATAATCAAACTCGACCTTGCCCAGACCCAGGGTCAGATCGGCAACATAATGTTTGGCACCCAATACTTCCAGCACCGGCAGCTCGGCTACCGGAGCCAGCGCATGGGCAAACAATGACAGCGCGGCCGGGCCGCTCCAGGCTCCATGTACGGTGACATCCAGCATGGGAAAGCTCACCAGCTCGCAGATGCGCGCCGTTCCATCAACATGGGGGATGATTTTCAGCAGGTAGTTCGGGGTGGTACGCAGGCTTTCGGCAATGGCCTGCCCGTCCAGTTCCCGGTGTTTGTAACCCATGGTGCCGGTGGCCACGCGTACCGGGCCGTAGTTCAGCTCGCCCACCAGGGTGTCGGTATGCACTTGCAGACGGGGGCTGGCCATCTTTTTGGGAAAACCCCACAACTCGCGGCCGCCGGCGGTTGGCGGATGGTCGTTCAGGTACATGGCATGGGTGTAGTTGCCCGGCTTGCCCTGATAGGAAACCGGAATCACCTGGCCGCTTTCGGTGTAGTCGCCAAAACCGGTGGAATCCGGCATGCGGATGAATTCGAAATTGACCACCGGCTCGGTCATTTGCAGTGGCTCAGGAATCACTGCACGCAGTTTGTCCGGGTCGGTGCGATAACTGATGATGAAGAATTCCCGCTGGTAAAAGCGGTAGGGGCCGGGTGGAAAGGCCGGGCTGGTAAGTGGCATGGCAAAGGCTTGCCGACGAATCTGTTCGATATTCATGGCCGTACCTGTAAGGGTGTCTACGTTGCTGGATTGCATGCCGCCATGGCTACGGGCGACAGCCCGTAAAGGATGTCTGGCGAGGCTGCTCACAGCCAGATCGTGGTGACTGGTCTAATTGTCAGGTATGAGGGATTGCAGTTGCATGTCCGGCCCTGTTTTTCACTTGACCGGCAACGTGTCGATTCGGGTTATCATGCGCTATTAATCGCCGGTCGGGCAGGGTTCGCGGTATGGCTTCATTGCGCCGGTGCCAGCCTGCGCCAAAACCAACAACAGAACAGCACATATCATGTCCCAGCATACCTTTTCCCCGGATGACAACGCCCTGACCAGTCCCAAAGCTTGGTATCAGGCCGCCAGTGAAAAGCCCGGTTTCATTCATGACGCGGCCCAGGCTGCCGCGATCGAACACCTGGACGCATTGTGGCATCAGCTGCTGGAGTTCAAGGATAAACGCAACCGCTTTCTGGGACGCAGCCTGCGCAGTCCGGATGTGCCGCGCGGCTTGTATTTCTGGGGTGGTGTCGGTCGTGGCAAGAGCTTCCTGATGGACGCCTTCTATGCCTGCGTGCCGTACCGCCGCAAGCGCCGTATCCATTTCCACAATTTCATGGCTGAGGTGCACCGCGAGCTACGCCAACTGGCCGGTAGCAAAGACCCTTTGCTGGCCTATGCCGACAAGATTGCCCGTGAAACCCGCCTGCTGTGCTTTGACGAATTCCATGTCAGCGACATTGCCGATGCCATGATGCTGGGTCGATTGCTCAGTGCCTTGTTCGAGCGTGGCGTGGTGTTGGTTACCACCTCCAACTATCCGCCTGACGGTCTGTATCCCAATGGCCTGCAACGGCAGAACTTCCTGCCCACCATCGAACTGATCAAGCGTGAGCTGGATGTGCTGAACGTGGATGGCGGCAATGATTACCGCCTGCGCGAACTGACGCGCGAGCCCTTGTTCATGGTGCCGGACGACACTGCTGCCCAGGCGCGCATGGAAGGTATGTTTACCCGCCTGAGCAGCGAAGAGTTGATTGCCAAGCAGGAAATCGAAGTGCTGGGGCGGCAGATTCCGGTAAAGAAACTGGCACCGGGCATCATCTGGTTCGATTTTTTCGCCATTTGCGATGGCCCGCGGGCGCAGACTGACTATCTGGAAATTGCCACCGAATTCCATACCGTGTTCATCAGCGGCATCCCTAAACTGGCGGCCAAGGATGCCTCCATTGCCCGCCGCTTTACCTGGCTGGTGGATGTGTTTTACGACAACCGCGTCAAGCTGATTGCCTCTGCTGTCGTGGAAATCGATGACATCTATACCGACGGCGTGCAGGCCAGCGAGTTTTTCCGTACCGCCAGCCGCCTGACCGAGATGCAATCCAAGAGTTATCTGGAACTGCCGCACCAGAGTGCGGGCCAGACGCACGACCAGCCGCCGCCAGGCGTGGTGATCTGAGCCAGCATGCTCCGTCTACGGCCAGACTTTGTCTGGCCTTTGCTGTGTCAGGCTGGCGGAATGTCGTCGATCAGTGCAATCAGGTCGGTGATACCCACATCCTCGCCCAGCTGCGATAGCAGGGTCGTAGCCTGACCGCGATGGTGGGTCTGGTGATTGAACAGGTGCAGCAGCAGGGCGTGGAAGTTCTTGCATTGCGCCACGCCGCGGGTGTTGTGATAGGCCAGCGGCTGATCAAGATCGCGGTCCTGTAGCTGGGCACACAGCTGGATGATGACCTGGTCCAGCAGCTGGCGGCGCGTGTTGAGCGCAGCCAGATTATCAAACAGCAAGCCGTTAAGCGAAGCCGGCTGCGTGATGTCCTGTAATGCGTGCAAGGCCGGAAAGCCAGCCGGGTGCTGACGATAGCGCTGCAGCCACAGGGTATCGCCCACCACAATGTGATTGAGCGTACCGAATACCGAGCCAAAGAAGGCTCCCATTCCACGCTGCAGCGCGGCTTCTGGCAAGCGGGCTGCTGTCTGGTAAAGCTTGTCATTCATCCATTGGTTGTAGCTGGCTTGCAGCGCAAGCTGTTCGAGTCGGTCCATGATCCCCTCCGGAAAACAGCACGATAACGCAGCACTTGTCCGAATGACAGGCAAAACAAAAGCGACCCGTGGGTCGCTTTTTCTACAGCATCAGGAAGGCGATCAGGCGCGCTTCTTGAATTCGCCGGTGCGGCTGTCGATTTCGATCTTTTCGCCGGTAACCACGAAGGCCGGAACCTGTACTTCGAAGGTGGTACCAACCAGCTTGGCCGGCTTCAGAACCTTGCCCGAGGTATCGCCACGTACGGCCGGCTCGGTGTATTCCACTTCGCGAACCACGGTGGTCGGCAGTTCAACGGAGATGGCCTTGCCATCGTAGAAGGTAACCTGGCAAACGTCTTCCATGCCGTCAACGATGTAGTTGATGGTGTCGCCCAGGTTGTCGGCTTCTACTTCGTACTGGTTGAATTCGCTGTCCATGAACACATACATCGGGTCAGCAAAGTAGGAGTAGGTACAATCCTTGCGGTCCAGAACCACGACATCGAACTTGTCGTCAGCGCGGTAAACGGCTTCGGAGCCGGCGCCGCTCAGCAGGTTCTTCATCTTCATCTTCACGACGGAAGCGTTACGGCCGGATTTGCTGAATTCAGCTTTTTGCACGACCATCGGGTCGTTGCCTACCATGAATACGTTGCCAGCGCGGAGTTCTTGTGCGGTTTTCATTACGTGTAAAGTCCCAAACTCTTGATTGAACTCGGAAAACGGTTTCCGAAAAACGGGCTATTTTAGCCGGTTTTGTATGAATTGCACCAGCCGCATCCCCAAGTCTCCCGCGTGCAGCAGTTTGTCCGGCCAGCTGCGGCTGAGCTGGTGCCACTGCGGCAGATACTTTTCCAATGCCTGCCAGGCGGGCAGCATACCCTGGCCATGGTTCCAGGCATGGCTGGCTGCCTTTAGCGTGCTGGCGGTTGCTGCGTCAATACCTCGACAGTAGTGTGACAAAAAGGCATCAAGCTTCACCATGTGCGCTGCGTCGTCCTGCGGGTAGATGTGCCAGATGAAAGGCCTGCCTGCCCATTGCGCACGCACGAAACTGTCTTCGCCGCGTACAAAGTTGATATCGCACGACCACAGGGTGAGGTCGTAACTGTCCTGATCGGTCATCGGCAACACATGCACGGTCAGTGCACCACGGCTGATATGCTGGCCGGCCTGTAGCCGCTGGCCCATCACCGCCTCCACATCGGCCAGCACCTTGCCTTCCGGCACCATGCAGTGCACCGGCATGGAACTGTGCGTCCAGTAATCCAGCAGTTCGCGCGCGGCGGGATTTTCGTAGGCAAACAGGCTGACGCGCCATTCTTCCGGCTGTTTCTCCGGTATATCGAACATCTGCCAGAAGGCGCGCTGTGCCAGGCTGTCCTGCTGCCAGCGCTGCCGGGTGGTGATCAGCCCGTCCTCGCACAGCAGGCCGCCGGTGTGCTCGGTGAAGCCGGGAAAGAAAAAGTATTTGGTCAGGGGCAGGCGCGGGTGGGGCGAGGCCATGCCGTGACATCCTTCCACCCAGTCTTCGGCCGACAGGTATTCCAGATTGATCCATACCGGTGTGACCGCTGCTTTGGCCATTGCCAGCGCTACCGCATCAGGCAGGCGGCAACCAAAGGCCTCAATGACTACCTGCGCGGGATTGTAGTCGGTAAAGGTGGCATCCGGCTGCCACTGGCAGATGGTGATGCCATCCAGCTCCTGTCTGGGACAGGATGGGTCAAGCACGGGGGCAATACGGGCAAAGCTGGCCAGATCATCCACCCACAGGCGCACCGCGTGGTCAAAATCGTGCGTCAGCCGGCGCGCCAGTCGCCAGGCGACGCCGATATCACCGTAGTTGTCGATGACGGTGCAGAAAATATCCCAGCTTAACGGTTTGGAATGTGGCATGGCATGCAGGGTTAAGGGAGGCTGGCGCAGCATAGCACGCGGCCATGCTGCTTGCCGGGTTGGCTTCCGGCAGATGATGGCTGCTGGCGACGATGACAACATTGCTAACAACATGTAACTAACACTGTTTGATAAAGCAGTTAAAATGAAAAACTGCTGTCAAAAAGAAGATTGTCATGAGCGCAACTGATCAGAGTACCGGGAAACCTACTTCCTCTCGCCGACCTGCACGCTGGCGGCGCTGGCTGGCCGGCATTGCCGCCATCCTGCTGTTGCTGTGGGGGTTTCTGGCTGGTATCGCGCCGGGCATTGTCCAGAGCCAGGCGGCTAAATGGGCAGCCGGTATCGGCCGCAAGCTGACGTTGGGAGAGGTATCCATCAATCCCTGGCGCATGGCCGTGGAAGTGCGTCAGTTACAGCTGACCGAAGGCCAGGGTGCGCCGCTGTTTGCCGCGGATCGGGTGTATGTGAATCTGGACCCCTCAGCCTTGCTGCTGGGGCGTTGGCAATTGTCGGAATTCAGCGTTGATGTCCCGAAGGTATGGGTACAGCGTAACGCCCAAGGCCAGTGGAACTGGGCGCGCTTCATCAGTGATGCCAGCGGCCCGGCCCAGCCTAAAAAAGACGATGGTTCGCCGACCAAATTCCTGCTCCAGGCATTGAACATCCGCAATGGCCAGGTCATGTTCCAGGACCAACTGGCCGGTACTGACAGCTTCAAGGTTTCGCCGCTGAATCTGGCGCTGACCGATCTCACCACCTTGCCCGAAGCCGGTGGCTATCGCCTGCATGCGGCCCTGGGCGACGGTACGCAACTGGACTGGAAAGGCAGCCTGCAATTGCAGCCCTTGCAATCGAGTGGCACCGCCAGCATTCGTGGTTTTACCCTGGCCAGCATCTGGGAATACGTTAAACCGCATTTCAATATTGCCAAGCCGCAAGGCACGCTGTCGGCACAGGCCAGCTACCAGTTCGACCTGAAAGGCAAGCAGCCGCAGTTGCAGATCAGCCCTTTCAGTGCCGAGCTCAAGGGCTTGCAGATGCAGGCTCCCGGTACGCAGCATCGCTTTGTCCTGCCTTCCTTGCAGCTGAAAGGGGGGCGTTTTGACCTGCAACATAGTCAGTTGAGCCTGCAACAGATCGCGCTGGATGGCGGCAGCCTGGAAGCACAGCGCATGGCAGACGGTAGTCTGGACTGGCTGGCAGCCCTGCCTGCCAGCAAGGCAGCCGGTGCGGCATCGACCGAAAACAGCAAAGCAGCCCCTTCGCCATGGCAGGTGAAGGTGGAAGACATCAAGCTGGCCAACTGGCAATACCGCTTTGGCGATGCCGGTTTTGCCACCCCGCTGCAAGTGGCGGCACGCCTGCCGCTATTGCATGCCCGCTTTGAACTCGACCCGAAACGTGGTTTTGCGGTGGACAAGCTGGCTGGCGAACTGGCTGACATCAAGCTGGGCAATGCCACGCAGTCAGAGAAAATCACGCTGGCCAAGCTTAGTGTGCAGCCCTCGCGCATCGTGCAGCAGGGACAATTGCTTGAACCTGGTGCCGTGGAACTGCAAGGCTTGCGGGTGGCGGTGGAGCGCAACAAGCAAGGGCAGTTGAATCTGGCCCAGCTGTTTGCCCGTGGCAAGACGGCGGCTGCAGCCGCCAAACCAGCCGCGCAGCAGGACAAGCCGGGCTGGCAGCTGCATTACCCCACACTCACCCTGAGTGATGGTGAAATCAGCTGGAACGATTACACCCTGTCGCGTCCGGTAACGGCCAGCTTGCGGGCGCTCAATGCCCGGGTGGAGAGTCTCGATGCGCAACAATTGGCCGTCACGCTGGATGGCAAGCTGGAGAACGGCCAGTTGCAGGCCGCGCTGCAGCTGGACCCGGCTACGGCGGCGCTGAAGGGACAGATCAAGGCCGATGGCCTGCCGCTGGTACCGTTTGCGCCTTACGGCCTGTCTACCACCCCGCTGCACATGCGCGGCGGCCAACTGAATGCGGCGCTGGATGTGGAATCGGCCAGTAAGGGCTGGAAAGTGGCCGGCACTGCCGGTATCAGCAAACTGGCCATCATGGAGCCGGGCGAAAAGCTGCCGCTGCTGGGCTGGGACAATCTGAAGGTGAATGGCATCAAGGCCCAGAGCACCCCGGCAGTGCCGCTCAGCGTGGCGGTGCAGGATATCCGGCTGGAAGCCTTGTCAGCGCGGCTGATTCTGGATGCCAAGCGTCAGCTCAACTGGCAGCGCATTTTTGCCGCCAAGCCTGCGGCGGCTACACCGCCGGCAGCGCCGGCCAAAACAGCCACTGCCGCGGCCATACCGCCGGTGGATATCCGCAGCATCCACCTGAACCGCAGCAGGGTACAGTTTGCCGACCAGAGCATGAACCCCAACTTTGCCACCCAGATGCACCATCTGCGCGGTTCGATTCAGGGCCTGTCCACCCGTCCGGGGCGTACCGGCACCGTGACACTGGATGGTGATGTGGATCAGTACGGCGATGTGCGGGTTCGTGGTGCGCTGGCACCGATGGCGGTAACCGACAATACCGACATCACCATGTCATTCCGTAATATTCCGCTCAACAACCTCAACCCCTATGCCACCACCTTTGCCGGCTGGCGCATTAACGATGGGCGCTTGACGGTAGATCTGCATTACCTGCTGGAACATCGCCAGATGAAGGGGCAGAACCGGGTGGTGATCAACACCATCCAGCTGGGCGACGAGGTACCGGACTACAAGGGAACCCACCTGCCGCTGCGACTGGCGGTGGCCTTGCTGGAGGATAGCGACGGCAAGATTGACCTGGACCTGCCGGTATCCGGCAGCCTGGACGACCCGCAGTTCAGCTATGGCCAGATTGTGTGGAAGGCGCTGGTGAATGTGGTGACCAAGGTGGTAACTGCGCCGTTCCGGGCGCTGGGTGCCCTGCTGGGCGGCGAAGGCTTTGACAGCGTGTACTTCATTCCGGGCGAAGCCAGCGTGGCACCACCGGAGCGCGAGAAGCTGGAAAAGGTGGCCGGCGTCATGGCCAAGCGGCCCAAGATGCAGCTGCAGATAGCCGGCAGCTACGATCCGGATGTGGACAGCAAGGAGCTGGCACGGGCGCGTATCGACAGCGCCATTCTGCAAGCAGCCGGACGCAGTCTGCTGCCAGGTGAACCGCTGCCGGTGCCGGATATGGCAGACCCGGCCATGCTGGATGCCATCAAGACGGTTTATGCGCATGATCTGGGCCGACTCAAGCTGATGTCCCGTACCCTGAATCCGAGTGGACCATCCGGTGCCGCGTTGGCCAAGCTGCTGCGTGGTGAGCTGATTGCTGCCCAGAAAGTGGACGATGCCGCCTTGCACCTGCTGGCGCGGCAGCGGGCGGAAAATGCCCGCAAGGTGATGATGCGAATTGACAACACTCTGGCCGATCGCCTCACTGTGGGCGAGCCGGTTAAAACCCGCGCCGAACGGGACGGTGTGGCACTGGGGATCAAGCTATCCAGCAAATAGTTCCTGAAATGGCTTGATGTCCATCAATAAACGGCGTAACTACATATAGTGTAATACGCCGTTTTCTTTTGCCAGATGTTGTGGCTTGGCCGGCTTGCTTGATACACGCTCACCAGAGCGTGTCAAGGTGTGCATTGCCTGGCGAACAGGCGTAGAGTGCATGGATTGCCGAAATGGCAAGGCTGCAGAAGTCAGGAAAATTCTCAAAAATTTCAGGAAATCGAGGGGCCGGAATGAAGCGTGAAAACAGTGCCGTCATGCTGGAGCAGGATATCTCGCGCGAGGTATTGCTGGAAAAGTATGCCAAAGGTAATGAACAGAGCGTCAGTGAAGTCAGACAGCGTGTTGCGCGCGCGCTGGCGGCACTGGAGCAGGACCCGGCCCGTTTCGAGCCGCTGTTCTTTCAGGCATTGGACAATGGTTTCATTCCCGGCGGTCGCATCAATTCCGCTGCGGGCACCGAGTTGCGCGCCACCTTGATCAACTGCTTTGTCCAGCCGGTGGGCGACTCCGTCTCCGAACCTTCCAACGGCAAGGCCGGCATTTACGAAGCCCTGTTGCAAGCCGCCGAAACCATGCGTCGTGGCGGTGGCGTGGGCTACAACTTCTCGCGTATCCGTCCCAAGGGCGCACGGGTAAAAGGCACCAATAGCCGCGCTTCCGGGCCGGTATCGTATATGCGGGTGTTCGACCGCAGCTGCGAAACAGTGGAATCGGCCGGTGCCCGCCGTGGTGCGCAAATGGGTGTGCTGGATGTCAGCCATCCGGACGTGGAAGACTTCATCCACGCCAAGGACAAGGGCGACCTGCGCAACTTCAATATTTCGGTTGGTGTGTCCGATGACTTCATGCGTGCGGTGGAAGCTGATGCCGAGTGGGAACTGACCCACAGTGTGGAGCCGGCCACCGACGCCTTCCCCGGCCACTACCAGCGTGCCGACGGCCTGTGGGTATACCGCACCATCCCGGCGCGCGATCTGTGGCAACAGATCATGGCATCCACCTATGACCACGCCGAGCCGGGCGTGCTGTTCATGTCCAAGATCAACCAGGACAACAACCTGTCCTATTGCGAGGTGATTGAATCCACCAACCCCTGCGGCGAACAACCGCTGCCGGATTACGGCTGCTGCGACCTGGGTTCGGTCAATCTCACCAAATACGTGCGTCAGCCGTTTGGTGCCAAGCCCAGCTTTGATTTCAAGGCCTTCGAGAGCGTGGTGCGCATGTCCATCCGCATGCTGGACAATGTGCTGGACCTGACCGTGTGGCCCTTGAAGGAGCAGGAGCGCGAAGCGCAGTCCAAGCGCCGGGTCGGCCTGGGTTTTACCGGTCTGGGCGATGCGCTGATCATGCTGAAGATACGCTACGACAGCGAAGAAGGCCGTCGTTTTGCCGCGCGCATTTCCGAATCCATGCGCGATGCAGCCTATGACGCCTCGGTGGATCTGGCCATCGAAAAAGGTGCATTCCCGCTGTTTGATGAGGACAAATACCTGGCCGAACCGCATTGCGCCAGCCGCCTGCCGGACAGCATCAAGGCCCGTATCCGCAAGCACGGCATCCGCAACTCGCACCTGCTGTCGATTGCCCCTACCGGTACCATTTCGCTGGCCTTTGCCGATAACGCCAGCAATGGCATCGAGCCGCCGTTCTCTTGGTTCTACACCCGCAAAAAGCGCATGGCTGATGGCTCTACTCAGGAATATCTGGTGGAAGACCACGCCTATCGCGTATACCGCATGCAGGGTGGCGACACCCAGGCGCTGCCGGACTACTTTGTCTCGGCCCTGGAAATGAGCGCGCTGGACCATATGCGCATGGTGGCCGCCGTGGCACCATATATCGACACTGCCATCTCCAAAACGGTGAATGTGCCAGCGGATTACCCGTTTGCCGATTTCGAAAGCCTGTATCTGGAAGCCTGGCGCAATGGCCTGAAAGGCATTACCACTTACCGCCCCAACAGCGTGCTTGGTTCGGTATTGTCCATCGAGCCGGCAAAGGAAAGTGCCAAGGAAGCCCCGCAAGACCTGTCCGCCAGCCAGGATGGCGACCCGGACCGCCGCATCACCCTGAATACCGCGCCCAGCCCGGCGCTGGCCAGCCTGAAGTGGCCGAACCGGCCCAAGCTGAAGGAAGGCAACCCCTCCTGGACCTATATGGTGGAAGGCCCGGCCGGTGACTTTGCCGTGGTGGTGGGGCATGTGGAAAACGGTCGCATCACGCCGTTTGAGTGCTGGGTGAATGCCACCGAAGAACAGCGTGGCCTGGGCGCGATTGCCAAGACGCTGTCGATGGACATGCGCTGCCGCGACCATGCCTGGCTGTCGGCCAAGCTGGAAGCCTTGTCGCATACCAATGGCGACAAGCGCTATGTGTTTGAACTGGGTGAACGCACCGTGTATGCCACTTCGGCCGCTGCGGCGCTGGGTCAGGTGGTGCGTCATCGCGTGGAGCAGCTGGGCGCACTGACCGCCGACCAGCACGAACCCACCCCGGTGATGGATGCGCTGTTTGCCCGCAAGGAGCCCAAATCCGGCACCGATGGCACCATGAGCTGGTCGGTGGATGTGGCCAACCCGCAAACCGGTGACGATTTCGTGCTCTTCCTGAAAGAACTGGTGTTGCCCAATGGCCAGCGCCGCCCGTATTCGGTATGGCTGGCCGGCAACTATCCGCGCGAACTGGATGGCCTGTGCAAGATGCTGTCGCTGGACATGCGGGTGATCGACCCGGCCTGGATCGGCATGAAGCTGCGCAAGCTGCTGAGCTATGCCGAGCCGCAAGGCGACTTCTTTGCCCGCATTCCGGGCCAGGAAAAATCGCAAAGCTGGCCGTCCACCGTCGCCTATATGGCGCAGCTGATGATTCACCGCTACGCCATGCTGGGCGTGCTGACCCAGGATGGCGTGCCGCTGGAGGAGATGGGGGTGATGGTGCCGGAGCAGAGCGATCTGTTCAGCCCGGAAGCCGCCACCCAGGCGGCACTCAAGCCCCTGTCCGGCAAACCCTGCCCGGAATGCGGCAACCATGCCCTCATCAAGAAGGACGGCTGCGAATTTTGCACCGCCTGCGGCCATGTAGGGGCTTGCGGTTAAGGTGTAGTGCTTGCGGGTGGGCCGGCCTGTAAGCTGACCCGCCTGCTGCCTCGCGCGTCAGGCATCGTCCCGGTAACGGTTTTCCGGCAGGCCGTAGTGGCCGGTGCGGATGGCCAGTACCGCACCATCCTGTGGGCCGGGCTGGCTCAGGCCAAAGCGGGCGGAAGTAATCAGCAGGGTATCCAGTTGTTTGCCGCCTTGTGCATTCCCAAAAGTACAGCTGGTCGGGTTGCGGACCGGCAGCGGGATGATGCGGTCGGTTTTACCTGCTGGCGTGGTACGCACGATGCAGCCTCCGCCAAAGCGGGCCGTCCACAGGCAGCCATCCTCATCCATGGCAGAACCATCGGGAATGCCCGGCACGCCTTGTTGCAACACTCGGCGCTGGCTGATGTCGCCGGATGCCGCGTCGTAATCCCACACCCAGATGGCATTGCGCTGGCTGTCGCCTGCATAAAAGTAGCGCTGGTCGGGCGACCAGGCCATGGTATTGGGGCAGCCGAATTCGGCTTCACTCAAGGCAATGGCCTGCTCCCCGCTGGTGCGCCACAGGCGCCCGGCAAAGCGGGAGGTGGCGCGTGGCTGGCCATGGTGGTCCAGATTGTTTTCCATGCTGGCCACCCAGAAGCGTCCTGCCGGATCACACTTACCTTCATTCAGCCGCAGCTGCGGGTCGGTTTCCGGCCGGGTGAGCCAGTGCAACAGCCCCTGTGTGGGCGTCCAAAGCGCGGTACCGCTGGCAAACGCCACCACCGCCATGTTTCCCTGCGGGTTCAGTGCCAGTGCGGCAGGTAGTTCGGCGGTGGGAAAGCTGTCGGTGCGGCCATCCGCCCAGCGGCGGCGGATGGCCTGTGCCGTCATGTCCACCGACCACAGACAGCCGTGTACTGCATCCCAGCACGGGCTTTCGCCTACGTGGTCGCGTTGCCTGCCCCAGATGGCTATCTTCATGGCTTTGACTCGGCAAAATAATGCGGGAACAGCGCTTGGGCCTGCTCCAGGAACGAGAATATCCGCCGCAGATGCAACTGCAGGCAGGCTTCGGCTGCCATGCCGTCGCTGCCGGCAATGCTGTCGCGTATGGCCTGGTGCTGGGCAATCACCATGGCCAGATCTTCCACCGAGGCCACCGTCAGTTGCCGGAAGCGGTCCATATGCACCTTGACGCGGGCAATCTCCTCGATCACCGGGCCACATCCGGCAAACAGGGCGATATGGCGGTGGAAGTCCTCGTCAGATTGATAAAAACGTGCCAGATCGCCCACCTGCAAATAGGTGCGTTGCAGGGTGATTTCCCTGTCCAGCTGCATCCGCAGGAGCTGGCGATCCGCAATGGCCATGACTTTGCGCAGCATGGCGGTTTCCAATGCTTCGCGCATGAATTGCGACTTTTCCAGATCGCTGCGGCGCAAGGGCAGTACGCGGCTGCCACGCTGCGGCATGACTTCCACCAGGCCCTGTTCTGCCAGTCTGGCCATCGCCTCGCGCACTGGGGTGCGGCTGACGCCCAGGGTGGCGGAAAGCGAGGCTTCAGAAATCAGCCGGCCCGGTTCCAGCTCGAAGCGGCAAATCCGCTCCAGCAGCAACTGGTATAGCTGGCGTGCCAGCGGCTGGCGCGGATCCGGCACAAAGGGTTGGCGCGTGGCCAGGGCAGCAGGCTGGCTCATCACACCCGCAGCCCTTGCATGAACTGGCGGCGCAGCAGCACAAACAGCAATAAGGTGGGCAGCGAGGCCAGCACGGCGGCGGTCAGCATGATATTGGGCCCGCTTTGCGCATAACTGCCCTGGAACACCAGCAAGGCATTCATGATGGAACGGGTTTCCGGGCTATTGCCCAGCACCGAGGAAAACAGCATGTCGTTCCAGATCCAGGTGAATTGCAGCAGGAACACCGCCGACATCGGACCGCGCAGATTGGGCAGGATGATGCGCCAGAACAAGATGAATTCCGACGCGCCATCCAGCCGTGCCGCCTGATCGATTTCCAGGCTGAGGTTCTGCATGTAATTGCGTAATACCAGCAGCGGGAATGGAATGCAGATGGCGGTGTACAGCAGGCACATGCCCAGATGCGTATCCAGCAACTCAGCCCACTGGAAGCCGAAGAACAGTGGAATCAGATACATCTGGAAGGGAAACACCGTGCCGGCAAACAGCAGCAGGAACCACAGATTGCGGTGCCGGAAGTGCATGCGCGCCAGTGGATAAGCGGCCATGGCGGCCAGCAGTACCGCCAGCGAGGCACCCACTGCGGCATACAGGCTGGAGTTGAGCATGGCCTGTGCCATATCGCCCTGTTGCCAGGCCATGCGGATATTCTCTAGCAAGGGGGACACACCCTCGGGCAGGGACAGCGGGGCCGAAGCGGCATACTCGGCGGTGGATTTGAAGATGGCCAGCAAGACATAGCTGAAGGGCAGCAGCCACAGCAAGGCGAGTGCTAATCCACACAGGGCCTTGCCCCAGCGTGGTGGTGATGCCGGCGGCGGCAGGGCCAGCCATTTGGCTTGTTGCGACGATAGGTTTTGCATCAGCGGACCATCCTGTCTACACGGGCTTGCAATAAGGTCTGGAGCCAAGTAACAGCCAGCACCACGCCACCAATCACTACTGCGGTGGCGGCAGCAAAGGCCCAGCTGTTTTTCTGGAAGGCTTCGAAGTACATGAACACCGCCAGCGACAGGGTGCGCTGTTGCGGATAGTTTGCCCCCATCACCCACAGCAGATCGAATACCGTGAAACCAGCCAGTACGGAGAGAATCACCACCATCAGCAAGGTGGGTGCAAGCAAGGGCAGGGTGATGTGGCGAAACACCTGCCAGGGCCTGGCACCGTCCATGCGGGCGGCATCCAGCGGATCGCGCGGTAGCGCGGCCAGCCCCAGCAACAGCAGGACCATAACCAGCCCACAGCTTTGCCAGACAAAGGTCAGGATGATGGCGGGCGTGACCAGTTGTTCTTCAAACAGCCAGCCGGTTTCCACCGGCATGCTGGTGAACTGTCCCAGTACCTGGTTGAGCATGCCTTGTGGCGCGTAAACGTAGTACCACATCACGCCAACTGCCGTCGGGGCCAGGATGCGCGGCAGGAAAATGATGGATTTGAACCATTCCTGACCGGGCATCTGGCGGAACAGCAGCGCCAGTCCCAATCCTACCGTGAGGGGAAACAGCACCGAGGCCAGCACCCACAGCGCGGTATTGCCCAGTGCCTCGTCAAAATAGGGGCTGGACCACAACTGGCGATAATTCTGCCAGCCGGCGAAGTCGTCCCGGCCCTCAAACAATTGCCATTGGGTAAAACTGAGCCAGATGTTGTACAGCACCGGCAGTAATAGCAGGGCTGTCACCAACAGCAGGGCGGGGGCCATGAAGCGCAGTGCCACGCGAAACTGACGCCCTTGTTGGGCGCGTTCGCGTGCCTTGATTTGTGCCAGGCCGATGCGGGCCAGCAGTTGTTGATCATGCTGCATGAGCGGGTTCATGCCGGTCTCCGTTGAGGTGCGGGTGGCTGGCCTGTTGCCAGGCGATGCGTCAGGACTTTTTTCTGCTGCTCCAATAAGCCACATTCAGGCTTTGCATGCGCTGCATGACGTTCTGGGCAGTGCTCATGTCCGGTTTGAGCATGAAGCGGTTGAATTCCGCCACCATCTCGCCTTGCAGCGTGGTGGGTACGTTTTCCCACCAGCGCAGGAACATGGTGTGGCGTGTTTGGGCCAGTTGCGTATTCACCTGGCTGACAATGGCATTGGGCGCGGCGATCTTGTTATTGCCGATATAGTTGCCCGAGGCCTTGCCCCAGGTTTGCGCACCCTGGTTGGAAACCCAGAAGCGTAGCGTCTTCATTACATCGGGATTGGCCAGTCCCTTGCGGGAAACCACGATGGGTGCGCCTTCCACAATGATGGCCGGCTGCTGCACGCCAGGCGCATTGGGCAGGATGAACACCCCCAGCTCCTGGAGTGGAAAGCCGGCCTTGCCCAGCAGGCCGACCGCCCATTCCCCAAACAAATACATCACGCCCTTGCCCCGGACGAAGTCGTTGATTTCTTCATTGGAGCGCGGGTTGGAAAACCAGCCTTTGGCATACATCTCGGACCATATCTTGAATACATTGCGCACCGCGGGGCTGTCATAGGCCACGCTGCCATTGTTCAGGCCGACATAAGCCTTGGGATCGGTACGCAGCAGCAGTTCCTGAAACCAGATAAAGCCGCGCCAGCCATCCTGGGTGGTGGCCAGAAACGGTGTCTGGCCAGCGGCTTTGATCCGCGTGGCCACGGTTTGCAGCTCGGCCCAACTGGCGGGTGGTTTCAAGCCCAGGCGGGCAAAGACGCGTTTGTCGTACAACACCACCCAGCGCGACAGCTGCAAAGGGATGGCATAGGGCTGACCGCCCACGCTGAACAGGTCTTTGACGCCCGGTTGAAAGCGGCCATCGGCTTCCATTTCCTTCCACAGCGTGCCCAGTGGTGCCAGTTGGCCGGTAGCGGTCAGCGTGTTCAGTGATGCGCCGGTCCACCAGGTAAACAGCTCCGGCGTGCGGCCAGAGGCCACCGAGGCCTGAATGAAGGTCTTGTACTGTTCTGCATTGGCATAAGGAGAAATCTTCAGGCTGATGCCCTCGGCGCGCGCGGCATTGGCCACCGTCTGCAGTGGGACGCTCCAGAAGCCTTTGTCATTGAATAGCTGTACCTCCTTGGCCAGGACAGCAGTGCTGTGCAGGCAGCAAGTGAGCAGGGCAATACGGAGTAAGGCGCAAGGTGTCATGGTGTATTGGTCTCCTGAGACTGCGGACGGTCGGCACGTAGCGATATGCCGCTATCGGCGTCGAACAGGTGCAAATTAGCGGCACGGATGGCAAAACGCAGTGTCTGGCCATCGGCTACCGGGCGCGGAGGCAGTTGACGGGCAATCAGCGGCCCGCTGGCGGATTCGGCAAACAGCAGGGTTTCATTACCCAGCATTTCCGACAGCGTGATGGTGGCGGCAAAGGTTTCTGCCGCTGGCGGCGCTTCATCCGGCCAATGCGGCACGATGTCTTCCGGACGCAAGCCGGCGCAGACGCGCTGTCCATGCGTCAATGCCGGGCCAAAGCGTGTCCGGTCCAGTGCAATGCGCAGCGCCGGCGAGGCGAAGTAGAAGTGTTCCCCCTCCTGCTGCAGCGTGCCGTGGAAGAAGTTCATTTGCGGCGTGCCGATGAAGCTGGCGACAAAGTGATTGGCCGGATTCTGGAATACCTCCAGCGGGCTGCCTTGCTGCACGATGGCTCCGTCTTTCATCACCACCATGATGTCGGCCAGCGTCATGGCTTCTACCTGATCATGGGTGACATAGACGGTAGTGACCTTGAGCCGGTGTTGCAGGCGCTTGATTTCCACCCGCATCTGGTTGCGCAGCTTGGCATCCAGATTGGACAGCGGTTCGTCAAACAGAAATACCCGCGGTTCGCGCACGATGGCCCGTCCCATGGCTACCCGCTGGCGCTGGCCACCGGATAGTTCTGCCGGCCTGCGGTTCAGGTAGGGGGCCAGCTCCAGTGTTTTGACGGCGACATCAATCCGCTTTTGCCGCTCTGCAGCGGAAATACCCGCCAGCTTCAGCGAAAAAGCCAGGTTTTCCTGCACCGTCATGTGCGGATAGAGCGCATAGGACTGGAACACCATGGCCACGCCGCGTTCCTGCGGGGGCAGGTCGTTGGCCAGTTTGCCATCAATCAGCAACTGGCCATGACTGATACTTTCCAGTCCGGCAATCATGCGTAGCGTGGTGGATTTGCCGCAGCCGGAAGGGCCGACCAGCACCACGAAGGCCCCATCTGGTATCTCGAGATTGATGCCACGCACCACCACTTGCTGTTCGTATACCTTGACCAGATCGCGCAGACAGACTTCAGCCATGGTGCACCCCCACCTGCTGTTGGCGAGGGTCGGCCCAGCGCCGCTCCGGCAGGATGCCATACCAGCCGGGTCGGCCCGGGTCGCGGTCATAGGCATAGCCCCCCACACTGCGGTAGTGCTCGGCATACTGCGCCAGCTTGTCGCGACAGACCTCGACCCCCAGGCCCGGACCAGACGGCAGGGCAATGGCACCATCCTGATAGCTGAATTTGCCTCCCACCAGAATGTCATCACGCAGGTGATGGTAGTGGGCATCGGCAGCGAAATTGAGATTGGGTAAAGCGGCACCCAGATGCAGCATGGAGGCCAACTGAATGCCCAGTTCACCGGAAGAGTGGATAGCGGCAGAGTGCTGGAAGGTTTCCAGCACGGTACCCGCCTTGTAAGCCTGACGCAGCCCGCCCCAGAAGGTAGTGTCCAGCAGGATGACATCCACCAGGCTGTGGCGCATGCATTGCGCCAGCTGTTCAAAATTCACCACCACCATATTGGTGGCGGTGGGAATGGGCTGGCGTTCGCGCACGCGGCGCATGCCTTCCAGCCCCCAGGTGGGGTCTTCCAGATAATCATTTGGCAGATGGGCGATGGCTCTTCCGACGCGCAGGCTTTCTTCCACCGACCAGGTGGCGTTCGGGTCCAGTCGCAGCCGGTCGCCTGGCAGGGCGGCGGCCAGCGCTTCCATGACGGCGATATCGTGGTCGGGCGCAAAATGTCCGCCCTTGAGTTTGTGTACCCGGAAGCCATGGCGCTGCTTCAGTTCCAGCGCATGGCGCACCATGTCTTCCGGCATGGTTTCGCCGCCGCGGCCATCATGTTCATAGCGGTAGAACAGGTAGGCGGCAAAATCCACCTGCTCGCGCAGCGCACCACCTAGAAAATCACAGGCACGCATGCCAAGTTGTTTGCCGGCCAGATCCATACAGGCCATTTCGATGGCGGCATGCAATTGCAGACGGTTGTTGTACAGGCTGGCGGTGGGGTTCATGATTTTCCAGCGCAGTTGTTCGAACTGCAGTGGATCATGCCCCTTCAGGTAGGGCAGCAAGGCCTTGACGGCGGCTTCGGCACTTTCACCGCCACCGCCCAGTTCGCCCCAGCCAGACAAGCCGCTATCGTCGATGACTTCCACCACGGTGCGGACAAAGCGTTGCCAGTGCACACCGGCAGAATGTCTGAGTGGCGCTTCCAGCGGAACGGCAACCGTGGTCGCCTTGATATCTACAATGGCCATGTTTCAGTCCTGTAAGGGTGAGCCGCCGATAAGGGCGAGCAAGCCACCATCAATGCGGATGACTTCTCCGGTAATGAAGGCAGCACGGTCAGACAGTAAAAAAGCCACCAGCTCGGCAACCTCGCTGGCATGACCAGCGCGGCCCAGCGGATGCATGGTGTCGATTTCTTTGCGTAAGGCAGCGGGGGAGGGCGCACTGGCGATGGCATCGCGCAGCATGGGGGTGTCGATGGAGCCTGGGGCGATGGCATTGGACCGTACGCCCTGGCTGGCAAAGTCCACGGCAATGGATTTGCTCAGGCCAATCAGCCCATGCTTGGATGCCGTATAGGCAGCCACATTGCGCTGAGAGGCCAGGCCTTGTACCGAGGCCATGAATACCAGGGCGCCACGGCTGGCGATCAGCTGGGGCAACAAGGCCTGTGCCAGCAGGAAGGCTGCGCCCAGATTGGTCGCCATGACTTCATCCCAGCATTGCTGCGAGGTGTCCAGCGCCGAGCCATAACGTTGGATACCCGCGTTATGGGATAAACCATGGGCACCGCCCAGTTCTTGCGCTGCCGCCGCAGCAGCATCAGCCGTAGCACGGTCGGCAACCGAACCGATGACCAGTCGATGGGGAAGGTTGCGCGGCAAGGCCTCTGCCATGCGCGCCAGCCCTTTGGCATCGATATCCACCAATACCAGTGGCTGACCATCTGCCGCCAGTCGCATCGCGACTGCTTGCCCAATGCCATTGGCAGCCCCACTGACTACTACGCTCATCACCATCTCCCAGTTGGATTTGAGCGCTACCATACTAGTAGCCGATAAGCTGAGTAACCGATCAAAGGGTCAGCCGTGGCTGGGTTTATTGGCTATCTGGGCATGAAGCAGCTAACAGGCCGCTGGGCGCGTGAGTACTTGATTCCGGGATATTGCCGGCATGGTGGCAAGCAGGGCGGAGGTGGAAAACAGTATTCTGCGCTTGGCGTGGTCTGACCGATGGGTCAGGAGGGTGTTGGGCAATCAGCGCGTACAGTCTGCCGGGCCGTCACCAGTAGGACAGCGTGAGAAGGGTGCCGCAGATGTGGGCGTCCGGATATCTGGCAGAGGCAACAGAGGCGAGTGTGAGTCGCCTCTGGATGTAGTCAAACCAGTTTGTTGGTACGGGCAAAGTCAGTCAGGTCCACCACATTTGAAATGCCCAGTTTCTCGAAGATGTTCACCTTGTAGGTGCTGACGGTCTTGTTGCTGATGAACAACCGGTCGGCAATGTCCTTGTTGGACAGGCCTTGTGCCAGATGCTGTAGCACGGCCAGCTCGCGGTCAGACAGTTTTTCGATACGGCTGTCCATCTGGTTTTCGATATTGAGCTTGGCACCGGATACCACATCGCGCGGGAAGAAGCTGTAGCCGGCCATGATGGCATCCGATGCTGACAGGATGGCATTCAGATCCTTGCTCTTGCTGACAAAGCCATCTGCTCCTGCCTGCATGGAGCGCGAGGCATACACCATTTCGTCCTGGGCCGAGAGAACCAGCAGCTTGATGCCCGGATGCTGCCCCTTGATGCGTTTGATCAGCTCCAGACCACTGATGCGCGGGATATTGAGGTCGATGATGATCAGGTCGACCTTGTGTTCCCGGACCAGCTCAATGACGGACTGGCCATTGTCGGTTTCGCCGATGATTGCGTATCGCCCCGACTTTTCCAGTACAGAGCGGACCGCCAGACAGATGGCTGGGTGGTCATCGACAATGATGGCGCTTTTCATTCTTAAATCTCCGGAATGTTATGGATTAGAAATAATATTTTTCTAGCATTCGACTGCAGGAGAGTAAATGTGTTTCTTTAAAAAAGTCATAAGAAAAATCTAGTATTCAATCAGAAATTTCCCATCAGCATTCAGTATCTAGGTAAGGATAATGTAACGCTTATAAAAAACCAAGTTTTATGATTTCAGGTGATTTTAATGACTGGTCCATTATTACAAAGCGATATTTTTCCATTGCGGATATTGATTGTCGAAGATCACGCAATTCAGCGCATGGCATTGCATGCGCTGCTTCAACAAGCTGGGGCGAGCCTGATTGACGAGGCTGAGGATGGCTATCAGGCGCTGTCACAGCTGGAGTCGCACCGTTATGACTTGATGATCTGCGATCTGGACATGCCCAGGCTGGATGGTATCCAGCTGTTGCGTCACATGCGCAGGCTGGAGCATGTTCCCCAGCTGGTTTTTTGCAGCGCACAAGCCGGGGATATCCTGCACAGTGTATCCCGCTTTGGTGGTCATCAAGAGTTGCCCGTTCTGGGTAGCCTGGAAAAACCGGTATCGGCCGATCAGCTTGAATCCCTGCTGCAAGCATGCATCAATCAGATTGCCGACAAGTCAGAGACTACCGCTGCCAGGCACTATGCTTTCAGCCGCCAGGAGCTGCGAGATGCCATGCACGCAGGTCAGATCCTGCCCTGGTACCAGCCCAAGATCGATCCGCAGACGATGGAAACGGTTTCTGTAGAGGCGCTGGCGCGCTGGCAGCACCCGGTGCACGGTCTGATCGCCCCGGCGCTGTTTCTGCCCCGCATTGATGAAGTCGACCTGGGAGAAGAATTGCTTTGTACCATGCTGGAGCATTCGGTACGGGATTGCTGTGAGTGGGATACCCAGTTTCCCGCATTAAAACTGGGGGTGGCTGTCAATATCAACGTAAGAGAATTCGATAGGCCGGATATCCCGGATAAACTCAATGCAATACTCAAATCAGCTCATCTTTCTCCTGCCAGAATTACACTGGAATTAACGGAAACCCAGCCGCTGGATAATCTGAGCTGTTCTCTGGAAAATGCCATTCGTTTGCGGGTGATGGGGTTTAATCTGGCACTGGATGATTTTGGTGCTGGTTATTCCGGATTCCATCATTTGCGGGAAATACCGGCCAATTCAGTCAAGATAGACCGTACGCTGGTACATCAGGCTGCCGGAGACCCCGCGGCAGAGAAACTACTGGGTTTTGCCGTGCGCATGCTGCAAAGCCAGCATGTCTCCGTTGTAGTGGAAGGCGTCAGCCGGCGCCAGGATTTTGATCTGGTCAAGCAATTGCATGTTGATCTGGTGCAGGGCTTTCTGCTGGCCAAGCCCATGGCACGGGGCCGTTTGCCAGGCTTTATCCGCAATCCGCTGTCCTTGCCGCAAGCCTTGTCCTAAAAACGCCGCAGCGACCACAATGCCAGTCCCATCAGGCCAATGCCGGCCAGTTGCCAGCCATCCAGCGCATGATGATAGACCAGCCAGTCCACCACAATGGCTGTTACCGGATAGACAAACTGCAGTACGGCAAAGCGGCTGGTGGAAACCCGGCTCATGCCACTGTAAAGCAAAGCATAGGCAAGGCCGGTATGCAGGCTGCCCAACCCGGCCAGCCAGGCCCAACTGGCTGCAGTAGTCGGCCAGCCATTCAGCAACGGCCACCAGGCCGTCAGTACCACCCCCACGGCACATTGCCACCAGGCAAGGGCAAATGAACTGATGCTGGGCTGGCTTCTGGCAATGATGGGCAATCCGGCGTAGGCCAGCGATCCGCCAATGCACATTAGCACGCCGCTCAGAAAACCCTCTGGCAGCGCCTCGCTGCGCAGTCCTGCCAGCCCGCAGGCCAGTCCCAGGCCGACCAGTGCGGTGATGGCGGCCAGCAGGTGCTGGCGCGACAGCTTTTCACCCAGCAGTAGGCTGCCGTAAAGCATGACCCAGAAGGGCTGCAGGTGAAACAGCACGGTAGCCAAGCCGATGGAGGTGAGTGGGATGGCGGCAAAAAACAGCCCCCAGTTGCTAACCATCAACAAGCTGGCCAGCAAGACGGCCAGCAGCGATCTGCCACGCAAGCGCAACTCGCCCAGCTTGCCGCTGCAGGCTCCCCAGCCTAACAGCGCAATACCGCCAAACAGGCAGCGCATCAACACTGTCAGCAGCGGTGGCTGATTGGCTTCGGTCACGAAGATGCCCAGTGTGCCCAATAGCAGCCCGGCCAGAACCATGCTCCGGCTGCCGGTATCCTGTTTGCGCTCCCGGGCCGTGGTGGCCAGGTGCAAGATGCTTGTATCTTTCATGACGGAAATCATCGGGGCTGCTGCTTGTTTCGGTAAAGCGAATTTATGATATGTTAATTATTCGATTTTCGAATGATGATGCGGATGACAATGACCATGCAGGACTTGCAACTGGATTGGCTACGCGCTTTTGTTGCCGTGGTCGATGCCGGCTCGCTCAGTGCGGCAGCCGGTCAGGTACATCGCTCACAGTCGGCAGTCAGCATGCAGCTGAAAAAGCTGGAGCAGGCCGCTGGCTGCGTGCTGTTGCTGCGCAATCCGCGCGAGCTGGCACTGACTGCCGCCGGGGCCGAATTGCTGCCGCATGCGCGCCGGGTACTGGCCGCACATTCTGCCGCGCTGGATACCCTGCATGGTGCCCAGGTCAGTGGACAGTTGCGGCTGGGCGTGCCGGAGGATTATGCCGTTGCTTATCTGGGTAATGTGTTGCGCGAGTATGTGGGTCGCTTTCCTGCGGTGGAAATCAATCTGGTCTGCGAGCAATCGACGGCTCTGATCCGCAAGGTGGAAAGCGGCGAGCTTGATCTGGCAATGGTCAGCCGGGACGAGCCGGATCGGGGGGAGTACTTGTTTGACGAAACCATGGTCTGGGTGGGCGACAGTCAGCATGCAGCCTGGCTGCGCGACCCGCTGCCGATTGCCTTGTACGAACTGGGTAGCCGGGCGCGCAGCGCCGTGCTGGATGCGGTTGAGGCCAGGCAGCGTGCCTGGCGTGTGGTGTACAGCAGCCCCAGCGTGGCCGGGCAGCTGGCGGCGGTACACAGCGGCATGGCGGTTGCTGTGCTGACCGCATGCAGCTTGCCGCCGGGTATCCAGGTGCTTGGGGTAGAGCAGGGGCTGCCCGCTTTGCCACCCTTGCAGGTGGCACTGATACGTAGCCTGCATTCTCAGGGAGCCCGTGCCTGTGATGTGATGCAGCAGATGATTCGGCAGACGCTGCAAAGTGGAGAGCCAGTGAGCTGATCAATACCGGATATGTGCTGGGACATGATTGTTCATAATGTTGACAATATCAATCATTTACGTCATATTTAATAGGTGATATTGTCAATTAATTGTGCATGCAGTTACCGTGTCATCGCGGCTGCATGCGCGCAAGGAGTTGCCCATGGCTGAATCAAGCCTCTCACGCGAGCGCGGCCTGCTGTGGCTGCTGGCGCTGACCCAGTTCACCATCATCATGGATTTCATGGTGATGATGCCGCTGGGGCCGCAAATCATGCGTGCCTTCGCCATCAGCCCGGCCGCGTTTGCCACGGCAGTGTCGGCCTATTCCTGGTGTTCCGGCTTGTCCGGCCTGTTTGCCGCCACCTATATCGACCGCTTTGACCGTCGCCGTCTGCTGCTGGTGATTTATGGCCTGTTTGCGGCTTCCAACCTGGTGTGTGCAATGGCCGGCAACTTTCACATGCTGTTGCTGGCGCGCGCCTTTGCCGGCCTGAGCGGCGGTGTGCTGGCCTCCATCATCATGGCGATTGTCAGCGACATCATCCCGGTATCCCGCCGTGGGGCTGCCACCGGCACCATCATGACGGCCTTTTCGCTGGCGGCCATTGCCGGGGTGCCAGCCGGCATCGTGCTGGGTGCGCATCTGGGCTGGTCATCGCCGTTTTATCTGCTGACCGTGTTGTCGCTGCTGATATGGCTGGCTGCATGGGTGCTGGTGCCTTCCTTGCGCCTGCATCTGCAGCTGGCACCGCCGCCTTTGAGTCAGGTTCTGCCCGGGTTGTGGCGTTTGCTGAGTAATCCGCTGCATCTGCGTGCATTCGGGCTCACCTTTCTCATGCTGGTGTCGCACATGATGGTGATCCCCTTCATTTCGCCGGTACTGGTGGCCAATCACGGTATTGCGCCGCAGCAGATCGCCTGGATCTACATGGCTGGCGGTGCCGCCACCTTCTTTACTTCGCGCCGTATCGGCAGGTTGGCCGACCGCTATGGCAAGCACCAGCTGTTCCGCATCATGGCATTGTTTTCCATGTTGCCTGTGCTGTTTGTCACTCATCTGCCGGATTTGCCCTTTGTCGCCATCGTGGCATTTTTCCCGGTATTCATGGTTGCGCTGTCCGGTCGGATGATTCCGATGCAAGCCCTGCTGACCACGGTGCCGCAAGCACAGAACCGCGGTGCGTTTCTCAGTGTCAACAGCGCGATTCAGTCGCTGGGCAATGGCTGCGGTGCCTGGTTGGGCGGCTTGCTGCTCAGCAGTGGCAGCGGCGGGCAGATCATCGGCTATGGCAGCAATGGCTGGTGTGCGGTTGCACTGGTGAGCGTGGCCTTGTGGTGGGTGAGCCGGGTGCAGGGGCAGCCGCAGCTTCCGCTGGCCGCCACGTCCTCCTGAGCGATCGTGATCCAGCTTTTATCCGCCGTGGATAGGCGGGTGTAAAATTTAATCTTGTTGTGCTGGTTGTGGTTTGGCGGCAGACGCTAGAATGGCCGCCTGCTTTGGCAGGTTGCCGTACGCGGGCTGAGGGGCAGCGTAGCGGTTACACGGCATGCCGGGCGTTTCTGACTGAATACTGGGCACAAGCATAACAAGCATGCAAAACAATAAGCGGATGACACCGCGTAGAGGGTCATGGGCAAGTCGGGGCTGGCTGTTGGTGCTGACCGGGGCTGGGCTGGCAATGCATTGCCAGTCCTTGAAGGCTGCCGAAGTCAGCAATGGCATTACCACCATCAAGCCCGAGCTGGGCGAGGCAAGCACACTGGAGCTGGGGGCCGCCAGCCTGTCGCTACGCGGCTGGCTGGGGATGGGCACGGTGATCCGCGCTGCCAATCCGGACCCGGCGCTCACCAGCGGCGCATCGATGAACAGCCTGAACGACGGCGATCTCAACTATCGCAGCGGGGACGCAGTATCCACCGCCATCGAAAGCTATCTGCAGGCCGATCTGCAATACCAGGGACTGGGGCTGCGGCTTGCTGGCAAGGCCTGGTATGACTACACCTTGGCGCAGCAATCGGTGCTGCATGGCAATGTGCCCAATCATTACCAGTCCGGTGCCGCACTGAGTGATGAGGGGTTCGTGCCGCTGGGCCGCTTTGGCAATGTGGTGCTGGATGATGCTTATCTGTACGGCACTACCCGGCTGGCCGGCTATCCACTGCTGCTGCGCGCTGGCCGGCAGACCATTCCCTGGGGCAGCCCCACCGCCAGCGGCATGCTGTCGCAAGTCAACGCGATTGATTACGCGGCATTGAGCCGTGCCAGTTCGGTGGCAGCCGAGGCCGGCATTCCGGACTGGGCGCTGTACGGCAAGCTTGATCTGAGCGATCGCTTCAGCCTGGATGGCTTCTACCAGTTTGCCTACGCGCCCAATGTCTACCCTGGCTGCGGCACCTTCTACTCCACTGGCGATTATGTACAGCCGGGCTGCAATCAGCTCACTCTGAATGGTGCCCTGTTATCCGCCATTGTCCACCGCAACATCAGCACGACCGATGCCCAGGCGGTGAGCAATGCACTGGATTACGTCAGCCGCAGTGCCGACCGGCTGCCATCAGGTGGGCAATACGGGGCAGGTGTGCATTACCTGCTGGATGGGGTGGGCAAATTCGGATTTTATGCCGCCAATATCGACAGCAAGATCGGCTACACCGGCGTGCAGCACAATAGTGCCGGTGTACTCATCCCCGTGCTGGCCAATAGCGGCCTGGCCCAGGCCACCGGGATTAGCAGCCAGTATTACCGTTCTTATCCTGCCAATCTGCATCTGTTCGTGCTGAATTTCGCCACCCGCCTGCCTGATCAGACTGGCGCCTATGCCGAGCTGGGCTATATCCCGGACCAGCCGCTGGCCTGGAACGGGGCTGACTTCCTCAACGGCTTGCTGATGGGGCGCGGCCCGCTGGCACGCCTGTACAGTCTGCCTGCCGGCGCCTCTGCCGATGGCTACGACCGTTACCAGGTGATGAGCCTGAGCCTGGGGGCCACCCGGCCGCTGGGCAAGCTGGCCGGGGGGGATGTCAAGCTATCTGCCGAGCTGGGCCTCAAGCATGTCTTTGCCTTGCCCGACCCCTCAGTGATGCGCTACGGCCGCGCAGGCTGGGGCATGGCGGCAAGCCAGGCCTATCCCAGCTGCAGTGGCGATGCAGCCACTTGCAGGCTGGACGGTTTCATCACCAGCAATGCCTGGGGTGTGCGGCTGCGGCTGGAGAGCCGCTATGCTACCCTTTGGCCGGACATGACGCTGACCCCGGCCCTGACACTGGGGCAGGATGTACGCGGCTATTCCTACGATGGCCAGTTTTCCCAAGGCCGCTTCACCACCATGCTGAGCCTGGCGCTGAATGTGCGGCGTGACTACCAGCTGGATCTGAGCTATCTGAAAACCGGCGGTGGTGATTACAACCTGCTGCGCGATCGCAGTCTGGTGTCGCTGGGGCTGGGCATGCGTCTGTAGTCGGTAGCGGCATTGCCTGTGCTCCCACCGCCGCTTACACTTGCGGCCAGTTTGCCCCTCGTCATCTTTCCTATTGTCCAGATGCCATGAACCAACAACTCGCGCTCAACAAGATCAATCAGGCCATGCAGCAGCTGCAGCAAGGCCAGCCATCCGCTGCCCGGGACGGCCTGAGCCGGGTGGTGAAAGCCTTCCCCGACAGCCCAGAGGTGCATTTCCTGCTGGGCCTGGCGCTGGTGCAACTAGCGCAACCCAAGGGTGCGCTCACGCATTTCAATCATGCCATTGCACTGGCCCCGGAGCTGGCCGAAGCCTATGTCAACCGTGGCATCCTGTTGAAAAACCAGCAGCAACTGCCACAGGCGCTGCAGGATTTCGACCGCGCCATCGCCCTGCGTCCCGGCATGGCCGAAGCTTATAGTAACCGTGGCAATGTACAGGTATTGCTGGACCAGCCCGAACTGGCCTGCGCGGACTTTGCCGTGGCGATCCGCCTTGACCCGCACAATGTCGATGCGCTGGTGAATATGGCGGCGCTGCTGGCCAGTGCAGGCCAAAACATGCAGGCACAACCCTTGCTGGAGCGTGCCATTGCCATCAAGCCGCAACTGGTCGAAGCCCAGGTCAATCTGGCCAATGTGGAATATCGTCTGGATCAGGAACAGCAAGCCCTGCAACGGCTGGAGGCCGTGTTGCAAAAACAGCCGGCTGACATTCGTGCCTTGTGTTGCAAATCCAACCTGCTGGCCGGGAATGGTGATATTGCCGCCGCCCGTACACTGCTGGACAAGGCGCTGGCGCATGCGCCGTCTGATGCCCTCGCCCGCTACGACCGATCGCTGCTCATGCTGCTGCAAGGCGATTACGCCCGTGGCTGGCAGGACTACGAAGCACGTAAACTGGACAAGCAGCTGTGCCAGCGTGCTGGTGTGCAGCGTTTTCCTCAGCCGGAATGGCAAGGCGAGGATCTGAATGGCAAGACGCTATTGCTACATCAGGAACAAGGCCTGGGCGATGCCATCCAGATGCTGCGCTATCTGCCGCAGTTGCAGCAGGCCGGGGCGCGGGTACTGTTTCTGCTCAATCCGGCAGTCGCCGGGCTGGCCAGCCAGCTATTACCGGAGACGCAGGTGTTTACCCGGCGTGAAGCGCTACCGAAGTTTGACCTGCATTGCCCCATCATGTCGCTGCCCCTGCGCATGGCCACCACGCTGGACAATATCCCGGCGGCACAAGGCTATCTGGCGGTGGATGAGACCGGCAGGCAGCAATGGGCGGACTTGCTGGGACAGAAAGAACGTCTGCGTGTCGGGCTGGCATGGTCCGGCTCGGCGCGGCATCTTAACGACCGCAAGCGCAGCCTGACGCTGCCGGCGCTGTCCGCATTACTGCAACTGGATGCCGAGTGGCACAGCCTGCAGCGCGAATACCGCGAAGCGCCGGTGGACGTGGCTGCTGCCGGCATCACCGACCATGCCGCACAGCTGGATACCCTGCAGGATACCGCCGGGCTGATCAGCCAGATGGATCTGGTGATCAGCGTGGATACCTCGGTGGCGCACCTGGCTGGCGCGCTGGGCAAACCGTGCTGGCTGTTGCTGCCGTTCAACCCGGATTTCCGCTGGGGACTGGGCCGGGACGACAGCCCGTGGTATGCCAGCATGAGGCTGTTTCGCCAGCCCGCAGCGGGCGATTGGGCCAGCGTGCTGGATGACATTGCCGCACAAGTCGCGATGCTGGCTGCGCAGCCAGGCCGCTGAGCCGGTCTAGTCGTCGCGGGTAAGGACTTCCAGTACTTCGATTTCAAACAGCAGGTTGGAATGCGGCGGAATGCGCGTGCCAATCTGCCGCTCGCCGTAGGCCAGGGCTGCAGGCACCCACAGCTTGCGCTTGCCGCCCACCTTCATGCCCATCAGGCCGATATCCCAGCCCTTGATCACCCGTCCGGTGCCAATCACGCACTGGAAAGGCCTGCCCTTGTCGTGGGACGAGTCAAACTTGCTGCCATCTTCCAGCCAGCCGGTGTAGTGGGTGGTGATCAGCGCACCACGTACCACTTCCTTGCCATCACCCAGTTGCAGGTCTTCGATTTTCAGTTGCTGGTCCATCTGTTCATTTACCGGTTCATTCGCATATCAGGCCGCCACAGCAGCCACCGTGGCGGCATTTTATCTGCCCGCTGCCTGCAGGTGAAGCAAGATGCACTAGCCCGGTTGACCGTCGCTGCGAGCTTTCAGGTAGAGCCGGACAAAGCGCAGGCTCCAGCACAGCAGTAACAGCAGGCAGCTGATGGCCGTCAGTACATAGAGGCCGGCGGCCCAGCCAGCCGGCAGGCAGTCGGTGGCCACCCGCAGCACGGCCATGCCATGCACCGCCAGATACAGACGCCATAGCCAGGTCGGCGCTTGCAACGGCTGCCCGGCGTGACCCAGCGACACCCGCGACACAAAGGCAATCACCATGCTGATGAAAAAGCCGGTCGTGACCGCATGCAGTGGAGCCAGCCCCAGTGCGTTGGCGGGCAGCACGCCGGCCAGGCTGAACAGCAGGAAGGCGACCGGGAGCCAGGCAAAGGACAGGTGCAGCATGCACAGCAGTTTTACCTGACCGGTACGCCAGCCCTGCCAGCGCCAGCTGGTGTAAGCCAGTAGCAGGCAGAAGGGCAGGTCCGCCGGCAGGGTGGTGACACCCAGCATGGACAGCAGGCCATGCAGCCAGCTGCCAGCCAGCAGCGCCCACAGCAGCCAGTCCGGCTTCCAGGCCGGAATCTCGGGCATGGCGCTCACGGTGAAGAAGGGCAGCATGCGGTGGCAGACGGTCAGGAATACCGGCAGCAGAAAACCCCACAAGGCCAGGTCGCGCATCAGCAGCCAGCCGGTAGCATTGCCGCTATACAGCCAGAACAACGCGGCCAGCAGGCCGGCAAAACCCAGCACAAAGCCGGACAGCACCATCCACGCATGCAGGCGGTTGGCTTGCTGGCTGCGCAATATCAGTTGGGCAAAGGTCAGCGTCAGTCCGAGAAAACCGCTGCTGTACAGCAGTTGCCCGGTCAGTAGCCAGGCTCGGCCCAGGCCCAGGCCGGCCAGCCACAGCAACAGGCCGCTGGCCAGCAAGGCCGGTACGCCAAGGTAGCGCCGGCGCGAAGGTGCCGGCACGCCCAGCCAGCGTGGACCGGCGGTGAAGATGAAGCCGGTCATGAAAAAGGGAAAAATGCCGTACAGCATCAGGAAACCATGCGCCATTACGGCGGGGACTGCCGGCTGGATGGGGTGGCTGCCCAGGCGCGAGGCCAGTTCGGCAAACCAGGCGGCAAACAGCAACAGTGCCAGCAGCATGCCAAACAGAAAGGCGATGCGGTGTGGGGCGCGCAGCAGGGGGGGAGGGAGGGGCTGGGTGTTCATGGCAAACTCGATCGGGTGGTGATGGCCCAGTATGGCCAGTCTCGCCACAGGATGGGAATGATTCGCGTCAAGACAAACGGCCTTGCCGGCAGGAGCGGGGCGGCAAGGCGGACTGGCTTACCGCGGCTAAAGGCGCAGCGCTCCTGGGGCAAGGCGCGCCGATGCTGACAGTACAAGGGTACGGCAAGCAGGCACAACGCCGCCGCAGGGTTTTTGTTGGTGACTCTTATTGCTTGAACAGCACGGCAATCAGGTCGGATTGGGTAATCATGCCGCACAGCTGACCATCCGCATCAATCACCGGCATGTGATGCATGCCGCCATCGGAAAAGGCCAGCGCCAGCTCGCTGATGGGCTGGGTGGCCTGCAGGCTGCGGGCTGGCTGGCTCATGATGTCGGCCACCTGCCCATCCAGCCTGGCTGCATGCGGTACTCCTGTTACTTGGTGGTGCGGAAGGAAGAAATCATGCAGGGAAACCAGACCCTGCAAGCGACCGGCAGCATCGATGACCGGCAAGGCCTTTACCTTGTGATGTGCCAGCTTGTTCCAGGCCTGTTGCAGGCTGGCTTCCGGCTGGATGGACACCACATCACGCGACATGATGTCGCCACAGCGGATGGCACCAAAGCGGCGTTTCTGCGCCTGCTGTTCGGCGGCGGTGAAGATAGCGGCCAGATCGTCTTCGCTCACGTCCAGCACTTCGCCAAAGCTGGCCAGTGCCTGGTGCAGATCCTGCTGGTTAAAGGCACGGCGTTCACTGGGGAGCGGGTCTCGTGTGTGGTGCGGGTTGGCGCTGTCGGTCGGCAGGTGCGGGTAGCGGCGCTGCAGGGCATTATTGAACAGCAGGGCTACGCCCAGCAGTAACAGCGAATTGGCCAGCACCGGCCACAGCACAAACTGGAAACCCAGCGCCTGTATGGCAGGGCCGCCCAGCACGGCGGTAATGGCGACTGCCCCGCCAGGCGGGTGCAGGCAACGCAGCTGGAACATGGCGGCAATGGCCAGTGCGCCGGCCACGCTGGCGGCAAGGCCGGGGTCGGCAATGTAGCGGGCGCAGGCCACGCCGATGATGGCAGAAACCAGATTGCCGGCCAGAATCGACCAGGGTTGGGCCAGCGGGCTGGATGGTACGGCAAATAGCAGTACGGCAGAGGCACCCATCGGGGCAATAAACCACGGGATAGCACTGCCCAGGGCCGCGCGGCTGACCAGTTCGGTCAGTAGCAGGCCGATGCCGGCACCAAGGCAGCCGTACAGCCGCTCACGCCGACCGGCCAGTAATTGGGCTGGCAGAAAACCGCGCAGCCAGGCATGGCGGCGCGCAGGAACAACAGATGCAGTCATGATGTGGTGGGTGGGATGGTGGTGGACTATTCTATCGTGTAGCGATATTTTTTACAGCCAGAGCCCGCCAGTTGCTGGCCTCAGCTTTGCAGGCTGCGGTGAATGTTCTGCAGCAGGTCCAGCGACTGGGCACCGCCCAGGTCTTTCAGCAGCAGCAGTTCCTCACGGTGCAGGGCGGCCAGCTTGGCTACCAGCTCCTGCCCTTTGGGTAGCAAGCTGATTTCCACTTGGCGGCCATCCTGGCGGCCAGGGGTTTTCTTCAGCAGTTCCTGTTCCTCGCAGCGCTTGATCAGGCCGACCACGCTGTGATGATGCGACTGCAGGCGTTCGGCCAGTTCGGCCACCGTGGCCCATTCCCGCCCCGGATAACCTTGCACCTGGAGCAACAGCAGGTATTGCAGCGGGGTGATGCCATGCGCCTGCGCCAGTTCTTCGCTAAAACGCAAAAACTGGCGCAGGCGGTAGCGAAAATCGGCCAGGCGTTCGAAATCCTGCTTGCTCAGTACGGGAACAGTCATGGTGGACAGGGAGTGGCACAGGCTAACAAAGAAGCTGTTCACCTTATCACATCAGCCCGCCGCTGCCGAACTGGGCCGCATAGCATACCGGCGAAGCATAGTGCACAGGCATGTCATCCTGTTGTCGCAGAAACTGTTTTAGTGCGCGTGCGGCGCTCAGATGGACGTCGCTTTCGGCATATACCAGGATGATGCCATTGCCACGGGCCATGCGCGCCAGCCAGTCCCAGCGCTGGGGATTGTTGTGCAGTACTGCCCAGTAGATTTCGCAAAACTGGCTCCAGCGCTCTTCACGCAATTGCAGCCAGGCTGCCAGTCCGGGGGCCGGCGACAGTGCCGGCAGCCAGCGCAGGCGACGGGCAATGTCTGTGGAAAGACCGGCAGCGGGCTCGCTGCCGATCAGGAAAGCCGGCGTGTTGCCGGGGGTGTAGCGTTGCAGGGCTTGCAGGCTGATGTTCACGTGGTGTACTCCGGTTTACAACAAGGGCAGTAGCAGCAGGGCCACGACAAACAGCCACACCAGCGCGCCAATGGCGAAGATGGTATAGGCCAGCGACAAGGTGTGGACCGAGTCATCGTGTTCGAACCAGGCATCCAGCCCGTGGTAGAGCAATCCGGCAGAAGCGGCCAGGCCCAGCACGGCGCAGCTCATGTTCAATAGCGGATAAGGCAGCAGCAAAGACAGTGCCGACAGCCAGATCGGTAGCGGTACCAGCGCGGCCAGACGGTAGCAATCGGCAAAGGCTGGCCGACTGGCGGCATGCACCGACTGGCGGATTACCCAGCCCATCAGTGCCACGGCCAGCCAACTGGTCAGCAGCAGGATCAGGCTGGCTTGCTGCCAGTTTTGCATTGGTACGCCGGGGGCATAGCTATCCGCGTGATAAACCGCGGCGTATTGCACCATGCCTGCGGCAAACAGCGAGGCAGGCAGCACGATTTTCACGAAACTATGGGCAACGGACGGATGACGCTGGCCAAGCTGGTCCCACCCATGGTGCGACGAGTAAATCATCTGTAGCGGATGTTGCAGGTTCATGGCGATCTCCTTGGCAGCAAGGCGCTGCCACTTAAATATATATCGTATTGCGATATAAATCTACCGCCAAATGTGCCCATGTGCTGAACCTGAGATTTTGTGGGGTGTGAGGTGACGCGCCCAGGCTGGGCGCGGGTCAAGGTTGAGTCAGGTTTTAGCGGGAGGTGCTGAGTGTGCTATCGGTATGCCGTGCCAGGCAAACCGCCCGTACTTGCCGATAAAGCTGCCATAGCTTCCAGCCATGCCAGGCGGCTGCACCAGCCAGCAGCAAGGTGCAGATGGCCAGCGGGGTCTGCCAGATGGCCGGCCAGCGGCACCAGGCCAATGCCAGCAGCAGCCAGCCAGCATGCAGGCCAGTGAGTCGGGCAACAGTCTGTTCGGATAGAAAACCATGAGTACGTGGCAGTGCGCCGCGTGGTGGCTGCAGGCGCTGCAGATGCAGCCAGGCCAGAAACGGTGCGATTTTGCCCAGCATGCCCAGAACCGCTGCCAGCCCCATGCCACCCAGCCACAGTACGCCACACCATAGCGGCAGGCTGCTGCTGGCCGCAGGTAAATACAGGCCTGCGATAGCAAGTGGCAGGGTTAGCAACAGGCACAGCGTGGCCAGCAGCCAACTGCGCCACAAAGGGTCCTGTCGGCGGCGGCTGGCGCGCAACTGGTGCAAGGTGAGAATGGCAAAGCAGGCTGCTGGAATACAGGCAAGTACCAGCAGCCATTCTGCCGTGGAGGGTTGCCACAGCAGTAGCAGGCTGAGTCCGGCCAGCAAGGCCAGCAGGCTTGGTATCAGCCAGCGGGTTCGGCTGGGAAAGGCTGGTGTGACCAGAAACATCGGCATCACGGTCTGGCTGACAGCCAGCAGCAAGGCCAGCAGCCAGCCCAGGCCCGCCCACAATACGTGGCTGTGCAGCAGCGGCAGAAAGGGTGGGCTGATGTGGCCACCCAGCGTCAGCACCAGCAGCAGGCCCTGCGACAGTGCCAGGCCAAGCCCGGCCAGCGCCAGCTGCAGGCCCTGGCTGGTGGCGTCCCGGGCAGGGCTGCGCCACAGGCCATAGCCTGCATGCCACAGCAGGGCCAGTCCGGCACAGCATAGCAATAGTGCACCGATAGCCAGCCAGAGGGGGCTGAAACCGTGGCTGAAGCCCCAGCACAGGCTGGCAACACCGGCCTGCCAGGCCGGAAAGGTGCGCCACCACAGGGCATGCGGTCGGGGCGTACCAACGCCAGCGGCCACAGCCAGCAGCTGCAGCAGCGCACCCAGCATGGTGTTGCCCAGTACGCCGAGTGCTAGCAGATGGGTGAGGGTGACGATAAGCGGATCAAAGCGGTTGGGCATCACTGTGCTGCCCAGCAGCAGGGTTAGCCCGGTAACCAGCAGCCATGACAGGCTGGCCGCAAAAAAGCTGCCCGGCAGCCATGGCGGCGGGGCAGCTTCGTAAGACAGCCAAGCCTGGCTCATGGCCGGCTCAGGATGAGAATGACGCCGCCGTCACCGGATAGCTCGAAGCGGAAGTCCAGCCCCTGTTGCTGCAGCAAGGGCAGTAGTGGACTGGGGTGGTGCGGCAGGATGTAGGCTGCTTCCTGGCCGGATGCCAGCAGATCGGCTTCGTCCAGGATGATTTCCATCGGTTGCGGTGCCGGCAGGTGGCGCAGGTCACGCGGGCTCATGCTGCGCTTCCTGCGTTGACCATGGCGTCGAAGTCGGCAATCTGCTGGCTGCACATGGGGTAGAGAATGTTTTCTTCCTTCATGTTGTGTTGCTGCATCAGGATCAGCAGCGTATCGGCACAGCCCAGATAGTCTGTGGCCTGTTCGGATGATAGCAGCTGCACCATGTCTTGCATCAGTGCACGCATCTGCGCGTGCTCGCTACGCATGACGGCAGTCGGCCCCATGCTGCTGCCGATAGCGGCTTCAAAGGCTGGAAACAGGCTGTCTTCTTCCAGGGAAAAATGCTGCAGCATGGCATTGTGAAAGGCCTGGAACACGGCACGTGCCTTCGGCCAGTCGGCATGGCGGACGGCTTCTTCGGCCAGGGCAAAGTCGGTATCGCACAAGCGATGTTGCTGGGTGAGCTGTGAAATGGCGTTCATGATGCGTGGTCTCGAGGTGTGGGGGGTATGCCTGCAGTATTGCTGGCTGGCGCTGCGGCCTGAATGACCCGGATCAAGAAATCATCGCCTGCTGGCGCAAGGCCAGCAGTTGCTGGTGCAGTGTGACCACCTTGCCAATCACCAGCAGGGCCGGTGTGCTGATGGCAGCATCGGCAATCAGCTGTGGCAGCTGTTCCAGTTGGCCGCATACACAGCGCTGCGCGCTGCTGCAGGCTTTTTCCACGATGGCCACCGGGGTGGCCGGGTCGCGGCCATGCGTCAGCAACTGGCTGGCAATATGGCTGGCCTCGCCCAGTCCCATGTAGACCACCAGCGTCTGGTCGGGCTGGCTGTGCTGGGTCCAGTCCAGCGTGCTTTCACCTTGGCGGCGATGGCCGGTGACCAGGGTGCAGCCCTGGGCGTGATCGCGGTCGGTCAGCGGCAGTCCCAGCGCGGCGGCTGCGCCCAGTGCCGCGCTGATGCCGGGTACGACCTCGCAGGGAATACCTGCTTCGGCCAGTGCCAGCATTTCCTCGCCACCACGGCCAAACAGCAAGGGGTCGCCTCCTTTGAGCCGCACCACCCGCTGCCCGCTGCGGGCAAAGTCAATCAGCAGCCGGTTGATGTCGGCCTGGGGCAGGGTGTGGCGGCTGGCGCGCTTGCCCACGCAGATACGACTGGCCTGCGGTGGTGCCAGTCGCAGTATATGTGGGCCCAGCAGGTGGTCGTACAGCACCACGTCTGCTTCACCCAGGCGTTGTACCGCGCGCAGGGTAAGCAGGTCGGGGTCTCCGGGGCCGGCCCCCACCAGGCAGACGCTGCCAGGGGCAAGGCCGGTGGTGCTGGCGGCGGAGGGGGTAGCGCTGGTGGTGTCGGGGTGAGGCAGGGGGGGCAGGGCTGGTCGGTGCATGTGGACTCCCGGGCAAATGCTTGCCAGATGGTGATGTCGCCAGTGTAGGGAGGAGGGCGACCGGGAATCGTTGATACGAATCAATGCTATATGGATGCCTGAATCCGTACATTTCGGTCCAGGTACCGGACTTGCCGGTGCAAGCACTTTGAGGAGGACGTGATGAGCGCGAGCTTCACCAAATCGACGGCCCGCAACATCTTTTACGGTGGGTCGGTGTTCTTTTTTCTGCTGTTCCTGGGGCTGACGCTGGATACCACCATGGCCCTGCCCAGTCATAACGCCAAGGCCAAGCTGACCGATGCGGCCGTGCGCGGCAAGAAGATCTGGGAGACGCGTAATTGTGGCGGCTGTCACACCTTGCTGGGTGAGGGTGCATTCTTTGCGCCGGAACTGGGTAATGTCTATGTGCGCCGTGGTCCCGACTTCATCAAGGGCTGGATGAAGGCCATGCCCACCAATGTACCGGGTCGTCGCCAGATGCCGCAGTTCCACCTGAATGATGGCGAGCTGGACGATGTGGTGGCTTTCCTGAAATACACCTCCGAGATCAATACCAATAACTGGCCGCCCAATATCCAGGGCTGATCGCACCAGACCAATCGCTTACGGAGATAAACATGAGCAATGCAAGCGCGGCTGCGCTGGCGGCTGAACAAGCCCGCGCGCCAGCCCAGATCAAGTACCGCTCGCAGGCGGTGGCCAAGCCCTATTTCATGGCAGCCATCGGCCTGTTCATCGGCCAGATCCTGTTTGGCCTGATCATCGGCCTGCAGTATGTGAAGGGTGACTTCCTGTTCCCGGCCATCAGCTTCAGTACTGCCCGCATGGTGCATACCAATTTGCTGATCGTATGGCTGCTGTTCGGCTTTATGGGTGCAGGCTATTTCCTGATTCCCGAAGAGTGCGAGCGCGAGCTGTATAGCCCCAAACTGGCCATCATCACCTTCTGGGTGTTCCTGGTGGCCGGTGCGCTGACCATCGTTGGCTACCTGGGCCTGCCGTACAACGTACTGGCCCATCTCACCGGTAACGACTTGCTGCCCACCATGGGGCGCGGTTATCTGGAGCAGCCATTGATCACCAAGGTGGGCATTGTGCTGGTGGCGCTGTCCTTCCTGTTCAACCTGTCGATGACGCTGTTGTCCGGCCGCAAGACCAGCATCAGCATCGTGATGCTGCTGGGGCTGTGGGGCCTGGCCATCTTCTTCCTGTTCTCCTTCGTCAATCCCAACAACCTGGTGCTGGACAAGTACTTCTGGTGGTGGGTGGTGCACCTGTGGGTGGAAGGCGTGTGGGAACTGATCATGGGTGCCATGCTGGCCTTCGTGCTGGTGAAGGTTACCGGCGTGGACCGTGAAATCATCGAAAAATGGCTGTACCTGATCATCGCCATGACCCTGATTACCGGCATCATCGGTACCGGTCACCATTACTTCTGGATCGGTACGCCGGCCTACTGGCAGGTATGGGGTTCCATCTTCTCCGCGCTGGAGCCGGTGCCTTTCTTCATGATGACCATGTTTGCCTTCAATATGGTGAAACGTCGTCGTCGTGCCCACCCCAACCAGGCCGCCACGCTGTGGGCGCTGGGTACTGGTGTGATGTCCTTCCTGGGCGCTGGTGTATGGGGCTTCCTGGGTACGCTGTCGGTGGTCAACTACTACACTCACGGCACGCAGCTTACCGCTTCGCACGGTCACATGGCCTTCTACGGTGCCTATGCCATGGTGGTGCTGACCATGATTTCCTACACCATGCCGCTGCTGCGTGGCCGCGAAGCCAATAGCCCGCAAGCGCAGAAGGTGGAAAAACTGGCCTTCTGGGTGATGACCCTGTCCATTGTCGGCATCACGCTGTTCCTGACTGCTGCCGGTGCCACCCAGGTATGGCTGCAACGCATGTCCAGCACCCCGCTGTCCTTCATGGAAACGCAGGACCACATCATGCCGCTGTACTGGGCGCGTCTGGTGTGCGGTCTGTCCTTCTTCAGCGGTCTGGTGTTGTATGTAATCAGCTTCTTTGTCACCGGCAAGCGCGAAGACTGAGTGTTAAAGCAAGCAAGCGGCCCCTGGTGGGCCGCTTTTTCATTGGAGATAGCTGATGCGTACCGACAGTCTGGTGCTGGAAGATATACCGCAGAGTCGCCATGTGCCGGGAGACCTGGCCATGTGGTGTTTCATCCTGGCCGAGCTAGCGGTGTTCGGCGTGTTCTTTCTGGTCTACGGCTACCACCGCTGGCGCGATCCGGCCTTGTTTGCTGGCGGCCAGCAACATCTGGGTTTGCTATTGCCCACGCTCAATACCCTGCTGCTATTGGCCGGCAGTGCCGCCATCGTGGCGGCGGTACGCGCCTTTGCACTGGGCCGTCAGCGCAATGGCCGACGCTGGCTGCTGCTGACCATGCTGGCCGGTGGCGGTTTCCTGGTTCTCAAGGCCTTTGAGCTGGGTGGCAAGTTTGCCGCCGGCATCACCCTGTCCAGCAGTGATTTCTGGATGTTCTACCTGTCGCTCACCGTATTTCACTTCCTGCATGTGGTACTGGGCATGGTGATTGTGGCAGCGGTGTGGTGGCAGGCACGTGACGGACGCTATGCCGGCGAGGCCATTGCCGGGGTGGAAACTGCTGCCGCCTACTGGCATATGGTGGATCTGGTGTGGATTGTACTGTTTGCCCTGGTCTACGTGGCGCGTTAAAAACCGCTGACAAAACCTTGGCTCCGGCCTTACTTGTACTGACGATGCGGCGTGTCCTGGCCCGGGTGCGTTGCATGGTGTTGTTAATGGCAGCCAGCGGTCTCTGGTGGCTGCTGGTGCCGTTGCGCAGCTGGCGCAGTTTGTTGGCAGGGCTTATCTCGAATCAAGGCCATGGCAGGGGATGGCCGGTATCGTTGGCGATATGAACACACCTGCCCCCCTTACCCAATGGCTGCTGTGGGCCTGGCTGAGTGGCCTGACTCTACTGGCGGCCGCACTGGCCGAAAGCGGCCAGCTATCGCAACACTGGCTGGCACCGCTGGTGCTGGGTTTTGCCTGGCTCAAGGGCTGGGCGGTCATCGAGCACTACATGGGCCTGCGCCATGCACCGCGCTGGCTGCGTGCCAGCGTACATGGCTGGCTGCTGCTGGTGACCGGTGTGCTGTTGTTGAGCTTTCGCTGAGGACATGTCATGAACGCACCACTGCGCCCCGAAGTTTCCGCCCCTTACTACCAGCCGCAGGGCGACGAATGCCAGCTGTTCGAAGCTGCCTGGCAGCAACAGCTGCCGGTGCTGATCAAAGGCCCTACCGGTTGCGGCAAAACCCGCTTTGTTGCCCACATGGCCGCCCGGCTGGGCCTGCCGCTGATTACCGTGTCCTGCCATGACGACCTGTCCGCTGCCGATCTGGTGGGCCGCCACCTGATTGGCGATGGCGAAACGGTATGGTGCGACGGCCCGCTTACCCGTGCGGTGCGCCAGGGCGGCATCTGCTATCTGGACGAAGTGGTGGAAGCCCGCAAGGACACCACCGTGGTGCTGCACCCACTCACCGATGACCGCCGCATCCTGCCCATCGAACGTACCGGCGAAGTGCTGGTGGCACCGCCCGGCTTCATGCTGGTGGTGTCCTACAACCCCGGCTACCAGCATGTGCTCAAAACCCTCAAGCCCAGTACACGCCAGCGTTTTATCGCCATGAGTTTCGATTTTCCGTCTGCCGAAGTGGAGCTGCAGGTGGTAATGCAGGAATCCGGCCTGGGTGATGTACAGGCCCGGCAGCTGGTGACACTGGCCGGGCAACTGCGCCGCCTGTCCGGTTACGATCTGGACGAATCGGTCAGCACCCGACTCTTGGTGTATGCCGCCAAGCTGATGGCAGCCGGCATGGCCCCAGCCCTGGCCTGCCGCACTGCACTGGCCGAGCCGCTCAGCGACGAGCCGGACACCGTGGCCGCCTTGCTGGCCATCATTCACACCCAGTTTCCTGCCTGAGCGGGGCCTGTCATGGAAGATATCGTCGGCGGCTGGTGGGACAAGCTGGTCAAGCGCGCGGCCTATCGCGGCCACAGCGCCGCAGCCGTGCGGCTGGAGCAGGTAGCCGCTGTTGCGCCCATGTTCTTCCGTGCCATGGGTGGGGACCCGGCACTGGCGCTGCGCTCCACCGTCGGTACCGAACACGGCGCACGCCGCCGCTGGCTGGAACGCATATCCGGTACCGGCGAGCGGGTGGAGCTGGCCTGGTCCGACCATCAGGCCTTCTACCTGCCGGAAAAAATCGACCTGTTTGCTGATGCGGCACTTAATCGCGAACTGTATTTCTGGCTGATGGCACTGGCCGCCAGCGCCCGGCCCGACGGCGACTGGCTGAATGCCAACCGCCAGGCCGCAGCCGACTGCCTGGCGGCCATGCCCGGCCTGGCCGCCAGCTATCAGCGTCTGGTGGCTGCACATCTATTGCAGCGGCCAGATCCTGCCCGATTGCCCGTGCCCGAAGCCGCCTGGGAGCGCGCCATCCGCCAGGCCTTGCTGCAGCCGCAACAAGCGCTGGACACTCCGCCGCCCGCCCGCCCGCCTTACCCCTTGCCACTATGGTTGCACCCGGCCCCGCCCACGCTGGACCACACCGCGCCGTCCACCGCGCAGGACCCGCAGCAAAGTGGTGAGCGCAGCAAGCCACAGCAGCGCCAGCGCCGTCGCTACCGCGCCCAGCGCGTGGTGCAGGATGAACGCAAGAACGGCATGCTGATGATCTTCCGCGCCGAAAGCCTGTTTACCTGGGACGAGTACGTCAAGGTCAACCGCCATACCGACGAGGATGACGACGACAACGCCGCCGCTGCCGCCGAGGACATGAACCGCCTGTCATTGGCACAGGACGCCCACACCAAGGGTGGCAAGCTGAAGTTTGATCTGGATCTCCCCGCCGCCGCTTATGACGACACCCCGCTGGGGGCTGGGTTGATGCTGCCGGAATGGAACTGGAAACAGCAAAGACTGGTGGAAGATCACTGCCGCCTGCTGCCCATGTTGCCGCGCGACGCCGTGCCGGCAGCCCTGCCTGACCGCCTGCTGCCGCTGGCCCGCCGCCTGCGCCGCCAGTTTCAGGCGCTGGCACCGGAACGCACGCGCAAGAGCGGGCAGGAATGCGGGCCGGATATCGATATCGACCGCGTCATCCGCTTTCTGGCCGAACGACACAGTGGCGTCGCCCAGGCCGAGCCCGGCCTGTATCAGGCCTGGCCACCGGGCGAGCGCAGCCTGGCTTGTCTGACACTGGCCGACC